>DATCDK010000042.1:0-14589 GCA_036510735.1 Acidothermaceae bacterium | reverse complement strand
CGGTGCATTGCGCGACGGCCGGTTCCAGGTGCGTCGCGATTATGTCGACGTTTTACTCGCAACGGTCGACGGCATCAGCCGCTCGATCGCGCCTAACCCGACGCCGGCCGTCGACGAGTACCTCACCGACTTGGTCAACGCGCTGCGCGGTGCGCTCGAGGGCGATGACCCGGTCACGATCCCGCGGATGCCGCAACCCGCTCCGCCCGCCGCAGAACCTGCGCCCGCACCCCCCGCCGTCCCGGCTGGTCGTAAGCGCACTCTCATCGTGCCGGCGCCGCCGACAGTCCCTGCGCCTTCGACGCTCGATTCATCACTGTCGTTGACCGTGCCGCCGCCCGCGTCGTCGGGTGCGGTGAGTGCGCCCGTTGCCTTGGTGGACGGCGGCGGCGAGCGAGCGGTTGATTCGGTGCGGGTCACGTCGCAACGGGTGTACGACTTGCTCGATGTCGTCGGTGAAGCCGAACTCGACGCGCGGCGGGTGGAGCAGAACGCGGAGCGAGTTATTGCGTTGGCGGCTGACCAGAAACACTGGTTGCGTGCTCTTCGCGATGCAGTTGCAGCCAGCGGCGGAAGCTTGCCGGGCGACGTCGAGGCTGCGGTCTACCACGTCATGTCGGTGACCGACCAGATGCAGTCGTCGGGGCACCAATTGCGTGAGCTGGTCGAGGATTCGCGTGGTCGGCTCGCGCTTGTCCGCGACGGTGCGATGGGACTGGCGATGGTGCCGGTGCGCCGGGTCGTTGCTGCGTTCCCGCGGCTGATCCGCGATGTCGCCAGCTCGACCGGCAAGGACGTGCGGCTGATCCTGGTGGGGGAGGACGTCGAACTCGACAAGAAGGTGCTCGACGGCGTGGCCGACGCCCTCAAACACCTCGTCATCAACGCCGTCGACCATGGCTGTGAGACACCCGAGGTGCGTGGCGCTCTCGACAAGCCGCCGCGAGCGACCGTGACGGTCTCCGCGAAGGCGGCCGGCGGCACCGTGGTGCTTGAGGTCGCCGACGACGGTCGCGGTATCGACGAAGACAAGGTGCGGGCCACCGCGATCGAGCGAGGCCTGTTGCCGGCCGGCAGCACATTGGCCGGCGCGCAGCTCTTCCAACTGCTCTTTCTCGCATCGTTCTCGACATCACCCACGGTGACGTCGACCTCGGGTCGCGGGGTCGGTCTCGACGTGGTGAAGACCGCGGTCGACGACCTGGGCGGCACGATCGACGTGTTAAGCGAGCTGGGTTCGGGCACTCGGTTCGTTCTGACGCTGCCGATCACCCTCGGCGTGCTGCGATGCCTGATCGCGCGGGTCGGCAACGAGCGGTATGCCGTGCCGGTACCTGCGGTGATCGAATCAGTGAGCTTGCGCGATGTCGCCGTCGACAACGTGGCCGGCGTCCCTGTAGTGATCCGGCACGGCATCGCGGTGCCGTTGCTCGATCTCGGTGCTGCGCTGGGTGTCGAGGGTGAACGCGAGCCGCGCGCCGCGCTGGTCGTGCGCAACGGCGGCGCGAGCGACCTCATTGCCTGGTCGGTCGATCGACTCGAAGGCGAGCTCGAGTTGGTCGTGAAGGACCTCGGCTCGTTCGTCGGTCGGCTCCCGCTGGTGACCGGCGCGACGATCGACGGCGATGGCAGCGTCGTGTGCCTGATCGACCTGCGAGAGATTTCGGTGCGCGCTGGTGGCACTGGTCACGTCGGCGGATCGATCCATCATGGCGTCTCGTCGTCTGCCGCCGAGCCCGTAGCTCCGGTGATCGGCCGCAAGCCCAGGATTTTGGTGGTCGAGGACTCCGTCGGCGTGCGCGAGCTCGAGCGAGTGATCTTGGAAAGCGCCGGCTACGACGTGGTGACCGCCGTCGACGGCCTCGATGGCATCGCGCGCCTGCGGGCGGAACCGGCTGACCTTGTCCTGTCGGATGTCGAGATGCCGGGCATGGACGGTTTCACGCTGACCCGCACGATCCGCCGGACCCGAGGCTGGGAGCAGGTGCCGGTCGTGATCATGACGTCACGTGGCGACGAGAGTGACCGCCGCGCGGGTCTTGAGGCCGGCGCGAGCGCGTATCTCCTCAAGAGCGACTTCGATCAGACCGAGCTGGTTGATACGGTTCGCCGCCTCGTCGGCCGATAGAGACTGTGACCCTCGAAAGACCGTGACGCCCCCCGAGACATTGCGACACCGTGTGGAGGAACCTCGAATGCCGACCGTAGTCATCGCCGACGACAGCCCCACCCTGCGCCGCATCGTGACGAGCGTGCTCACTCGCGAGGGGTTCGAGGTCATTGCCGTCGAGGACGGCGTCGAAGCGGTTCAGGCCGTGTTCCGGGTGCATCCCGACGCGGTTGTCCTCGACGTCCAGATGCCTCGTGTTTCTGGGTATGTAGCCGCGCGGCTGTTGAAGGATGACTGGCAGACCTCCGACATCCCGATCGTGCTTTTAACTTCACTGGACGCCGCGAGCGACCGTTACTGGGGCGCGCAGACCGGTGCCGACCAGTACCTGACGAAGGACTTCGAAGCCCCTGAGCTCGTCGCGGCCGTTACCGGTGTGATCGCGGCGGCAGAGGCGGCTCGCGGCGGTCGACCCGCACTGCGTCCTGACCCCCTCGAGCTCGATGCGGACGACGTGTTGTCGCGCGTGTGCGACCTGCTCGACCGCAAGTTGTTCGAGACCTCCGTAGCGGCCGAGATGACTGGCATCGCGGCGACCGCGAAGGGTTTCGAGGAGACCGTCGCCCAAGTGCTCGGCGTGCTCCAGCGGTTCGTCGACAACGACGTGGCCGGCGTGTTCCTCATCGAAGAGCGTGGTGCCTACGTCGCCGTTGCGCGCGAGTCTTCGCAGGCTCACTACGGCGAATTCCTGGCCGCAGCAGTCGATGCGCTCGGTGCGGCGACCGGTACGTCGATCGCCGTCGAGGAGATGAACCTGCGGGTCATGGACCCCGACAAGAACCTCGGCGGTGAGGACGAAGGCCGGATGGCGACGTTCTTGTCGATGCCTTTGCGTGGCCATGGCGGACGCGTCATCGGCGTGCTCGCGTTGTCGAGCGCGACGAAGAACGCGTTCTCCGAGACTGCGCTCGGAACGCTGCGACTCGTTGAAGACCCAGCCGCCATCGTCATCGATAACGCTCGCCTTGCGGTCGCCCGACTAGGCTAGGTCGGGTGTCGGCTGACCCCGTAGAGCCGGACGCGGTGGACAAGCTCAATTTCCGCCGGGTCGCGAGCCGGTTCATCACCGGTATCTGTGTTGCGGCAACGCGTCATCGCGATGTCGAACACGCGATGACGGTCAGCGCGTTCAACTCCGTCTCGCTCGATCCGCTGCTCGTGCTCGTCTGCGTCGAGAAGATCACCCGATTCCACGAGGCGGTACTCGACAGTGGGATGTGGGCTGTCTCGGTGCTCTCTGATGATGCCGAGGACGTCGCTCGTTGGTTCGCCGAGAAGGCTCGCCCGACCGAGGGGCAAATGGCCGATTACGCCCACCATCCCGGGCCGGTCACCGGCATGCCGGTGCTTGACTGTGCGATGGCCGTGATCGAGTGCCGGACCCGTGCGGTCTACGACGGCGGTGACCACGACATCCTGCTCGGCGAGGTCGTCGGCTTGTGGTCTGACCCCTCGCCTCGCCGACCACTGCTGTACTTCGAGGGCAGCTACCGGCAGTTACGATGACCGGACGTTCTCGCCGCTAGTCCACTGGAGATCCCCTCGGCCGTGTCCTCTTCTACCCTCGTGACGCGTGTCCGATCGCTCCACCTGTTGCGGATCGGCTTGATCGCGGGCGGCTCACTGGTCGTCCTTGCGGCGATCGGCTACGGCGTCGCCTACGCGATCGTTGGCTCTGGAGTGCTGCCCAACACCACGGTGAGCGGGCCGGCGCTCGATGACGTGTCGGTCGGGCGGATGTCGCCGGCAGCCGCCACTGCGAAGGTGGCCGCGGCGATCGGCCCGCGTGCTGCTGCGCCAATCACGCTGACGGTGGCCGGCCAGGCGTTCGCGCTCGACCCGGCCACGTCGGGCCTCACGGTTGACCCTTCGGCAGCGCTGGCAGCACGTGGCCGGCGCGATCCGACCCCGGCTGGCTTGTGGAAGGCGCTGTTCGCCCACCCGAAGTTGACCCTGGCCGTGTCGGTCGACACCGCCAAGCTCGGCGCGGCCGTAACCGCTTTGAACGCCAAGATTGTCGGCGGTGGGCATGACGGCGGCATCGTGTTTCACGGGACCACGCCGACGGCGATTGCCCCGGTGACCGGCATCGCGATCTCGCACGGCCAAGCGGTCGCCGCGATCAAGGCCTCCTACCTCGCGTCCACGTCACCGGTGGCGCTACCTGTTCAGACGATCCAGCCCAGCGTGACCGCCGCAGCGGTTCAAACAGCGCTCACGACTATCGCGCAGCCTGCGGTCGCGTCGCCCATCGCGCTCGTCGTCGGAACGAACGCCGTGCAGCTATCGCCTGCGGTGATCGCGGCGAATCTCACGTTCCAGCCCAGCGGCGGCGCGTTGCTCCCGGTGCTTAACAGTCAGGGCATCGAAGACACCGTCGGCTCGACGGCCTTTGCGTCACTTCAGACGCCGAGCAAGGATGCGTCCTTCGATGTCCGCTCGGGCACGCCGGTACTGATTCCGTCCGTCGAAGGCGGTACAGCGGATCTGTCGAAGCTCGGTTCTTCGATCTCAGCCGTCCTGACCCAGCCCGCACCGCGAACGATCACTGTTCCGGCGAAGGGCGTCGATCCCGCGTTCACCACGGCCGACGCCCAGAAGCTGGGCGTCAAGGAAATGGTGAGCACGTTCACGACGCACCACCCGTGCTGTGCGTCGCGCGTAACGAACATTCACACGATCGCGAACATCGTCAACGGCGCGATCGTGATGCCGGGTGCGACGTTCAGCTTGAACAAGTTCGTCGGGCCGCGTGACACGAAGCGCGGGTTCGTGTTGGCGCCGATGATCGAGGACGGCCTGTTCGAAGATTCGGTCGGCGGCGGTATCTCGCAGTTCGCCACCACGTTGTACAACGCGGTGTTCTTCGCTGGTATCAAAGACATTACGCATCAACCGCACAGTTACTACATCAGCCGTTATCCGGCAGGCCGCGAAGCGACGGTGTCGTATCCCGATCCGAATCTCATCTTCCAGAACGACGAGCCCACGGCGATCGTCATCACCACGTCGTACACCGGAACATCGTTGACGGTCACGTTTTGGGGGACCAAATACTACGACGTGACATCGACGTCGAGCGCGCGCTATGCCCCGACGACGACCGGCACGGTGTACAACCCGCGACCTGACTGCGAAGCATCGGCAGGCGAAGGCGGCTTCCAGATCGATATCGCCCAGACGCTGTCGCAAAACGGTGTCGTCGTGAAGGTCAATCACATCCACACCAAGTACCAACCGGAGCCGATCATCATCTGCGGTCCGTCCCCGTCGTCGACTCCTGGAGGGTCAGGCCCGCCCACCGCGACGCCGACCGGCACACCAACAGGAACACCAACAGGAACACCAACAGGAACACCATCAACGACGCCCAGCAAATCGCCGTCCGCCAAACCCACGGCCAAACCGACCCACTGAGGTCGGGGCGCTAGCCCCTCAGCCCGGTCGCGAAGCCCAGGGCGACGATGCCTGCAAAGGACGCTGACACCAGTGCGACACGTGCGCTTCGTGGCCAGGCTGCAACGCCGCCACGGATCGCGGGTTCGGCGTCATACAGCGTCGCTGCCGGTACGTACGACGCGGTCGTCGGTGCATACGACGTGGCGACTGCATACGGCATGTCAGCGCGCTCGGGCAAGTGACGGATGCGGGCGGTGACTGCTGCGGCAGACCATCCGAACGTCGCCGTGACCAACGGAAGAAGCGCCAGGTAGAAGATGAGGTTGTTCCCGAGGCGATCGTTGATTTTGTAGCTGGCGCTGAAGCCCGAGTCGTCTGGTGGGCCGCCGGCACCGAGTACCGCGACCGCGAGCGTCCCGTAGAGGTACACGCCCAACCCGGCACTGACCCCGGCAAGCCGCGCGGTTCGTCGTCCGGCGGCGGCGCTACCGCCGCGCAAGGTACCGAGCGCGCCAATGACGGTCGGCACCGCGATGAACAACACCGGAAGGGCCCATGCCGGCCACACCCTGTCGACGAGGTTCCAGAACGTGAACCCCGACATCGCCACCCACGCCAGGGCGGCGAACAGACCACCCAGCAGTCCGGGGACGGCGATACCGGGCCGGCGCAAGAGCACGAGGGCGGCGAGGACGAAGCCCAGCAAGAAGATCGAGACGATCGCTGCGCCAATCAAGCTGCTCGCGCCAAGCCCGTACCGGACGATCACTGAGGCGTACACACCAAGGCCCCCAATCGCCACAGCGAGCATCGCCAACACACCGGCGCCGACTCGCCCCCAGGGCGGGAGTAGCAGTGCGGCACCGACACAGCCGATCGCGAAGCGCCACCTCCGAAGGCGGCCTTCGATGTGATCCAACTCGCCGAGCATCGCTTGACCCCACTCGGCGCGCTGCGTCGATAGGAGGCCGGTGGCCCATCGCAGGAGCCGCATGGGCGTATCCGCTCGCGGGCTTTCGGTGACGGCGTTCGAGGAACGCCGGATCAATGCAATGACAATGCCGAGCAACATCATCGCAACGATCGGCATCGCGCTATGCCTCGCTCAAACGGCTGTGCCGGCGCGGAACTGCGGCCTCAACGTGGGCCGGGCTCAATGCCGTCACGTAATCCCGGCCAGCCGAGCTCAGCCGGTACAGATGACGTGGCGGCCGGCTGCCCTGGCCGGCCTCCCACGAGGTCTCCAACATGCCGCGATCGGCCAGCCGCACGAGAATCGGGTACAGCGACCCGGATTTCAGGTGCACCTCGGTCGCGAGGTCATAGCCGTAGCGCCACTGGGCCGGATCGGCGGCCAGCGCCCGCAGGACATTGATCGTTTGAGCGGACGGCGGGCGGTTGCGCTGCATGGCTTAACTCTACTCATGTAGCACTAACCGTCAAGACCCAAATCAGCGTGCGTTGGTGACGCGGTAGTGGAGATGAACGACGCCGCTGTCGAAGCGGCGCTCATCGAGCAAGGCCAGATTTAGGCGGACGTCGCGTGGCAGCCAATGAGTGCCGCCTCCCACCACGACGGGATGAACAAACAGGTGGCACTCGTCGACCAACCCGGCTCGGATCGCGGCGGCAGCCAGCTGTGGACCGCCCACGCTGATGTCGCTTACCGCTTGCGCCTTCAGCTGCCGGACCGCCTCGGGGTCGAACTCGCGCTCGAGCCACGTCTTCTCGCTCGACACCACCGGCAGCGTCGTCGAATAGACGATCTTGTCAGCGGCCTGCCAGATGTCGCTGAAGTCGCTGACGACGGCTGAGGAGTCAGGCAGTGACGACTGCGCCGTCTCCCAGAAGACCATCGTCTCGTACATGCGGCGCCCGTAGAGATACGTGCCGACCGGTCGCTCGAGGTCGTTGACGAACGCATGCACCTCGTCGTCCGGCGCTGCCCAGTCAAAGTTGCCGTGGGCGTCTACTACGTAGCCGTCGAGGGACGTGATCGCGGAGTAGATCAGTTTGGCCACGTCGCAATTATCCTCCAGACTCGGGAGCATGACTCAAGCATTGCTGCTGATGGATCTGCAAAACAGCATCCTCGACCGAATCGGCGCGGGGGAGCCGTACCTCGACAAGGTCGTCGCCGTGCAGGAGCGTGCTGAGGCAGCCGGCTTGCTCGTAGTGCTCGTGCGCGTCGCCTTCCGCCAGGGGCACCCCGAGATCTCCCCGAACAACAAGACTTTCTCTGCAGCTGCGCTTCGGTCGGACATGGTGATCGGTGATCCGGGGGTCGAGCCGCACGCGCGCTTGATGCGCGGCAACGGTGAGGTCGTTGTCACCAAGAAGCGAATCAGTGCCTTCGCCGGCAGCGACCTCGAAGTGGTACTTCGATCACGCGAGGTCACTCATCTCGTGATCGCTGGCATCTCGACGAGTGGGGTCGTGCTGTCGACCGTGCGTGACGCAGCGGATCGCGACTACGAGCTCACCGTTCTCGAAGACCTTTGCCTGGACGCCGACGAAGAGGTCCATCGCGTGCTCACAACAAAGGTGTTCGTCCGGCAGGCCGACGTCATCGTCGCCGCGGACTGGCTCCCCTAGCCTGCGAGCAAAGCTAACCGCGGGCGTCGGGCGGTTCGTACGGCTTGACGTTGAACGACCAGCCGGGCGGCGCAGGTGGCCACGTCGGATCGGGCTGCCAGCCGGGCATCGGTATCCAGCCCACGGGCGGCGGCGGCCACCCCGGCGGTGCATTGAACTGTGGGATCGGAGCCGCGGGCTTCGTCTGTTCCACCGTGACGAGAAAGAGAACCACCGACGCGACAGCGGCCGCAAGGCATGGGTAGAGCGCCCATTTGATGATGTTCAGTTGCAGTCCGCTAGCCAAACCGGCGACGCCGAGGTCCTCTGGTTCAACCGCTGTGGTTGCCGCGATCCCGATCGCTCCAACGGCGGCCGCGAGAAACGCGCCGGCGCCGGCCGACACTCGACTTCTGCGCCACATTCCTGCCGCGGCCAGCAAGAAGCCGGCGAGTGTGACAGCTTCCATCACGACCGCATTGATGCCTCTCCGCGGCTGCGGATTGAGCTGGATCGTTCCAGCCGGTACGGGATCACCGGACGTGATGCCGGTCCACCACCAACGGTTGTTGGAGGTCGATGTTGGCGCGGTTTCCCACGTTGCGGTGGCCGGCACGTTGCCGGCAGCAATGTCGACGTCGACGTTGAGGTACCCCATTTCAGCGAGAACGGCGAGTGCTTGCCGAGTGTCGATCGTGAAGACGGGATGTGCTCCACGTCGGTATACCCCGGCCGCGTGCAGATTGACGTACGGGTGACCGCCCATATTGCTGTTGATCGTCGCCGAGCGTTGCGAGCCGGCCGGAAACAAGGCCGCGACGACGGCGTTACCCGTCCTGAGCAGTGTCGCCCGCTCTGTCTTTTGGCCGCCCAGAATCAGCTGGACGCTTGCACCGCCCTCCGAGCCGAGACCGATCGACATCGAGGCTTGGCTCGAATCGGTTGGCACCGGCCATGGCTCGCACGCCGTGAGGGCGACCATGAGCCCGCCAAGCAAGACGACCATCCCGAGTCGCTTCTTCACGCTCAGCAGTTTGTCAGCCGGACGGTGGTGACGACGAGCCTGTCGGGGCCCGCGGGGCTGGCCTAGTGTGGAGATCGGGACCGGTTATGATCTTGACTACATATGACTTAGAACTCATACTCACTGAGTGCGAATCGAATAGTCGGAGGAATTCGACCACTTCCTCGCGCGGGCGGAGGAAGAAGCAGACCGCGGGAATGTCAGGACGTTGGTGCTCCTGGGCGCACTGCTCAGCGAGTTTCGCAACCTGGAGATCGAGCCCACAGAGGAGTCGGCAACTTTCAAGCGCCTACGCCAAGCTCGACGGCACCGACTGTGGCGCGTCGCGCACCCCTATCACGAGGGTGCGGCGGTGCGGATCATCTGCTGGTTTGCCGGCGGCGGCACGGTGGTGGTCGCGTTGGTGGGGTTCGACAAGGCGCGACTGGGTGATGTCTGGTATGACTCAGCCACCATTCGCGCCGAAGCGTTGGTCGATCAGTGGTTACGAGAGGAGGAGCGATGAGCAAGACAAAGGCGCGTAGTGGATTCATCGACGGCACCGGCCGGCTTCAGGAACTACTGAAGAGGCCAGGTTTCGCGGACGCAGTCGAAGACGTTCGCCGTGACGTGCGAGAGGCGGACGCAGCTCATGTCGTGAGTCTGGCAATGATACGAAAGGCGGCGCAGCTGACTCAGGCGGATCTTGCCAGCCGGATGCGTGTCACGCAGGGCGCCGTGGCACGCAGCGAACAGCGCGAGGACATGCTGCTCTCCACGCTGCATTCCTACGTTGCCGCCGCAGGAGCCCGCGTTCAGATCGTGGTTGAACTGGCCGACGGCCGAGTCGCGCGCGTCCAACTCGACACAGCAGGGTCCTCCGCCGAGCCCGCCAACCAACAGGTCAGCGCAGCCGTGGCGACACATTCCGCGCGGCATGTCGTGGTGCGCCGGGAGCCGGAACAATCAGGATTAGAAGGGCCCGCGGTTGCTCGCGATGAAAGGCATGTCGTGCCGGGCAAGGCGGGTGGCTGGGATGTCGTGAGGCTAGGAGCGGGCCGCACGAGTGCACATAGTCCTACTCAGGCCGAAGCGATCCGCCGCGCGAAGGAAATCGTTCACAACGCGGGTGGCGGCGAGGTTGTGATTCACGGCAAGGACGGCGCGATCCGTGGCTCCGAGACAGTCGTACCCCAAAACGAGTCTGGTCGACGGCGCGTCAGGCGGTAGTGAGGAACTGCCGAATCGTGGTGACGACGAGACGGTGGTCTTCCACTTGCGGCAGCCCCGACACGGTCACCGTGCCGATGATGCCGATGCCCTCGACGTGCACCGGAAAGCAGCCGCCGGCAGCGGCAAACTTCTGCGGGTCGACGAACGACGCCTCCGCCAGCGTGCGACCGTCGAGCCTGCGTTCGAGGCTGAGCGCCATCGAGCTGCGTCCGAAGCGCAGCACGGAAGCGATCTTGCGCTGTATCCACGCGTCGTTGTCGGGCGTCGATCCCGGTAGGCCGGCATGGAACAACTGGTGGCCGCCCCTGCTGATGTCGACGGCGATCGGCAAATGCTGAGCACGCGCGGTCTCGACGAGCATGCTGCCGAGCCGCCACGCGTCGTCGAAGTCGAAGCGGCGGAAACGCAGCTCGGCCTCTTCCGCGGCCACCTGCTCCAGCGTGATGTCGGTTGGATCGTCAGCCATCGGTCAGCCCGTCTCGCAGAGGTTCTTGTCGGTGCTAGTCCACCACGAGACCAAGGGCGAGCGCGAACAGCCCGCTCTGCGCGAGGTCGACATGCGCGCCGCGCCACGACGCGCTGAGCAGGTCGACACCCTCGAGGTTGGCGCCACGCAGGTCGGCGTCCTCGAAATCGGTGTGATGCACTCGAGCGTGTCGAAGGTCGCAGTCGCGCAGCACCGCGCGATGCAGCTTTGACTCGGAGAGGTCGGCCTCCGCGAGCTTCACACCGCTGAGGTCGAGGTCGGTCAGATCGCTGCCACGCATCGTGACGTACGACCAGTCACCTCCGACGACCCGCATCGGCCGAAGCGTCGCGCCAGACAAGTCGCTGCCACTGAGCTTGCATCCGTCGAAGAGGGCATCGCGCAGCACCGCATCGCGAAACGTGCAGCGCAAAAATGCCGAGCCGACGTGCTCGCTGCTTGCGAGACGGGCGTGGGAGAAGTCGCAGTCCTCGAATACCACGCCGCGTGTCCGGAGCTCGATCAGATCGGCTCCCGCATAAGCACCACCGACGAAGCGGACGCCGACCAGCTCGTCTTCGCCGAACGCGAGCAGGTCGGTGGGCGGCCGGTCCACGGGTGCCGTCGTCATTGATCTCCTCACCAACTCGTGCGACGTTACTGGAACCGGCTATCGCGCATCATGAGTCCTAGCTGGCGGGAGGTCCGATGAAGTGGCTCGCCGCCGCAGCCTGCGCGCTCGCACTGAGTGGGTGTGCCAGTGTCGGGATAGCCCAAACAGGAGCCGCGCCAGCCCGGACGCCGGGTGGTCCGTCGTCCGTCGTCGCCTCCACCCCGGTTGTCGCGTCCCCGGCCGTCGCAGCGTCGTCGCCGGTCGACGTTGGATCGGAAACGCCACTGCCGATGCCCACCCCGAGTCCTGGTTCCGAAGGAACGCTGCCGCCGATGCCCGCCGGCGGCCGCCCTACCGATACGGCCTCGCCCGGCAACGCGGGCGAGGCGGGCGTTGTCATCGACGTCTTCGCCGAGGAGGTCGAAGCGACCGCACAGAATGATCCCGGCTATTGCGACGTTGCGCTCGACCCTCTGCACGACGGATTGAAGGTGTGGTGGCACGGCACACCGTCAGCTGCGGTGCTTGCCGTTCTCGATCGCGCTCGCATCGCTCGCATTACACCGGTCGTCCTTCCGACCAAGTTCCAGCGCGCGCTGTTGGGCACGGCATCGAGCAAAGTGGTCCCTCATATGGGGAAACTCGGAATCTCGTTCGTTGGCGTCAGCATTGACTGCTCCGGACTGGATGTCGGCCTGGTCACGGACACGGTGACGGCTGAAGCCGCGGTGCAGGCAATTGCCGGCGCGGAGATTCCCGTGCATTTCAGCGAAATGGCGGATGCTGTTGCGCTCTGAGGGCGGTGATGGGCAACCTTCCAAGGAGCCCATCAGTCTCTTTCCTGTGACGCGACCCGCGACGGCGCAGGAGCGCAGCCGCGACGCGCTCGCGAGCGTGTTCTTGGCCAGCTACGGCGACTGCTTGCGCTTCGCGCTGGGCATGCTTGGCGACCGCTTGGTGGGCGAAGAGGCGGTGCAGGATGCGTTCGTTCGCCTGTGGGCGCGTCCTCCGCTGTTGGACGATCCGCTGGCCGCCAAGGCCTACGTGTTTCGGACCATCGTCAACATGGGTCGCAGCAGGCAACGCCGGGACGCTCATCGCCGGGTACTGGAGCCGGCAGTTCCGGGCGGAGTCGACGACAAGGATGTAGCACTGAGCGTCGATATTCGCGCGGCACTCCAAGCCCTGCCGACCCGCCGCCGTGCATGCGTTCTGATGCGCTACGTCCTCGACTACACCGAACGCGAGACCGCCGACGCGCTGCACATCAGCATCGGCACTGTGAAGAGTCAGACGCACAAGGCACTCCGCCAGCTAAGGGATCCGTTGGCCGGCACGACAGGGCAGGAAGGGGTGGCAAATCATGAGTCCGGATCGTGATGAGAGTGCCGTTCGGGAGCTTCTCACTCCACTGGCCGACCTGACCTACAACGCAGACGGGGCGTGGCAATCGCTTCGCTCCCGCCTGGACACAGCTGACCAGCCGCAGCTGGGTTCGCGCCGACGCTTGCCGCGGCGCCTCGTGTCGGCATTCAGTGTTGGCGCTGTTGTCGTCGCCATCGTGATCTCGTCGGTGGTGATCGGCAGCGGTCGAGCGAACCACGTCGCGAAGCCGCCGATTGTCACGCCGGGCGGGACCCTGCTGTCGTTTGCTACGAATATCCACGACGTCACAACACTGACCGATACGGCTGGAGGGCTTTGGCTCTCGTCGTGGGAGGACGCGATCCTGACCAGGGTCGATCCGCGGACTGGCGCGTCAACATCGCTTCACGTTGGGCAGTCCCGCAACAGCATCATCACCGCGACAACTGCCGACGACGAGCTCTTCGACGTACGGTTCGACACCGGCCAACTGGAGGCCCGCGACTCGTCGTCCGGCGTCGTACTGCGCGCGACGAAGCAGCCGGCCGAGACCGACACGTTGACCGCGCAGGGAAATCGATTGTGGGTGAGCGAATGCTGCCGAGGTTCGTCGCCTTCACAGACAGTTCTGACTGTCGATCCATCGACGTTGGTCGCGACCACCGAAGTCATCGTCGCGCAGGAGGGTGAGACGCCTCAACTCGCGGCAGGTGCAGCGGGAGTGTGGCTGATAAACGAGGCGTCCACGCAGCTCCAACGGGTCGACACTCCTCATGGCATCGTGATTCCGCTGCCTGGGAACGACACCGGGCTCGCGGTTGGCGCATCCGTAGTGGTACTCGCCGACGACTCCGGACGGGTCATGGGCTACGACCCAACGACTGGCGCCCTGTTATTTTCTTTGCAGTTCGGAGTTGCGGAGGACGGCGGTGTCGTCCCGCGAGCAGTGGCCATCGACGGCGACACCCTCTACGTGGCGATTCCTGGCCATGTACTCGAGTTCAGCATCGCGAAGAAGGCAAAGGTCGGCGACGTAACAGGTCTCGACGTGCAGCGGCTGTCGGTCGGTGAGCACGGCGTCTGGGCCGCAACCGACGGCTCAGTGGTGCAGATCGCTACCAGCTAGATGCACTTGACCCTGGAAGCAAGCGGGACAACGTTGCCCACCAACGCACACATGTGCCGGTGAGCCGACGCGCGGCACCAATACCTCGCTTCACGTGAGCGGGGCACCGGAATACCGCACGCCGCACGGGTGCCGCCGCGTTCAGCTGAACGCGACCCCGATGGTGAGCCGCTGCCGCGTTCACCTGAACGCGGCGCCGATGACCCGAGTGACCCGCGTTCAGCTGAACGCGACTCCGATGGTGGGCCGCTGCCGCGTTCAGCTGAACGTGACCCGGACGGCGGGTCGACCGTTGCGCGGCCGTATGCGCGGGTCGCGGGTGGGCCGGGTCTTCCCGACCGGGTGGTACTGAGGTTGATCTGTGACGGTCGTGTCCGCACCGTGATCCATGACGGCGCGTCGAACGTGCTCGACGTCGGGCGCTCACACCGGCTGGTCACCGACCGCCAATACCGCGCGCTGCTGCTGCGTCAGCACGGCCATTGCGCCCACCCGGGCTGTCCGAACACGAAGAATCTGCACGCGCACCACCGCATCCACTGGATCCACGGTGGCCGCACCGACCTGAACAATCTGCTGCTGCTGTGTGAACGGCACCACGTCGCCCATCACGCCGGGGAGTTCGAGATCCTCACCGCCG
>DATCDK010000041.1:0-25237 GCA_036510735.1 Acidothermaceae bacterium | reverse complement strand
CTCACTCGACATCGCAGCAGCCGTCGTCCCGTCTATTGATGCAGCCATCGCACACATCAGGAAGCACGGCACTGCACACAGCGAGGCGATCGTCACGCGATCGCAAGCTGCCGCGCGGACCTTCATCGCCGAAGTCGATGCAGCGGCCGTGCTCGTCAACGCGTCGACCCGATTCGTCGATGGCGGCGAGTTCGGATTCGGGGCCGAGATCGGCATCTCCACGCAGAAGCTGCACGCGCGAGGTCCGATGGGATTGCCTGAGCTCACGTCGACGAAGTACGTCGTGGTGGGCGACGGGCACCTCCGTTGAGACACCGAGTGAGCTACGGCGGGTGAGTGCGGGGACGCCCGTGGGCGGCCCGCGGGTCGGGGTCATGGGCGGCACGTTCGATCCGATCCATCACGGGCACCTGGTCGCGGCGAGTGAGGTTGCGAGCAAGTTCGGCCTTGACGAGGTGATCTTCGTGCCGGCGGGCGCGCCCTGGCAGAAGGCCGACCAGGCGGTGTCGCCGGCCGAAGATCGCTACCTCATGACGGTCATCGCGACGGCGTCGAATCCGAGGTTCTCCGTCAGCCGGATCGAGATCGACCGGCCCGGTCCGACGTACACGAAGGACACGCTGATCCAGCTGCGCGACGAGCTGACCACGTCGCGGGGAGCCGTCCCATCGCTTTTCTTCATCACCGGTGCCGATGCGCTGGCGCAGATCCTGTCCTGGCAGAATGCGGAGATGCTGCCTGATTTGGCCCATTTTGTCGGAGTCACCCGACCAGGTCACCCGCTGGCGCAGCCGCACGAGTTGCCCGACGGCGCGGTCAGCCTGGTCGAGATTCCGGCGCTGGCAATTTCTTCTACCGAATGTCGCGAAAGAGTGAGGGGTAACCAGCCGATCTGGTACCTCGTGCCAGACGGAATCGTTCAGTACATCTCCAAGCGCGGGCTGTACCGGGGTCGAGCGTGAGCGGGAAGCACGGTCGACCGAAGCCGACGCGTCGCGAGCCCGAGCCCGTAGGCGTCGGCGCAGCCGCAGCGCAGACTGGGGCGGTCGGTGTGGGCGGCTACGCGAGCCCGACGGCCGAAGCCTTCGCGCCGGTCGCCGCGCCGGTCGCCGCGCCGGTCGCTGCTGCGCCCGCGTTCGTGCCGGTGGCCCCTACCCAGCCTGCTGCGCCGCTGCCGCCACCCCCGCCGTCCGCGCCGGTGATCCACAATCTGCCGCTGTCGGACTTCGACCGCGACAACCCGCTCGGGACCACTGAGCCGGTCGGGACCGTCGAGTCTTTCTGGACGGTTGAGCCTTTCGAGAACGCTGAGCCGTCGCATGCCGACTGGTCCGAGCAGCTCACCGACCTCGCTCGATCCGAGTCTGAGCCCGCGCCTGAACCCGCATCAGCGCCAGCCGTCCTGCCGCTCGGGAACGAGATCCTCCCGTCGTCGCCGTCCGGCAAGAGGGGGTCGGTCGGCGGCCTGTTCGCTGATCGCCGACGGCTGCTGTTCGCCGTCCTCGCTCCCGTTGTTGTCGTTGGGCTAGTTGCTTGGCTGCTCTCGGGCGGGTCGGGCAAGTCCGGCAAGAACGCGCCGGTGGCGGCCACGACCAGCCGTACCCAGAGCACGTTGCTGATCGAACTCAAGGGCAGCCTCGCGGTCGCCGTCGACAGCGCACTGCTTGCCCACGACCCGGCCAACCACGATGGCGCCGTCGTTCTCGTTCCGTCGAACGTGCAGACGCAGGTGCCGGGCTTCGGGTCGATGCCCTTCGGGCAAGCACTGAGCGTTGGAGATCCGAATGCGTCGACCGGAGCGTTGTCCGACCTGATCGGTGTGACCGTCGACGGATCGTGGACGCTGACTCAAAGCGCCCTCGCCACACTGGTCGACAAGATCGGCGGAGTGACCGTCGCGGTCGACAAGGACGTCACGACCACCGCGAACGGGACGACCTCGATCGTGGTGCCGGCCGGTACGCAGAAACTGAACGGAGCCAACGCTGCGCTCTTTGCGAGCTTCCAGGCCACGGGGGACACCGACCAGGCCGAGCTGACCAGGTTCGACGCCGTGCTGAAGCAGGTTCTCGCGGGCTTGCCCAAGACTCAGGCCGCCCTGACCCCGATGTTGGCGAGCCTGGGTGCTGGCTCGACCACGTCGTTCGCGCCCACGACATTGGCAACGTTCCTCCTTGGGCTTGCAGCCGACAACACTGCCGGAACGATGACCGACCAGTTGTTGCCCGTCACCCCGCTCTCCACCGGCTCCGGCCAGGACGCCTACACCCTCGACACCGCGAAAACGGCGACGCTCGTCAGCACGGAACTCGCGTCATCCGTTCCGGCCAGCCGGAAGGCAACGGGGAACCGCGTCTACGTGCAGAACCAAGTCGGCACGCCCGGACTCGGCGAGACAGCGCGATCGAGGCTGGTGGCCGCCGGATTCGTTTACGTCCAGGGTCAGAACACCGCGGACATGCCCAACGCCACGGCGCCCTCGGTCGTGGTGATCCTCGGACCGACCTCGGCGCAGATCGACCAGGGCGACGCGGTGGCCCGCTCACTGGGCCTGCCGATATCGGACGTGCGGGTCGCTAACGACGGATTTACGGTGGCGGACGTTCTCGTGAAACTCGGGGCCGACTACAAAGGATGAGACCATTGACGGGTGACCGCTGCTCAGGGCGGCCAACCGACAGGAGTTCACCAACGCATGCGACTGTTTGACCCGATGCCCCGATGACCGCATCTCCCCGAGCTATCGAGCTCGCTGTCGCCGCCGCCGAGGCGGCCGCCGACAAGCTGGCCCACCACATACAAGCCTTTGACGTGAGCGATCGACTCGCGATCACCGACATCTTCGTGCTCGCGTCCGCACCCAACGACCGACAGGTGAAGTCGATTGTCGACGCCGTCGAAGACCGCCTGCGCGAGATGGGCGCCAAGCCCCCGCGTCGCGAGGGTCAGCACGAGGGTCGCTGGGTGCTGCTCGACTACTCCGACATCGTCGTGCACGTTCAGCACGCCGAGGAGCACACGTTCTATGCGCTGGAGAGGCTGTGGAAAGACTG
The DNA here is from genome assembly GCA_036510735.1 of Acidothermaceae bacterium. GTDB lineage: Bacteria > Actinomycetota > Actinomycetes > Acidothermales > Acidothermaceae > PALSA-607. Next base: position 22,184 of record DATCDK010000041.1, on the reverse strand, counting down.
TCCACAGATCCCGCTCCCCGAGCACGTCACGATAGGGCTTAATCAGCCGGACGCCGAGAGCTTCGACTCGCGTGGAGCAGCGGCGGCGGGTCACGGCTGAGTGGGCACTCGCACGGTGCTGGTCTGGCGGCATGGCCAGACCGCGTGGAATTTGCAGCGACGGTTCCAGGGTCAGCTCGACATCTCGCTGGATGATCTAGGCCGGGCCCAGGCGGCTCGAGCTGCTGCGCTACTCGCCGGCTTTTCGCCGTCCGCCATTGTGTCTTCGGATCTTGTTCGTGCGCGCGAGACCGCCCAGGCGCTGGCCGATGTCACCGGGCTGCCGATCGCGACGGATACGCGACTGCGCGAGATCGACGTCGGTGCGTGGCAAGGACTCACGTTCGACGAGGTGTCCGAGCGTTATCCGGTCGAGGCAGCGGAGTGGCGAGACGGCGGAGACGGACGGCGCGGTGGTGGCGAGAGTCTCGTCGAAGTGGGCGAACGCGCGGTTGCGGCGGTCGACGATGCGCTGGTTTCTCTTGCAGACGGCGGAACGCTTGTCGTCGTGACGCATGGTGCGGCGGGTCGCGCGATCGTGGCATCGATGATCCGGTTGCCGACGCCGTACTGGCGGTCGCTCGGGTCGCTGGCGAACTGCTGCTGGTCGCTGATGGGTGAGGCGCCGTCGGGGTGGCGGCTGTTCGACCACAACGCGGGCTCGCTGCCGGAGGTCGTCGTCGGCGACGACCGATGATCTCGGTGGCCGACGGGCATCGATTGCGCGTCCGCTAGACTTCCCGACGCCCGCAAGGGCACTTTGGGGCTTTAGCTCAGCTGGTAGAGCACTTGCCTGGCAGGCAAGGGGTCAGGGGTTCGAGTCCCCTAAGCTCCACTCTCTGCTCCACCCGTATGTCGGCCAGCTCGCCGCCCACATCTCACGATTCCGGGACGTCCCACCAGTCCGGCTGCTCGCTGGGTTTGAGAGCGACGAGCCGAATTGCGCGAAAGGCCTCATCGTCGCAAGCGATCCAGTCGACAAGGTGGACGCCATACGTCGCCGCGAGGACTCGGGCCTCCGTGAATCGCTCGAGACGGTCGGTAGACAGCGCACCCGCCACGACCGGCTCATCACAGAGCGCCACCGCCGCGGCGGGGCCCGCACCGAGGTGGTCGAGGCAGGCTTCGAAGGCCAGGAGTGGCCGATCCGTTCGAGTGGCGTAGGCCACCGTGCGAAGCCGGCCAGCGGCATTCGTGAAGACGACCCAGAGTTTCCGCGGACCGAATGCCCGCTGATCCATGGCGTAGGCCCAGATTTGATTCGGTACATCGTCGAGCTCGCTCTCGGCTACCGGAACGACACCCTCGACAACAATCGGCGAACTCGACATGAGCCGCACGTTAGCGGCGCGGACGTCTGGCTGGAACGAGCGTGAGCACCGCTGTGGATAAGTGTTATCAGGTCACAACCCTCGTAGCATCGACGTATGAAACTCAGCGTGAGTCTCCCCGATGAGGACGTTGCGTTCCTCGACTCGTATGCGGCATCAAGCGGCATGACGTCGCGATCGGCCGTCGTACGCCGGGCCGTTCGCCTGCTCCGCGCTGCGGATCTCGCCTCTGCCTACGAAGATGCATGGCAGCGGTGGGCGGCATCTGGCGAGACCGCGACGTGGGGTCTCGCCGTGGCGGATGGTTTGTCATGCGACGCGGTGAGATCCGGCTAGTCGAACCCGGTGCCGGCGCCTGGCCGTGCGGTTCAGGCGGGCCAATCGTTGGGGTAGAACGCGGCTGCCTTCCTGTGTTGGCGGCGCAGGTCGCGGCGCTCAGCTGCCGCTAGGTGATCCTCCATCACGATGCCGTCCAGGTGATCGGTCTCGTGCTGCAGGCACCGAGCAAGCGTGCCCGTGCCGGCAACTCTGATCGGCTCGCCGAACTGGTCGTGCCCGTGACAGATAGCGATGTCGGCACGGGGGACCGGCAGGTACGCGCCCGGCAGTGACAGACAGCCTTCTAGGTCCGTGTTCATTTGCGGTTCCGCAGGAAGCACGATCTGGGGATTGCACACCAACCCCTGCCGCCGCCGTCCAAACTCGTCGAGGCAGTCATAGACGAACACCGACAGGTCCACGCCGATCTGTGGGGCGGCGAGGCCGGCTCCGCCCGCGGCCGTGTTCGTCGCGAACATGTCGCACAGCAGGTTCCAGAGGTCGGGGCCGAAGTCGGTCACCGGGCGGCAGGGGTGGTGCAGAACGGGATCGCCCCATCGAGTGATCGGCCACGCGATCCCCAAGATCATGAGTTGGTCGAGCGGCATCGACGATCGTTCTCCTTCCGCGAACGATCGTACGGTGCTTACATCGGCGGAGTCGCGTGCTCGTGAGCTGGTCGAACTCGACGCCGTGAGCGCCGAACTGCTCGACGTCGTGCACCAGACGCTCGGCCCGGCGAGCACCACGCTGTGGCTGCAAGCGCCCTCTGACAGAGGAGACTTCCGAAGTCACCGTGCGAGACGTTATTGACCGCGCCCACGAGCCTTGTTGAGAGGCTCGTGGGCGCGGCTCGACGTGCTGCTACTGCGTTGTTATGGCGTGGTGATGCGTAGCGCACCGGCCCGCAGCAGCAACGCAGCGGCCCGAGCTGTTTCGCTAAGGGTCGTTGCGGGTGGCTGCTGACGTCCCGCGGCCGCGCTCGCCAACGTTTGTTTGATTCCGTTGACCAACTGATCACGGGCATTGACCAGGCTACCGAGCGCTGCCTGTTCCCGGGTGAACGTGTTGTCCGACGTCGAACTCCCTGAAGCCAACGCGTGCGAGTCCGCCAGCAGGGTGTCAGTCGCGAAGGTGCCAACGCTTGAGTTCAGTTGGGTGTACACCGCGGCGAGCAGCTTCGTCGAGTTCAACGCAGCCGACGGATGCGCCAACGCTGCTGTGATCACGGTGCCGTCAGACGTGTAGTCATCGGATAACCCAACCAAGTTCAGCAGGGTAGGTCGCAGGTCGGTCTCGTCGATCCACGTACCAACGGTGCTGGCTTGCGGAACGGTCTTCGTGGAATTCGGATCGTGGGCTTCGTTGCTCTGAGCCGGTTGCGGTCCGTCGACACCTCGGCGCGCAACTCCACGGCCCGCAATCGCTGCCCACGTGACATCGATGTTCGGGCTGTAGTAGCCGTGGTTCCATCCGAAGGCGCTGTTGATGCTCACGTTCGGCCCGGTCGTGGAGAAGTAGTAATCCGGTACCGGGAAGAGCGTGTACGTCGGCAGCCGAAGTGGGTCGGCGGTTTGCATGTGAAGGGCGCGTTCCTCAAGTGCGCTGGCTTGATAGTTCACGATCTTTTGGCCAGTCACACCGGAGTAGGGATTGTTGGCGGTCATCGCCGCCGTGTCCCTCTCGAGTTGACGCACTGTCGGATCGCTCGCTGACGGCTGACCATGCACGTAGATCGAGGCGCCTTGCGGTTCGATGTCGAACGCAGTACTCGCGCTCGGGGTCGTCGACAGCAGGCCCTTGATGTTGGCCTGCAACTCGCCGACCGTGCCGCTCGCGTAGTTGCACGGCACTGTCACACCGTCGCAGCCAGCGGGAGTCGGCTGGACCGCCCGTCCCACGTTCGCTCCGGCGAACTGGTCGTTCTCCTCGGCGCTGATCACGAAGTCGGTGTTGTTCGGAGTGATTCCATCTGCCGCGAGGCGCGAGAGGAACGTCGCGAACGCGTCGTCGTACGACTTCGCTGTGCTTACGTAGCAGCTGTCGCCGGGTCCGACGGGATTGCCTGTTCCGGTCGCAGACGCCGTCGTGCAGCCTGACTCGCCTGCCTTCTTTTCGTGGACGTCGGAGATGTAGCCGTAGGTCACGGGGACTCCGCTTTCCTGCATGTCGGCGATGTATGCGAGCGACTGCGATGCGGTGGGGCTAAAGCCAGGGAAGCCCGGGTGATTGGTCAGGAACGCGCCGTTGATCTGCTGACCACTCAGATCCACCAAGTTGCCCGCGGCATTCGTAACCTCGTACCCGTTGTGCGTGACGTTGGCGGTGCCGGCCCCGAGTTGCGGCGCGACGTAACGCGCACCGAAGAGACCTTCGTAGCCGCTGTATCCGCCCGGCTCAGTCGGCAGCTTGTCGGCGACCGCACTGGAGGACGGGCTGGTCTGGCCGTACTTCACCGCCTGCGCGGAGGTGCAGAGAGTGTTGCCGGCCGCGCAGTGCACACCGACGCCGACGTAGTCGGCGACCTCGGCATCCTTGAAACTATCCGAGTCGGCGTTGTACTGAGCGACCTCGGGCGAGCCTGACCCGAACACGGTCGGCAAGTCGACGCCGGTGTTCTCGAGCACCATGTTCGCGGTTGAGAAGTTGCCGACGTTGCAGCCCGCCCTGGTGAACGGCACCCATGGTGCCGGCGTCTGCAGGTTCGTACCTTGTATCGCCGGAACGGTCGACGAATACGTCATGGTTGGCGCCGTGTCGTTGCCGGTCGGGTGTGCAGCCGTATCGTCGACCGGACTCGTCCAATACGCGAACGAGTTCGCCGGGTCCGTCGACCCATCCTGGTTGTAGACCTTGTACGTGTTCGACAGCGGTTGACCGTGACGGTCGCCGTACAAGCCGGTGTAGATGGCCAGACTGTCATCGGCTGTGTGGGCAATCATCGGGGTGTGACTGTTGGAGAACACGGTGCCGTTCTGCTCGAGGAAGTTCAGCAGGTGGGGCATCTGCTCGAGGTCCGACGGAACATTCGGGTTGTCCCTGGCGAAGTGCACGTTGTCGAAGACGATGTCGATGACGTGGGACACGCCGTTGCCAAGGTGGCACGTGCTCGACGGGGACGGCGGCGCGGCGGCCGCGCCAGTCGGACCGGCGATGGCGGCGAGGCCACCACCGCCCATCATCAATGTCAAGGCCAGGAGAGAGCCCCGGATGGTCTTCCACGGGGCTAAGCGTCGGGATGCGGTCACGTAGACCTCCTCGATTCGACGACAGAAAAGCCGTTTCAACAGACGACCCTAGATACCCAAGGTTTTCTTACGGGAACCATCAGGTGAACTCATCACTAAATCCGGCAAAAGCCACCATAAGCGGCGTACGGCGTATGCGTCCCTGTCGGCGGTTGGGGGTATGACAGGCGCATGGCGATGTTCCTTGTTGAGCTGCACCGGTCGGGTCCGCGATGGGACTCGTCGCTGCCCGTTTGAACAACAGTCCGAATGGGCCGCGCACGCGACCTACATGGATGCCCTCGTCGACGACGGTTTCATCGTGCTGGGCGGCCCACTCGACGACGAGTTCCGAATAATCCACGCCATAGAGGCGGATTCCGCAGAGGCGGTACGCGCCACCCTCGCGCGTGACCCGTGGGGTGAGACTCATCTGCAGCTCGAGTCGGTTACGCCGTGGACGATCCGGCTGGACGGCCGGTAGGAAGTACGCGCATAGGCTGAGCGTCATGGACCTGCGCGTGTTCACCGAGCCGCAACAAGGCGGCACCTATGACGACCTGCTCCGCGTCGCGCGGGCAGCCGAAGACCTCGGCTTCGACGCCTTCTTCCGGTCAGATCACTACCTCGCCTTCGGTGCACCGACGCTGCCAGGACTGACAGATGCGTGGACGACGCTTGCTGGGCTCGCCCGCGACACCAGCCGCATCAAGCTCGGCACGTTGGTCACGGCCGCGACGTTTCGGCTGCCGGCCCCGCTCGCAATCTCCGTTGCGCAGGTCGACCAGATGAGCGGCGGGCGGGTCGAGCTAGGCATCGGCGCGGCTTGGAACGACGCCGAGCACACCGCTTACGGCATCCCGTTCCCCGATATCGCTGAACGGTTCGATCGCCTCGAGGAGCAGGTGGCCGTGATCGACGGGTTGCTGCACACACCGGCGGGGGAGACGTTCTCGTTCGCGGGTAAGCACTACCCGATCATCGACGCACCGGCGCTCGGGCGGGCAGTACCCATCATCATCGGCGGCCGCGGGCCGAAGCGAACCCCTGCGCTTGCGGCTCGGTATGCCGCCGAATACAACGTGCCGTTCGTGCCCGTCGATGACGTCGAAGCTGGATTCGAGCGGGTGCGCGCGATCGCGGCCGGATGCGAGTTGGGGTATTCGAGCGCGCAGGTGGTGTGCGTCGGACGTGACGACGCGGAGGTCGCTCGGCGCGCGGCGGCCATTCGACACGACGTCGCAGAACTTCGGGCGAACAGTTTGGCCGGCACACCAGACGAGGTGGTCGACCGGATTGGGAAGTTCGCTGCGATCGGTGCGACGCGCCTCTACCTGCAAGTACTGGACCTGACCGATCTCGATCATCTCGAGCTCATCGCGTCGGCAGTCGCGTCGCAACTCTGAGCGACGCCGCCATGTCAGGCCCGGTTCTGCCAACGCCCGCGAAAGTGTGGGACGGCGACGTCGTGCTCACCACGCCGGGTGACGTCGTCGCCGATCTCGATGTACACGGCCGCATCGTGGTCAAGGCCGCTGGGTGTCGCGGTGACCACGTCATCATCCGCGGGCTCGACGCCGGAATCGGCTTCAACACCGGTCTTGTCGACTGCACGCATGCGAACGTGTCGGGCTTCACGCTGACGAACGCACTGCTCGTCCCCACGATGCCGTCGGTGTGGTGGAACGGCGTCCTTGGCCACGACTACACGGCCAGGCAGGTCGAGATCGCTGGCACTGTCGACGGGTTCGGGATTTTCAACACGCACGGCCCCGAGGCGAACGTCGACATCGAAGACACGGTCGTGCACGACCTTGCGTTCTTCGCGAGCGATCCGAACCACAGGGGAGGTGGCACGCACAACGACTGCTGCCAGTCCAAAGTGGCCTGAACATCCGGATCGTCAACAACGTCTGGCACGGTTTCCTGTCGACGGCGGTTGGCGACCAGGTTGCGGTCCCTCAGTCCTCGTCGGTCATTCAGGTCACTCAGGGTGTGGGCCCGGTTGGCAACGTCTTGATCGAAGGCAACGACTTCGACGGCGGTGTGGTCGCGACCATCAATCTCAGTTCGAAGCCGCTGCGGTCGATGAACTTCGGCCGCATCGCGAACAACCGGTTCGGCTGCAACTCGCACATGGGCAACCCGGTCATCATGGCGCCAACGACGGTGTGCGAAACCGTCGGCAACGTCTACGACGACGACGGGACGCCGGTGCTGATCCGTCGCAACGGTACCTAGGGTTTGATCGGAGGTCTCGTGGACGAACAGCCGGCAGGCGAGCATGCGCGTCGAGCGGCGAGCGTCTACGGCGCCGCTGCCGATCACTACACCCTGACCACGTTGGGGTTCTGGGATCGATTCGGCGCCGAGACCGTGTCGCGCTTGCAGCTGGCACCGGGCATGACGGTGCTCGATCTGTGCTGCGGCGCAGGGGCATCAGCGATACCTGCCGCCCACGCGGTCGGAGCCTCTGGGCGGGTGCTCGGGATCGATGTTGCTGCTCCGTTGCTGGAGCTAGCCCGAGCCAGGGCCGCTCGCGAGGGGCTGTCCAACATCGAGTTCCGGCACGGCGACGCCACCCAAACCGAACTGCCCGACGGCAGCTTCGACGCCGTGGTCTGCGTCTTCGGCGTCTTCTTCGCACCGGATATGACGGCGTTCGTAGAGGAGATGTGGCGATTGGTGCGGCCCGACGGAGTGCTGGCTGTGACCACATGGGGTCCAGGCCTGTTCGAGCCTGCCGACAGCTGCTTCTGGGAACGCGTCCGTGAGATCGAGCCGTCGCTGTACAAGAGCTTCAACCCGTGGGATCAGATCACCACGCCGGTCGCTCTGGCTGAACTACTCAGCGGAGCGGGTGTGACCCGACCGACTATGGAGGCTGTCGAAGCCCGTCACCACCTCGAGCACCCCGACAGGTTCTGGGACATCGTGCTCGGGTCCGGCTACCGGGCTACCGTCGAGGCACTACGGCCTGATCAGCGCGACCACCTCCGCGAGAGCTTGCTCGCCGAGATGCGGCTACGTGAGTTCACCGTGTTGCGAACCGATGTGGTCTTTGGAACCGCTACCCGCTGACACGAGATCAGGGCGTTGCGGCGCGCCGCGCACCTCGGTGAAAAGCGATCGGGCACTCTAAATCTGCGCGACGATGACAGGTCACTTGTCCCCCCGGGTGACACGGGCTCGCCGCGAAGTGGCGGTCCGGCTCGCGCATCCCCCACGCAGAGCCGGACCGCCGCGCCCCCGATTGTGGGAGGCCGCACCCCCCAGCTAGCGGCCTGCCGAGAAAAAGTCTCGCGGAAGGGGGCTGCGAGGGGTATTGGCCGTCCGGCCACAACCCTCAGGGCATCCGCCGTGTTTGGCTGGGCGTTCGGCGCAGCGGGGTGACCATTCGGACAAAAGCTAGCAGACCGGTACGGCTCAGTCACCAGGGGTTGAGCCGGTCATTTGCCACTCGCGCCACACCCGTGACGCCTGCTCGGTGAGCAAATCGGGAGCGGCGCGGGCGTACACTGAGCGCCATGTCCCAGTTGCTTCTCATTACGCCGCGCTGACCCGACGTCGGCGCGGCGACCCCTCGTGCGCGAGGGGTCTTTTTGTGTCTGAAGAGGAACCGATGAGCGAGACGTTCGACTTCGCCGCCATCCAGGATCGATGGCTGCCGGTCTGGGACGAGCTCGACCCGTTTCGCACCGGCCGGCCGGCCGCGGACGGCTCGCCACGCGAGCGCCGCTACATGCTCGACATGTTTCCCTATCCGTCGGGCGACCTGCACATGGGTCACGCCGAGGCGTACGCCTTCGGTGACGTGCTTGCGCGGTACTGGCAGCAGCTCGGCTACGACGTCATGCATCCGATCGGCTGGGACTCGTTCGGTCTGCCTGCCGAGAATGCTGCGATCGCCCGCAACCAGCATCCGGCCGACTGGACGTACAAGAACATCGAGACGCAGGCGGCGTCGTTTCGGCGCTACGCCATTTCGTTCGACTGGTCGCGCCGGCTGCACACCAGCGACCCCGAGTACTACCGCTGGACCCAATGGCTGTTCCTGCGCTTTTTCGAGCGCGGGCTCGCGTACCGCAAAGCGTCGGCGGTCAACTGGTGCCCAAACGACCAGACGGTGTTGGCGAATGAACAGGTTGTCGCCGGCCATTGTGAACGCTGCGGAACGCTGGTCACCAAGAAGACGCTGACGCAGTGGTACTTCAAAATCACCGAATACGCCGATCGGCTGCTCGATGACATGCGCGAACTCGAAGGTTCGTGGCCCGAGCGCGTGCTGACCATGCAGCGCAACTGGATCGGTCGATCGGTCGGTGCGCACGTCGACTTCGCGATCGAGGATCGCGCCGAGCCTGTCACCGTGTTCACCACGCGCCCCGACACGTTGTACGGCGCGACGTTCTTCGTCGTCGCTGCCGACTCGGGGCTGGCTGCCGACCTGTGTGCTCCCGAACAGCGCTCTGCCTTCGATGCTTACGTCGAGCAGGTGCGGCGGCTCTCGGACATCGACCGGATGTCGACCGAGCGGGCGAAGACCGGCGTTTTCCTAGGCCGGTATGCGATTAATCCGGTCAACGACGAACGCATCCCGGTATGGGCAGCCGACTACGTGCTGGCTGACTACGGCACCGGCGCCATCATGGCAGTGCCCGCGCATGACCAGCGCGACCTCGACTTCGCGCTGACGTTCGGGCTGCCCGTACGCATCGTGGTTGCCACCGACGAGCCCAACCCGGCGGAGAGCGGCGTCGCTACCCCAGGTGACGGCGTCCATGTGAATTCAGGTTCGCTCGATGGTCTCGACAAGGTTGCGAGCATCGATCGCGTCATCAGCCAGCTCGAGGCCAAGGGTGTCGGTAAGGGCGCGATCAACTATCGGTTGCGCGATTGGTTGCTGTCACGGCAGCGATTCTGGGGCGCGCCGATCCCGATCGTGCATTGTCCTGTCGACGGCGAGGTTCCGGTGCCGGACGCCGAACTGCCGGTGCGACTGCCTGACCTGCGCGGCGCTGACCTGCAGCCCAAAGGCGTGTCACCGCTGGCGGCCGCGACCGAGTGGGTGAACACGACGTGCCCGAAGTGCGGGGGCAAGGCAACTCGCGACACCGACACGATGGACACGTTCGTCGACTCGTCGTGGTACTTCCTGCGTTACTGCTCGCCGCATCGCGACGATGTGGTCTTCGATCCCGCCGACGTCAAAATGTGGATGCCCGTCGACCAATACGTCGGCGGCGTCGAGCACGCGATCCTGCATCTGCTGTACAGCAGATTCTTCATCAAGGTTCTGCACGACATGGGGCTCGTCGAGTTCGACGAACCGTTCAAAGCGATGCTGAATCAAGGTCAGGTCATCAACCAGGGCAAGGCCATGAGCAAGTCACTGGGCAACGGTGTCGACCTGGGCGAACAGCTTGCTGCATTCGGTGTCGACGCGGTGCGGATGACGATGTTGTTCGCCGGGCCGCCCGAAGAAGACATCGACTGGTCCGACATGAACGTGCCCGCACTCGGGAAGTTTCTGGCGAGGGCGTGGCGGTTGGCCGCGGAAGTTCGCAGCGAAGTCGGTGTCGACGTGACCACTGGGGACCTCGCATTGCGGCGAGTGACCCATCGCACCGTCCACGACGTCACGCATCTGCTCGACACCTTCCGCTTCAACGTCGCGATCGCCCGCGTCATGGAGTTGGTCAACGCGATCCGCAAGACGGTCGACGTCGGTCCGGGGCCGGCCGACCCGGCGGTGCGTGAGGCAGTCGAAGCGGTCGCCGTGATGCTGTCGCTGTTCGCGCCGTACACCGCCGAAGACGCGTGGGCCAGGCTCGGGCATCCACCCACGGTGTTCCACGCCGGCTGGCCGGTGGTCGATCACGAGTTGCTGGTCGAGGAGTCAGTCGTCTGCGTCGTCCAGATCAATGGCAGGGTGCGCGATCGCCTCGACGTCGCACCCGATATTGACGAGACCGCGTTGCGCGAGCTCGCGCTCTCTGCACCGGCTGTCGTGAAGGCTCTCGACGGGCGTGAAGTGCGCACGGTCATCGTCCGGGCACCCAAGCTCGTCAACGTCGTGGTCTAGGGTCCGCCTATGTCGCGCGCGCGCAAGAGCACGCCAGCGGTGGCGGTTGTCACAGACTCCACCGCCTACCTGCCTTCAGGATCTGCGGAACTGCTCGGCGTCCAGGTCGTGCCGCTGCAGGTCATCGTCGGTGGCGTCGTCAGGGCCGAGGGCGAGGAGATCGGACCGAGCGAGGTTGCCGCCGTCCTGCATCGTGGTCACTCGGTGAGCACGTCGCGACCGTCGCCCAGCTTGTTCGCCGCTGCCTACCACCGGGCGTTCGCTGCCGGTGCGACGTCGATCGTGTCGGTGCAGTTGTCGGCAGCGATGTCGGGCACCGTCGACGCCGCGCGTCTCGCTGCGGCCGACGTCGGTGGAGACATCAGGGTCATCGACTCGCGGTCGGTCGGCATGGGCATGGGGTTCGCGGTCTTGGCTGCCGCCGACGCTGCGGTCGCGGGCGCCGATGTCGAAGCGGTGGTCGAGACGGTCACCCAAACTCTCGGGCGGACGCAGGCCATCTTCTACGTCGACACTCTGGAATACCTGCGTCGCGGCGGGCGCATCGGCGCGGCCCGCGCACTGGTCGGATCGGCGCTCGCCGTGAAGCCATTGCTGTGTCTGCGTGACGGCCGGATCGAACCACTCGAACGCGTCAGGACGGCTTCGCGGGCGATTGCTCGACTTGAGGAACTCGCCGTGTCGATGGCGGCCGATGAACCCGTGAGCATTGCCGTGCATCACCTCGACGCGTCGCCGCGCGCCGCGCAGGTTGTCGAAGCGCTCGAGACCCGGCTGCCGAAGGCGGGCGACATCATCACGACCGAGGTCGGCGCTGTGGTCGGCGCGCACACCGGCCCAGGCATGCTCGCGATCGTCGTCTGCACCCGCTGACGATTTCCACAGTCCTCGCCGTTTGCCGGCGCGGTGCACAGGCTCGGTTGGGTCGCACCCTTAGGGCTTGCTCGGCCGCTTAGCTCGGCTTGTGCCGATGTTCCGTCGCAGGCCGGACCCGCGCGAGCTGGCCAACGTGCTGCACCGGCTCGAACGCTTGCAGATCGTCACGCAGCCCGCGGCCACGGGGTGGTTGCCGCATGCGCCTGAGGCCGAGCAGCCGCCGTTGCCTGCGACGGCCAGCCGTGGCTGGCGAGCCCGGTTGCGGGCATCGGCTCCGGCACGCCTGCACGTCACCGCTTTCGATCCGGGACGGCGAGGGGTGGCAGTCCTGGTTGTCGTCGCGGTCGTCGGTGCCTCCGGGGGCGCGTGGTACTTCCTGCACGCGGCTCCGCACGTTCAGACCGGTGACCCGACCGGCGCCGACTGTCAGACAGTTACGGGTCATGAGCCCGGCAGCTGTCTGACAGACGGCGTTGCCGCGGCTCGTTCGCCGACCGAAAGCGTGGCGCCCACCGACGGATTCGTGCCTGTCGGCGCGGCTGCGATCCCGTCAGGCCTGCCGTCGCCGTCCAAAGCGAGCGAGCTTGTCATCGACGTCGTCGGCAAGGTCGCGAAACCAGGGGTGTTCACGCTGCCGCCCGGTTCGCGGATCGTCGACGCGATTGCCGCCGCCGGTGGCGCACTTCCACACACCGACCTGACGGCGCTTGATCTGGCCCGCAAGTTGAGCGACGGCCAGGAGATCTTCGTCGGTGTCCCGCCGCCGTCCGGCGCTGCCGCGATGTCGGCAGGTGGCGTCGTAGGTGACAACACCGATGTCGGCGTCGACGCCGGCGCGGGCAGCGCGGATCCGATCGTCAATATCAACACTGCGACACAGGCTGAACTCGAGACGTTGCCCGGGGTCGGCGCCGTGACTGCCCAGAAGATCCTTGCTTGGCGAACGCAGCACGGCCGCTTCACCAGCGTGACGCAGCTGCAGCAGGTGTCGGGCATTGGGCCTGCGAAGTACGCGGCGCTCGCGGGTCGGGTGAAGGTGTGAAGTCGCCGCCGCGCGCCGCAGATGCGTCGATGGAGCTCATGCCTGGTGAGCCGGTCGAACTCCGGCTGCTTGTGCCGGCCGGCATGGCGTGGCTCAGTGCGGCGGTCACGCTGTCGATGTCCGCGGTCGCGGGGTTGTTTACCGCCGCCGTCCTCGTCGTCGCCGGTGCGGCGATCGCTGCGACGATGCTTCGAGGTCGGCGACTTCGGCACCATGTGCGAAAGCGAGTCGTCGCGGCCGCTCTTCTGTGCGCGGCGGGTGCGGCGGCCGCCGCAGCCTGGCGGGTAGCCGCGGTGCAACGCGGTCCGTTGCCGTCGCTGGCTCGCGCGCACGCCACCGTCACGTTGGAACTGATCGTGACGACTGACCCGCACTTGTCAGCTTCATCCACGGGTTCCAGCCGCTCGCTTGTCGTGTTATTGGCCAAGGCCGTTGAGGTCAGCAGCGACGGGGTGCCGAGCACCAGGATCAGTTCGCCGATCGTGGTGCTCGCGACCGCGCCGGGCTGGCTGACGTTGCAACCCACGCAACGCGTCACCGCAGTGGGCCGCGTGAGCATGCCAGACCCCGGCGAGTTGGATACCGCGCTCTTCGATGCGCGCGGATCGCCTACCCAAGTCGGTGCGGCGTCATCACTCGAGCGCGTCGCCGGCCGCATCAGGGACGGCTTGCGAACAGCTGCGTCGCCGTTGCCGAACGGACCGCGCGGCCTGCTGCCCGGTCTCGTCGACGGCGACACATCGGGACTCTCGCCCGACCTCGTTGCTGCGTTTCGCACCACCGGACTCACCCACATTGTCGCTGTCTCTGGTGCGAACGTCGCCATCGTTCTCGGTGCTGCGCTCGTGATCGCTCGACGGATGCGGGCGGGCCTCCGTGCGCAGGCGCTCATCGGTGTGCTGACGATCGTCGGCTTCGTGATCGTGGCCCGACCTCAGGCGTCGGTGCTGCGGGCAGCAGCGATGGGTCTTGTTGCCGTGCTTGCTCTCGCGACCGGACGCCGACGGCGCGCGCTGCCGGCATTGTGCGCAGCAGTCTTGTGCTTGATCTACATCGATCCGACACTGGCGCGCAGCGTCGGGTTCGCGCTTTCGGTTGTTGCTACCGGGGCGCTGTTGGTGGTTGCGCCGCCACTGCGTACGTGGATGGCGAGGAGGCTGCCCGGCTGGCTTGCGGATGCGCTCGCTGTGCCGACTGCAGCGACGCTCGCGTGCGCGCCACTCATCGCTTCGATCTCGGGCCAGATCAGCCTCGCATCGATTCCGGCGAACTTGCTCGCTGAACCGGCAGTCGCGCCAGCAACCATTCTCGGCGTGCTCGCTGCGGCGCTCGCGCCGGTTTCGATGGGAGCTGCACAGTTCATCGCTCGCCTCGCCGGCATTCCGTGTTGGTGGCTGGTGTTCATCGCGCGCACATTTTCGCGTTTGCCCGGCGCTGCCGTGCCCTGGCGCGATGGTGCTTCTGGCGCGCTCACGCTGCTGGCAATCGGGGCGTCGGTCGGTGTCGTCCTCTGGTCGGCGCGCTGGCGACGCGTCGTGCTTCGCCTCATTGTCGTGGGCGCGCTGGTTGCCAGCGCAGTCGCAGTCCGCGGTCGACTCACAACGCAACCGTGGCCGCCGTCCGATTGGGTTCTCGCCGCGTGTGATGTGGGTCAGGGCGAGGCCATCGTCGCCCGCACCGGCCCGCAGTCAGGCGTTCTTGTCGACGCGGGACCTTCGCCGCCCGCGGTGGACGCCTGTCTCGATGCACTCGGCATTCGAACGTTGGCCTGGATCGTGCTGACCGGCGGGACGGCGGCCGCGGTCGGCGGGGTGCCCGGAGCCCTGCACGGTCGAACCGTCGGCGAGATCGACGCGGGCTCGCAGTTGGCGGCGGACGCCGATGTGCGTGTTCGAGGGTGGGCATCAGCGGCACACGTTGCAGTTGCTACTGCCAAAGCAGGGGTCGCCAATGTGGCGGGCAACGTGAGCTGGCGCATTGTCGCCGACGTCGCATCGGCGCGCGTCGTGTCTGTCGATGTGGCAGGTGTCCGCGTATTGGTCGCCGGCGACCTCAGCGCAGCCGATGAGACCGGCGTCGTATCAACGGTGGGTTCGCTCAGTTCTACGGTGGCTTCGCTCAGTTCAACGGTGGGTTCGCTCAGTTCAACGGTGGCATCGCTGCGTGCCGACGTTCTCGTCGTCCCGCATCACGGCGCCGCGCAGGACGCCGGGTTCCTTGACGCCGTTCATCCCCGCGTCGCGGTCATTTCTGTCGGTCGCGGGAACAGCCAGCACGACCCGTCGGCGAGCGTGCTGAGTGCGCTGTCAACAAACGCTGTTCGGGCTATTCGTACCGATAAGAGCGGCAATATAGCAATTGTGGTCAAGTCGGGCGGTCTGCTCATCGTGACGCCGCGCGGATCTCGTGAGGCTCCCCGACGCTAACGGGCGTCGGTGGCTGGGCCGGCGCCAATCGACCCAACCATTAGCCCATTCGGGCTTATGCCCGGCCGAATTCCGCCGAGACTCCACCGTGACCGCATTATGTGCGACCCGAAAGGATTGATCCCGGTGGACTTGCATGACTACGTGCGCATCCTGCGAAAGCGCTGGCCGATTATTGTTGCGGCCTTCGTGATCGCTGGCGCAGCGGCAGCCGCTTATGCATTCCGGACGACTCCTGTCTACGCGGGACACATTCAGCTCTTTGTCACCACCCCGTCAGGCGGCGACAACACCACGGGCCTTCAGCAGGGCAACACGTTTACCCAAGAGCGGGTCAAGTCCTACGCCGAGATCGTGTCGAGTCCCAAGGTTCTCGACCCCGTGATCGCCCAGCTTCACCTGGCCGAGAGCGACACCGAGCTCGCGCAGCACGTGAGCGCCTCCGCGCCACTCGACACAGTGCTGATCAATGTGACCGTCACCGACACCAACCCTGCGACGGCATCACGGATCGCCAATGCCGTCGGGGTGTCGTTCTCTAACGTGGTGGCTCAGCTGGAGGAACCGGCGACCGGGGGTGCGTCGCCAATCAAGGTCACGACGGTCAAGCAAGCGGACGTCGCTGTCGTGCCTGTCTCTCCCAACAAGAAGCTCGACATCGCGCTAGGGCTCTTCCTGGGGCTCGCAGTCGGCCTCGGCATCGCGGTGCTGCGCGACACCCTCGACACGTCAGTGAAGACGATGTCCGACCTCGCGCTCGTGACGAAGTCGGCGTTTCTCGGCGGCATCGTCTTCGACCCAGAGGTACCCAAGCGACCGCTCATCACGCATGCGGATCCGCAGTCGCGCCGCGCCGAATCCTTCCGGCATCTGCGGACGAATCTGCAGTTCCTCGACATCATGAACGAGTCGAAGTCGTTCGTCATCACGTCGTCGGTCGGTGGCGAAGGCAAGAGCACGACGTGCGCGAACCTCGCAGTGGCACTCGCCGCCACGGGCAGCAGGGTCGCGTTGGTCGAGGGCGACCTACGACGGCCCAAGGTTGCTGACTACCTCGGGCTCGAGCGTGCGGTCGGGCTCACCACGGTGCTGATCGGACAAGCAACCATCACCGATGTGATGCAGTCGTGGGGGAATGGGCAGCTGCACGTATTGCCCGCCGGTCGCGTCCCTCCCAACCCGAGCGAATTGCTTGGCTCGCAGGCAATGCAGTTGGTGATTCGCGAGCTCGAAGCCAACTACGACTACGTGCTGATCGACGCACCCCCGCTGCTCCCGGTCACGGACGCCACAGTGCTCAGCCGGATCGCGCAGGGCGCGATCATCGTCGTAGGTTCGGGCAAGATCCGGCGTGAGCAGTTGCGTCGTGCGCTCGAGACGCTTGCAGCTGTCGATGCGCCTGTGCGCGGCTTGATCCTGAACTTCCTGCCCACGAAGGGTCCCGACGCCTACTCCTATTACGCCTACGGCTACGACGGAAGCAAGCAGAAGGACGTTGCCATGGCCGGCAACTGGCTTCCCGATGTCAACTCCTCAGGCGCACCGACGATCATGCTGGCCAGTGGCCGTCGGACTCGAAAGGCCGTCGCCAAGCACTGACCCCGGTTACGAAGTCAGCTGGATGACCACAAGGATGGCCACGAACACCCTGTGGTCCACCAATCGATCCCGCTAGCCGTCGAGTAGCGCGTATCGGCACGGCCGAACGCGCCGGACGCAAACGCGCGTCATTGCGGCTACAGATGCGGATGTCTACGGAGCGCCGCATGAGCGATCAGTAGTTGGGGTTGGGAATGAACCGCGCCGCTTCCCCCAAGTTCCGCGGGTGCTCAGGGACAAGCACGACGTCGTACACCGGGCCAGGCACCCCGACGTCAGACGCGGCGGTCAGGGCGGTCTCGACGGCCAGTTGGGCTGCCTCACCGAAGTCCGATGCCCGCACCATGAAGGTCAAGCCCACCACCGGCGAGCCCTCGTGACCACGTCCCTGGTCACCCGCAGGTCCACCCACGACAGCCGGATCGTGAAACGGCAGCCGACCGTTTAGCGCTCCGGCAATGAGCTTGACCCACCGGCTGTCGTCATCAGGCGCGATCACATCAACGCGGACGCTAAACAGCTCCGGACCTTCGCCTACCCACTTCATGACAGACAGGCTCGCACGCGGGAGATATGGAAGACGTCGCTCGGGGGCACTTGGAGGACCGCAGCTTCGTACCGGACCAACGCCAAGGATGAGGTTGCTCGTCCCACTGGCTGCCGACGCCTCGGCTGGAAGCACATCCGCACACATCCGCCACGAGCCGGCCCGAGCGAAACGACCGTGTCAGCGGATGTGCGGATGTTGATCGTTCGCGCGCTGTGGTCCTTGCCGATGTAGCGCAACCGGCGTCCTGACGCTGCGGTGACGCAGGTCAGTGCTGTGCGTTGAACTGATCGGCGGTGATCGGATTCGGTGGTGCCGTGATTGGTGGGGTGCTGTCGAAGTCGTACAGCGTCAACGTGAAATCGAGCGATGCGAATGCGGGGTCGGGGGCAGCGCTCGGCGCGGGCGGAGCAGACGACGGGGTAACGCCTGCGACTGGTGTCAGCTGTAGTTGGGCGACGCGTCCTTCGGGGTCTAGGCGCATCAGGATTTGGACTTCGCTTCCAGCGCCGGTCTTGGCCACGCTGTCCAGCGCGGTCGGTAGGGTCACGGTCCACTGGTAGCCAACGGTTGCGGTGCCCTTCACGTTGGCAGCGCCGAGTCCCTGCACCGCAGAGGCACCGGTCCGATCCAGTCCCGTCAACTCTGCCGCGGATGGAAAACCAAGCAACGGAAGCTGGCTCTGGGTGACGCCCCGCGAGAACGGGATGATCAGCCACGTCTGTGAGTCCGCGGGACTTGAAACGCCGTCGCTTGTGGCTTCCAGCGGGCTTGGGCCTGTACTGGTCAGTGGGCCAGGTACGTTCAGCAGGGCGTCCATTTGTGGGTCGGAGGTACCGACCAGATTTCGTGCCCACTGATGCGAGCCGAGGAAACGGATCTCCGTCTGACCTGCTCCCGTTAGGGAGATGTCAAGGCCGTTGTGTGCCAGGTCAAGCGTCCCGACGTACTCTGCGTCGCTTGCCTTTGAGTCAAACCGAAACCGTTCACTGGCGAGCGTCGAAGCGTACGCGTCGATGAGCTGTTGGACTGTGGGGACAGAGGTTGTCGGGAGCGGCGCAGGCCTGGGAGCGGTATGGCCGGCCGAACATGCGACGCAGACACTGACAACGCACGCAATGCCGAGCAGTTGAACTGCTCTGCGTCTCATTCCTGTTCTCCCGACCGACGCGATCACCGCTGGTGGCGATCTCCATTCCAACGACCCATCGGCCCCGAGCGCTCAGATCTGAATGGATGGGCTTCGGGCTCACCGTAAGCCAGGCCTGTACCTAGCGAACCGCACATCCGCTCATCGGCTGGTTCGGACGCGCGTCATCGCGGCTACTTGTTGTATTGACCTACGGCTGATGTCTGGGAAGGCTTGGTCGAGGTGGTTGGTGGGGTCGTTCTCATCGCGGCTGTCCACGGCCTGGTCGTGTGACTCTCATTTGGCATGCGTCCCATCTGCCGCCGTGGCGTGGAGAGGCTCGAGAGGGGCCTGTTGAACCCGAAGTAGCAATGCCCTCCTCGCCGGATTTTCCTTTATCGGATGGCGACTCGGTTTGCGCACCACTACGGCAACAGGTGGGGTTTTTGCACAAGGCTTATCCTTGAAAGCGAGCATCTGGCGCCCTTCTATGTCGACGAGGCGCCGTTGCGGCCCGTTGATGATGCGCCGGTCCGCGCTGTCGCTCAGGGACCCGCTGCGTGCACTCGTGACAACCTTGCCGCGCTAACTTGCGTCTAGGCGGGTAAGCATGGAGTACCAACCGAAACGGGGGTTTGCTGTGCGTCGTGTTCTTGCCTGTGGCGTTGCCGTGGCGCTGACTACCAGCCTGTCGGTGGCCTCGGTCGCGGCGACCTCGGCGCAGGCAGCGAGCTCCAACCCGACATGGAGCACGCTCAACCCTGTGCAAGTACCGCCCGGCGACGGCAGCGGCTCCTCGATGGCCTACGACGCCGCGACCGGGCAGGTCGTGATGTTCGGCCCGTCCGTCGACGAAGGCGAGTGCCTGCCGAACGTCACCTGGACGTGGGACGGCGCGAACTGGTCGGGCCATCATCTGCCTACCGCGC
Organism: Acidothermaceae bacterium; assembly: GCA_036510735.1. GTDB lineage: Bacteria > Actinomycetota > Actinomycetes > Acidothermales > Acidothermaceae > PALSA-607. Next base: position 2,636 of record DATCDK010000041.1, on the reverse strand, counting down.
CCGCACAGCGCGAGTTGGCGACGATGGCATATGACGGTGCGACGAAGCAGGTCATCTTGTTCGGCGGCTTCGGCTACGACCCGGGCTGCAATACCGTGGCTAGCAATCTCCTTCGCGACACGTGGGCGTGGAACGGGTCGATCTGGGTGCAAGAGCATCCCACGACCGTGCCGCCCGTCGGCGGATGTGCCGCCTACGACGCCGCTGCGAAGCAGTTCATCATGGTCAGCGCCGGTTCCGCTGACTTCGCGCCGGCGCCCCCGTTTCAAACCTGGAGCTGGACAGGCACCACGTGGGCATTGTTGGCACCGGCTTCGACACCCCCGAACGGCGATTGTTCGATGGTGTACGACCCAGTGCACAAGGTCATCGTCATGATCCTCGCCGCTGACAGCACCGACGCGCAGGAGACGTGGACGTGGGACGGCGCAACGTGGAGTCGTCAGGCCGACCTGCCGTCACCCCCGCCCCCGTCCAGCGGAACGATCCAGCCAATGACCTTCGACACCGACACCGGCGCTGCCCTCGTGTACGTCGCGCAAACACCGCCCTGCCTTGCAACTCCGCCGAGCCACTTCGACATCACCTGCACGGATGTGGATCAATCGTGGTCGTGGGACGGTTCCGGCTGGAGCGAGGCTGCTGGTCCGAGCGGTCCCAGTGTTGTAGACAGCTTCGCGATTTCGTACGACGGAGCAACCCATCAGGTGGTGATGTTCGGCGACTACTCCGCACAAACAGCTCCGAATAACATCACGTGGGTCTATTCGTCGCCGGGTTCGTCGGCCGTGACGCCGACCCGCGTCTCGGGTGCTACTCGCCAAGCCACCGCGGTCGCGGTGTCGACATCTGCCTTCCCTGCAGCAGGTTCGGCGTCCGCGGTCGTGCTCGCGCGGGCCGATGACTTCGCGGACGCCCTCGCGGGCGGCCCGTTGGCTGCGGCGAAACACGCACCGCTGCTACTCACCTCATCCGGCACCCTTGATGCGGTGACTTCCACCGAGATCCAGCGGGTGCTGCCGAAGGGCGGCACCGTCTACCTTCTCGGTGGCACCGCTGCGGTATCGGACGCCGTCGCAGCCGCGATCACCGCGCTCGGCGACGTTCCGACGCGAATCTCGGGGAGCGACCGTTATGGCACGGCAGTCGCGATCGCGGGCGCGATGGGTAACCCGAGCACCGTGTTCGAAGCCAGTGGCCTCAACTTCCCGGATGCGATTTCAGCAGTGCCGGCCGCGGTCGCCAACCACGGCGCGATCCTGCTCACCGACGGCGCTGCCCCGGCGTCCGTCACGACGGCCTATCTGAGCGCGCACGCGACCACCCGGTACGCGATCGGCGGCCCGGCTGCGTACGCCGACCCATCGGCGATTGGTATCGCCGGAGCTGACCGCTACGCCACCTCCGATGCGGTCGCGCTCGCGTTCTTCCCTGACACAACAGGCGTTTCCGTTGCATCGGGCGCGAACTTCCCCGACGCATTGGCCGCCGGCCCGCTCGCCGGAACAGCGGGTGAGCCGGTCCTTCTCGTGCCACCGACCGGTGCGCTTCCCGAACCCATCACCAGCTACCTGACCACCCACGCCGCCGGCATCGCCTCGGTACAAGCATTCGGCGGCACCGCAGCCGTCGCCGCCGCCGTCCTCAGCGAGGTCACCCAGGCGATCGGTTAGTACCGGCGAGATCGTGTGCGTCTGGGTTCGAGGGGCCGACTGTCTCGCGTATGAGGCCGAACAGCAGGGGGCTCATCTACGTCTACTGCCAAAAACCCCTGTTGCCGCACGGGCCGGGGGCCTACCCCTGGCGAACGCCCTGTCACAGTGTCGTCATCATCGACCCTGCCGTGCCGCGGCCTAACGACCGTCTACGCGGCAGATGCGGACGGTTTCGTGGCCGACACCTGCCGTGTCCGCAAACCTAGGTCTTCGATCGAGATCGCGGAGTCGCCGGTTGGCTAGTCTGGGCCGGTGGCGGTCGTCCAGCTCGAACGTGGCGAAGGCACGCTCGCGGGTGTGGTCGGCGACCAGCGAGTCGACCTCGTGTTCGTGCCCCACAGTCGCGCGGGTATTCGCGGGACGAGCATGGGCGGGCGCCTTGATGGTTACTGGCACATCGAGTCCAACTACAACAACCTCGATCCCGTTGGGATCTTCCTCGGCGAGTACGACGGCTCGCCGGTGTCTTTGCGCAACGAGGTTCACCTAACCCCTCACTACGCGTTGAGGCACGCCGATGTCTTCGGGGCGATCGGTGAACAGGAACTTCGAGCGCGCGTAGCGGCCATCGAGGCACCCGCGTTCGGGCCGAGCGTGTGGGGCATCGACGGGGATTTCGACGGCACGGCCATCACGTTGTTCGTCGCGGTCGCCAGCGATCTGTCCGGCGCGCGCCTCGATGGCGTCATCGGCGGGCTACCGATCAAGCTCGATGCAACCCGCAGCTCGGTCACCGGGGAGTACGCAGGCCCACGAGCGTTGTTCCCGTTACTCCTCTGTTCGCCGCTGTACTTCGTCTAGCGAGCCCGAACAGCCGTCACAGCGGCATGTCAGTGCGTTGGGTAAGCCCAGGCGGCTGCCGAGTTCACCTGTGACCGCCTGATCGGGGAGTCAGCACTGTCACAACGTGTCGACAGTGGC
>DATCDK010000040.1:0-34722 GCA_036510735.1 Acidothermaceae bacterium | reverse complement strand
CGCGGCACCCGTGTCACAGTGCGCAGCACCCGTGTCACAGTGCGCAGCACCCGTGTCACAGTGCGCAGCACCCGTGTCAGAGAACCTATTGGGCGTAGATGGTGATGACGGTGCCCAGCGGCTGCATCGTGCCGCCGTTGGGAGTCTCCTTGGTGACCACGCCGAATCGACCACTCGCGCCGACCTTGACCTTGAACCCTGCATCCGTCAAGGTCTTCGTCGCTTGCTGAATGCTGGTCCAACTTTGCGGGTCGTTGAGGTTGCTGGTGACGTCAGGCACCTTGAACTTTTGGGGGCCCTTGGAGACGTCGAGCGTGACGGTGTCGCCGAGCTTCCCTGTCCCGCTACTGGGCGTTTGGGAAATCACCGAGCCCGCCTTCACCGTGGTGCTGTAGTCCTGGGTGGGCACGACGTTGAAACCGGCGAGTGTCAACGCGCTTGTGGCCTGGTCTGCAGGTTGACTGGTGTAGTCGACGATCGTGATGGGCTGCGGACCAAGGCTGACCGTGACGGTCACCGTCGTGCCTGCCTTCTCGTTCGTGCCGACCGCCGGATCGACCGAGATCAGGTTTCCGGCTACAACAGTCGGGCTGTATTGAGTCGTCGGGGGATCGGCGATGTTCAGATGCGCGGCGATGAGTTCCGACTTGTAGTCAACGAGCGACGTGCCACCAGCGGGGTCATAGATCGGTACCTGAAATAGTTGCGGTCCCTGCGACAGCCGGATTGTGACTGTGTCGCCCCGCAGCACCTTGTGCTCGGCAGTCGGCGTCTGCTCAACGACGGCGTTCTTGGGGACAGTTGACGAGAATTCGGGCTCGCCAACCTGCACTGTCACATGGGCCGCCTTGGCCTTTTCCATGGCAGCGGACGACGACAGCTTCGTCAGGTTCGGCGTGTGGGTCCACCGGCCTGCAGCGAACCACCAACCAGCTGCGGCAGCGGCTGCGGCGAGCAGCAAGATGATGAAGAACGCAATCCAGCCTTTGCGATGCGGATGCGGCCGGCGGTACTCGTCCTCGGGCGGCTCCGGCGGCTCCGCGATCCGCGGCGGCTGTCCGGGCTGACCCGGCTGCCCGGCAAACGCGGGCTGTGGCGGGGCGGCGTGCCCCGACTGCCCCGACTGGCCCGACTGCCCCGACTGCCAGGGCGGATTCGGCCCGACGGTCCTGGTGTCTGGCAGTTCGACGACGAGCGTGCGGTTGATCAGGGTCGTCAGGTTCCCGTCGTCCGCATCAGACATGACCAAGCCGCCACGCACGCGCACGACCTCGGCCAGAAACGCGCCAGCGTCGTGCGGGCGACGGTCGGGGTCGCGTGCGGTCGCCTTGGCGACGAGCAGGTCGACGGAGGTGGGGATGCCTGACACCAGGCTGGACGGCGGCGGCACGTCCTCGTGCGCATGCTTCAGCGCGACCGACACCGCGGTCTCGCCGTCATACGGCGGGCGGCCGGTCAGCATCTCGAACAACATCACACCGGCCGAGTACACGTCGCTTCGTTCGTCGGCGATGCCGCGGATAACTTGCTCGGGCGAGAGGTAAGCGACGGTGCCGATCAGCGACGTGGCGCTTGTCGCTTCGAGGTTCGCGGCAGCGCGGGCCAGCCCGAAGTCGGCGACCTTCACCCGGCCGTCGTCGGCGAGCAAGACGTTCTCGGGCTTCACATCGCGGTGCACCAGACCGGCGGCGTGCGCGGCCGAGAGCGCGGCGAGAACTGGCTCCAGCACTGACAGCGCTTCGGCAGGGGTGAGCCGGGTGCGCTCCCGCAAGAGGTCGCGCAGCGTGCGGCCCTGCACGTACTCCATGGCAAGGAACACGTAGCCGTCGTCCTCGCCCTGGTCGTAGACCGCGACCACGTTCGGGTGCGAGAGGCGGGCCGCCGACTTGGCCTCGCGGTTGAACCGAGCGACGAATTGGTCGTTCTCAGCGAACAGCTGGTGCATGACCTTCAGCGCGACGACGCGGTCCAGGCGGGTGTCCAGCGCGCGGTACACGGTCGCCATGCCGCCTCGGGCGATGCGTGCCTCGACCCGGTAGCGGCCATCAAGGACGCGGCCGACCAAGGCATCCGACATCGTCGTATCCACGGCGTCGAGCATACGTGCGGCGGTCGGCCCGACCGGGCAGGCGCGACGTGGACGCGCCCTCCATCGCGGGCGGCCTGTACGACAAGATGGACGTCGTGCAGCCCGGCGTCGTGCTCTTCGATCTTGACGGCACGTTGACCGCATCGGGTCCCGGCATCACCCGCTCCGTGGCGGCCGCCCTCAAAGCGCTGGGCCTGGCGCCTCTCGATGAGACAGCGCTCTTGCGTTTCATCGGGCCGCCGCTTCTCGACTCGTTCCGCGACATCGCTGGGCTCGACGAGGTCACCACCCTGGAGGCGATGGCCGTTTACCGTGGCTACTTCGTCGAATACGGCATGTTCGAGAACGCCGTGTACCCGGGCATCCCCGGCTTACTGCGCGAGCTTGTCGATGCCGGACGCCGATTGGCTGTCGCCACATCGAAGCCGCTGCCGTACGCGGTGCCGATCATCGAGCACTTTGCACTCGCCGACTACTTCGAGGCGGTGTTCGGACCGGCGATCGACGGTGACGGGACCGAGAAGGGTGACGTCGTCGCCCAGGCCCTGGACTCACTGCATGTCGATCTCGACGACGTGGTCCTCGTCGGTGATCGATCACACGACGTCGTTGGCGCGCACGAGAACGGCATCGCGTGCATCGGCGCGCTCTGGGGCTACGGCTCGCGCGAGGAGCTTGCGGCCGCCGAAGCCCTCGCGGCGGACGTCGATGAATTGGCGGAACTGCTCGGCGTCCGGCCAGCTGCGTCTCGCCCCGCTGTCTTGGATCAGGTGACGGGTGGTGACGACGCTTTCGCGTAGCGGCGAACAGGGATCCGCCCGGCGAGCCGCGCTAGCCGCCCGGCCTCGACAGCCTTGCGCATCGCTTCGGCCATCAGTGCCGGACGCTGTGCACGAGTGACGGCGGACGCGAGCAACACTGCATCGCAGCCCAGCTCCATCGCTAGGGCCGCATCGCTCGCCGTCCCGATGCCGGCATCGAGGACGACGGGCACGCCGGCGCGCTCAACGATGAGCTCGATGTTGTGCGGGTTGCGGATGCCGAGCCCAGAGCCAATCGGGGAGCCGAGTGGCATCACGGCTACGCAGCCGACCTGTTCGAGGCGGCGAGCGAGCACCGGATCGTCGTTCGTGTAGGGCAGTACCAGAAAACCTTCGGACACAAGGGTTTCTGCCGCGTCGAGCAGCTCGATCGGGTCGGGCAGCAAGGTGTGCTCGTCGGCGATCACCTCGAGCTTCACCCAGTTCGTACCGAGGGCTTCACGGCCCAGCCGTGCCGTGAGCACAGCGTCGGCTGCGGTGTAGCAGCCGGCCGTGTTCGGGAGCACGCGCACCCCGCGTCGACCGAGCACGTCGAGGATCGAACCGTGCGCGGCCGGGTCGACGCGGCGCATCGCCACTGTGGTGATCTCGGTTCCGGACGCCTCGAGCGCAGCCTCGAGGACGTCAAGGCTCGGAACACCACCGGTTCCCATGATGAGGCGCGAGGTGAACGCTTCACCGGCCAGCACGAATGGGTCGTCCACGGTTCAGCCTCCTTGCACAGCAGTCAGAATCTCGATCTGGTCGGCTTCGGCCAATGCAGTCGAGGGCCATTCGCCGCGGGGGACGACGCTGCCGTTCAATGCAACGGCGACACCGCGGGCAGCTGTCGTCAGCCGGGCGACGACGTCGGTCAGCGTCGCGTGGTCGGGCAGATCATGGTGCTGGCCGTTCACCACGATGGTCATGCGGGCACCGTGGCTTGCGTGCAACGGGCTCGTGTGAAGCGGCAAGGGTCGAATCGATCAAACCCGGCCGGCAAGCTCCCTGCCGTCAGCAAGTCGGCAACCGCGTCGGCCGTGATTGGCGCGAGCAAGATGCCGTTGCGGTAGTGGCCGGTCGCCACCACGAGTCCGGGCAGCGCGCCGGCGCCGATCATCGGGGCGTTGTCGGGGGATCCCGGACGCAGGCCCACCGACGCCTCGACAAGCTCGATCTCACTTACCCGCGGCAGCAGTTCGCGGGCGTCGGCCAGCAGGTCGCCCGTGCCCTCGACGGTGAGTCGGGTGTCGAACCCCTTGTCCTCACTCGTGGCTCCGAGCACGACCTCGCCGTCGGCGCGCGGCACGAGGTAGATCGGCCGTCCTCGTACGAGTGCCCGGACGTTGCGTCGAAGCATCGGATGCTCGACGTCATCGCGCAGGCGCAGGATCTGCCCCTTCACGGGTCGCACCGGTGGTCGAGCGTGCGGCGGGAGTCCGCGCAAATCTCCGGACCAGCAGCCGGCGGCGATCACGACCGACCCCGCGTCGAGTTCGTCGACGCCGACCACGCGATCGCCCTCGACACGTAGTTGGCGAGCCGGCACCTGGCGGACGTCGACACCCGCTCGTGCGCACGCCACCAGTAAGGCGGCAACAAGGCGGCGAGGATCGACCTGGTGGTCACCGTCGACCAGCAGGCCACCGCGTACCGCGGTCGAGAGGTATGGCTCGAGTTCGCGGCATTCACGGGCGGTGACCGGTTGTGAGCTCAGACGCAGCGACGCCTGGTAGCGGTGCAGGTCGTCCAGCGCAGCCTTGTCGTCGGCGTCGAACGCGACCGCTAGCGTGCCAGTCGCGCGGTAACCCACCGGCGTCCCGCTCGATTCTTCGAGTTCTGCGACGAAGCTCGGGTAGCGCGCCGCCGACGCGAGGTTCAGGCGAAGGAGATCCTCTTCGCCGTAGTGCACCTCGGTGACCGGCGCGAGCATGCCGGCACCGTGATGCGAAGCGCCCAGGCCGGGCGCCGGGTCGAGCACGGTGACTGCGAACCCGCGCAACGCGGTACGCCAGGCGATGGCGAGCCCGATGACACCGCCGCCGACAACGACGACGTCACCATCGTGGCCGGCCATGGCATTGACTCCCTTCGCCGGCATTACCCGGAGCAGGTTCGACGGTCGGCGGCCATCAGCCGCCCTCTCAGCCCAGTCCGACCGGGCTCCCGTGTGCCTGCAGTCTAACCGCCACTCGTGTTAGGCAGGCTAGGCACGTGTGCGGCAAGCAAGATCAAGAGGGAGGCACCCGACTCAGCGATCGAGACGATCGCAAGCAGCAGCGCGGCGCCCGCGATCCATCGAGCGATGCGATGGGCCGGGAGCTCGGGTTCCACGCGCGCCTCGCCGTGGGCAAGGTACGCGAGTACCACCGCCAGGAGGGCCAGGCCCAGTTCGATCAGCCCGCTGACCCGGACGCTGAAGACGGAACCTTCCGTGGGATGCGCCAACAGAATCGCGTTCACCAGGAGGTACGTCGACAAGAGCCCGAGCATACTGACGATCGCCACCACCAGCGCCGTGACAGCGAGTACCACCGGGTTCTTCAGCGTTGTCGACCAGCTGCTCGCTGCGTAGTCCCGGTCGAGCTCTTCAAGTGCTTCGTCGATGTCGTCTTCGTCTTCATCCTCGTCGAAACCGTCGTCATCGGGGTTGGCGTCGTCGAGGATTTCGCTCATGCCGCTGACACTAGCGCGAGGGCATCGCGCCCTCGCGCCATCACCGGCGGTTGCAGCAGGTTAGCCGTTGCCGACCAGCACGCTGTCTTCTTCGGCGATCGGCTGGTCAGGCGGCTCGAACGACACCTTCGGAGTGATGCGGTCGAGCCACTTCGGCAGGTACCAGTTGCGATCGCCGAGGACATGCATCAACGATGGCACCAGAATCGTCCGAAGCAAGAACGCGTCGAGGAAGACGGCCGTTGCTAGACCGATACCGAAGATCTTGATTGCTCGCTCGTCGCCGAGCACGAAGCCGCCGAAGACGGCAATCATGATCAGTGCCGCAGCCGTGATGATGCTGCCGGTCTCGCCCTGGCCGACGATGACGGCGCGCTTGTTGTCGTGGGTGTGCAGCCACTCCTCGTACATACGGCTGACCAGGAAGACCTGATAGTCCATCGACAATCCGAACAGGATCGCAAAGAACATCACCGGTGCCCACGCATCGATCGGGCCGCCCTTGCCAAGGCCTAGGGCATCAGCGCCCCAGCCGAACTGGAAGATGGCCACGACAACGCCGAACGACGCGCCGGCGGCGAGCAAGTTCATGACTGCGGCCGTCAACGGGATCACCAGACTACGGAACGCCACCAACAACAACAAGAACGACAAGCCCACAACGGCAGCGATGAATATCGGGAGTTTCGCCGCGAGCACCTTCGCGAAGTCGACCTGAATAGCCGTGTCGCCGTAGACGTACACGTGGTTTGGCGTGCCGCTATAGATGGGCGGCAACGTATGCGCGCGTACGTCCTTTACCAATGCGTAGGTCTTGGCGTCCTGTGGAGACGTCATCGACTTGAAGGACACAAACGCGACTGTGCGGTTCAGCGGGATCGCGTGCACACTCGTCGGGTCAACGCCCGTCGTGCCCTGCAGTGCGGTGGACACCTTCTGCAAGTACGCGGGATCGGTCGCGCCGGGGCCGTCGACGACAGCCTCGAGAGTGGAGTTGTAGCCAACGCCGAAACCCGTGGCGATGAGGTCGTAGCCGCTGCGAGTCGTCGACCCCTTCGGGTCGTTGCCCTGGTCACCGGCGCCGAGTCGCATCGAGAAGAACGGCAGTGCGAGTACCACGATGACCGCGGCTGCGCCCAGGCTCAGCAGGGTCTTGTGACGCGCAACGGTCACCGACCAGCGAGCCCAGAAGCCGGTGGCGTGCGGCTCAATGAACTCGCCGGCTCGCACTGCACGTCGTTGAGTGCGGGGGAGCACCTTTAGCCCGAACAACGACAACAGCGCAGGTAGCAAAGTCAGTGATGCCGCCGCCGTCAGGCTCACTGCAACGGCCGCACCGATCGCCATGCCGTTGAAGAAGCTCACCCCAAGTGCGAGCAGTCCGAGCAGCGCGATGCAGACCGTGGTGGCAGCGAAAAGCACTGCGCGGCCTGAGGTGTCCATCGACGTGACGATGGATTCGTGCAGAGGGATGCCGCGCCGCAGATTTCGCCTGTGTCGGGTCACGATGAACAGTGCATAGTCGACGCCAACACCCAGCACCATCAACTCCGTGAGTTCAGGAGTGATGTTCGAAACGTTCATCGCGTGAGTGAGGATGCCGATCAGCCCGAGGCCGGCGCCGAGTGCGCCCACTGCGCTGGCCAACGGCAAGACGGTGGCGCCGACCGTGCGGAAGACGAATACCAAGATGATCAGCGCGGCGATGAAGCCGAACAGGAACGGCGGCACTCCTTGCGCTTGGCCTACTCCTTGGAATGCATTTCCGGTGAATTCAACCTGCAGGGTCGATGACCGCAAGGTCTTGAGGTCGTTGTAGACGCCAGTGAACAGCTTCAGGTCGTAGTGGTTATTGGTCCAGGTGATGTCGACCAAGCCGGTAGTTGACCCGTTGGCGGTGTTGAGCAGCTTGGGATCGCCAGCTGTGACGATGGCATTCTTCGTGCAGTCGACCGACTGCCACGGCGTTGTGATGCCAGCGACGTCGTGGCCGGCCGAACACAACTTGACTAACGCGGTTGAGAGCGCCGCAGGCTCGGATGTCAGCGTTCCGGTCTTCGCCTTCAGTACAACGGTGCCAGTCGCACCGCTTTGATTCGCGAGATCCGCGCTCTTCAGAACTTGGGTGACCGAGGCTGTTTCGGTGTGCGGCAGGCTGAAAGTGTCTTTGTAGTTCGGACCGCCAAGCGCGCCCGAGATGCCCTGCGCGACAAAGATGAAGATGATCCAGCCGGCGACGACCCACCACCGGTGTTTGACCGCAAAGTTGGCAAGCGTCTTCATCGTCGATTCTCCCGTCACCGCGATACCGCCCAGCCTGCGATGCAGGGGGCAGGGCTCACGCGCCTCAGTTGTGGTGATGTCGCGCCTAGTCTAAGCGGAGGCTCAGACAGTTCCTGTCGATGGTACGGGTCGCGGGCCGGCCGTTTCGAATCATTTGCGGCCGCCTCACAGCTACGCCACAGCCAGCCCAGGAGCACCCCCGTGGCGACACGCGGCGATCGACACATGGCACGCTATCGGGGTGCCTGGCATCGAAGATCTCATCACCGAGTGGCTCACCGTTCCCGATGTTGCGGAACGGTTGCACGTTGATGTCACGAAAGTTCGCCAATTGTTAAGAGAACGCAAACTTCTCGGCGTCCGACGCGACGGCGTCTTGTGGGTGCCGGCGATCTTCGTCGGCGACGGTGCGATCCTCAAAGGCCTGCCCGGCACGTTGAGCCTGCTCGCGGACTCCGGCTTCAATGACGACGAGGCATTGCGCTGGTTGTTCACCGACGATGGGTTGCCTGGGTCTCCTGTGCAGGCGCTCGCCGAGAACCGCGGCACGGAGGTGAAGCGGCGTGCCCAGGCGCTCGCTTTCTGACGCACGGCTCTATCTATGCGTCGACGCGCGCGAGCGTGAGGGTGACCTGGCCGAGTTCCTCGACGCGGTGCTCAGTCGCGGCGTCGACATCGTGCAGCTGCGGCAGAAGGGCATCGAGGCCAAGCAAGAACTGGCGGCGCTCGAGGTGTTCGCCGATGCGTGTCAGCGACATGGCGTGTTGTTGGCGGTCAACGATCGTGCCGACGTCGCTTGGGCATCGGATGCACCTGTCCTCCACCTCGGGCAAGACGACTTGCCGGTGTCAGTCGCCCGCGCGATCGTGGCCGAAGAGGTACTGATCGGGCGGTCCTCCCATACCGAGAGCGAGGCGGCCGCCGCCGCTGTCGAAGAGGGCGTCGACTACTTCTGTGTCGGGCCGTGCTGGCCGACTCCGACGAAGCCCGGCCGGCCCGCTCCCGGTCTCGCGCTCGTGAGGTATGTCAGCAGTTTGGGCACGACCAGGCCGTGGTTCGCCATCGGCGGGATCGATCTGGGCAATCTCGACCAGGTCCTTGATGCGGGTGCTCGTCGCGTGGTCGTGGTCCGTGCCATCACTGAGGCGCCCGACCCTGGCGCAGCGGCTGCCGAATTCGCGGCGCGTTTGCAGGCAAAACAGCCGGTACCCTGAACGCATGTCACTGGGTCGCCCGTCCGTGTTGAGTGAGCGCACCCGGACCATCAAGGAGCTCCTTGCGCAGGGCGGCCATTCGTTCTCCTTCGAGTTCTTCCCCCCGAAGACCGAGCAGGGCGAACGGTCGTTGTTCCAGACGATCCGCGAACTCGAACAGCTACGGCCGACGTTCGTCTCTATGACGTATGGGGCAGGTGGCTCGACGCGTGACACGACGGTGCGCATGACCGAGCGAATCGCTACCGAAACGACGCTGACGCCAGTTGGCCATCTGACCGCCGTGAATCACTCGGTCGCCGAATTGCGTCGCATCGTCGGTCAATATGCGGACGCCGGTGTGCGCAACGTCTTGGTATTGCGCGGCGATCCGCCAGGCAACCCCCAGGCCGAATGGATTGCGCATTCGGAGGGTTTTGCGTACGCAGAACAACTCGTCGCGCTGGTCAAGAATTCAGGCCAGTTCTGCGTCGGTGTGGCAGCGTTCACTCGCAAGCACCCGCGGTCGCCAACCGTCGAGGACGATATCGCGAACTTCGTGCGCAAGTGCAGGGCGGGTGCCGACTTCGCGATTACGCAGATGTTCTTCTCTGTCGACGACTATCTCGTTCTGCGTGACCGGATTGCGGCTGCTGGCTGCGACGTGCCGATCATTCCGGGCATCATGCCGCTTACCTCGATTGGTCAGATCGAGCGATTCTCGATTCTGTCCGGCGACGACTTCCCGCCGGAGCTTGCGGAGCGATTGCTCGCTGTCGCTGACGATCCCGAGACCGTGCGAGCAATCGGTCTCGAGGTCGCGAGCGAGATGTGCCAGCGGTTGCTAGCCGAGGGAGTGCCTGGGCTGCACTTCATCACGCTTAACAAGTCGACGGCGACTCGCGAGATCTACCAGAACCTCGGGCTGCCCGACCTGTAGCCGAGCTCGCCCCCCCACGTTGCGAATCCGATGCCTCGGAACCGGCTGGCAAGTCACGGCGTCCAACCGGCACGTTTCACCCCGCTTGCACCCGTGCCCGGAGGTTGTCATGTCGCTGAACCCAGCTGTGCGCTCGGTTTCCGTCGGTGTCGCCGCTGCCCTGATCGTCGTGGCTGCCTACGCGTGGGGACACGGCACTAAGGCGTCGGCTGCATCTGTTGTCACCGGTCCTGCCACGAACGTGCCCGCGGTCCTCCCTGCGGCAAGTTCCGCACCGTCGGGTGTGCCATCGGGCGGTGGCATCAGCGTCAGTGGCACAGGACAAGTGACCGGGACGCCGAACCTGCTGCGGCTCGACAGCTCCATCAACGTCACTAGGCCGACCGTCACCGCGGCGATGCAGGATGCCAACACGGCCATGGCCGCCGTCCAGCAAACGCTGAAATCCGACGGTGTTGCGGCAGCCGATCTACAGACGTCAGGGCTGTCGGTGCAGCCGATTTACACCTATAACAACAACAGCCCGCGGATCACCGGCTACCAGGTGAGCGAGAATCTGTCCGTCGTATTGCGCAACCTCAGTACCGCCGGTTCGATTATTTCCGACGCGGCGCGGGTCGGCGGTGACGCGCTGCAAATCGGTCAGGCGAGTCTCGACATCGACCAGGACAACGCGCTGATAGTGCAAGCGCGGCAGGCAGCATTCGCCGATGCGCAGGCCAAGGCGAAGACGTATGCCGATGCCGCGGGCCGCACACTGGGTGCGGTGACGAGCATTTCCGAGTCGACTGACTCCCCGCCGGAGACGTTCAATTACTCGATGGCCTCAGAAGCAGCACCGGCTGGGGCGTCTGTTCCAATCCAGGCCGGCTCGCAGGACGTCACCGTCAACGTCGCGGTGACCTGGGCTTTGAACTGAACTGAGGGTGGCTTAGCCGCCGGCGCGACGCCGAAAGGTGCGCTTGACCTTGTCGTTGCTCGTCGGGGCGTTCGGCCGGTCGGCTCCGTGACCGGTCGCTGCTGCCGATCCGCCGGCGCGCTTGCGAACGAGTGCTTCGCGATAGCGGAGGCGCAATTCCTCGTCAGCCGACGCTGTCGCCTTCGGTGGTTCGCTTTCGTCAGCGGACGGCGATTGGTCGGGGTCTGCAGTAGCCATAAACCCATTCTGCCTTACTCGCCGACTTCGGCGGGCGTGCCGCCGGTGAGGGTGAGCAGCTCGTCGAAGGTGGTCGGAAACACTGCATGCGTGTGCCCGGCCGCGGCCCACACCACGTCGTAGTCGTTGAGCGCGACATCGACGAGGGTGCGTAACGGACGTGGGTGGCCGACGGGGGAGACTCCGCCTATCGCTACTCCGGCGTGTTCGCGGACGAAGTCCGCGTCGGCGCGGCTGACCTTGGTCACGCCCACAAGCTCAGCCACCTTCGAGGTGTCAACCCGATGACGGCCGCTGGTCAGGACGAGCAACGGTTCGCCGTCCGCTACAAAGACCAGGCTGTTGGTGATCTGCCCTACTTCGACGCCCAGCGCGGCGGCGGCTTCGGCTGCTGTGCGGGCCGATTCGTCGAGCATGCGCACACTGCCCTTTGCGCCCGCTGCGAGTAACGCATCTTGAACGCGTACGACGCCCGGGTGCAGGTCACTCATTCGGTTGCCTCCAGGATGCGTTCGAAGCAGAGGCTGGCTGGGGCGTCGACGTAGTCGCCGAAATTCGGGATCAGCCGGTAGCCAGCGCCTTCATAGAGCCGCACTGCTTCGGGCTGCCGAGTACCGGTCTCGAGTCGGACGCGTGTCGCCCCTCGCTCACGGGCGCGCGTTTCAACCACAAACACCGCGATGTCAGCAGCCGTCGGACGATGCCCAGGTTCGAAATCCCCGCCGTAGCGGGCCACAATGTCGGCGCGCTGGGCAGCGCGCAGCTCCTCGGCGTGGGGGTCGTCCCACCGCACAACACGCAGGACGACGTCGCTGGCCGTTTCGTTGATCGCCACCCGCCGATCCTAGAGATCCCGCGAGCGGCCTGCATTGACGGCGTTCGAACATATGTTCGATACTCAAGGGATGCTCCGCTCCGCCGCATCGTCACTCGAGGGCCTGTCGCCAGACCTCCTCGAGCAGCTTCGCGGCACCGGCAGCAAGGAGCTTTTGCCGGTGCCGCAGGCGTTGGCCGAGCTTTTCCCCGAAGGGGGAGTGCGGCGCGGTTCGACCATCACCGTGAGCGGCTCGTCGTCCCTGGTGCTGGCGTTGCTGGCTGAGGTCTCCCAGCACCAGGGCTGGTGTGCAGAGGTCGGGTCGCCGTTGCTCGGCAGTGCCGCAGCGGCGGAGGCCGGAGTCGATCTTGAAAGGTTCGTCCGGGTAGCCGAACCGGGGGAGCAGTGGCCATCAGTCGTCGCCAGCCTGCTTGAGGCGTTCGACATCGTGGTCATTCACCCGCCGCCTCGCGCCCGCGAAGCAGATATGCGCCGGCTGAGCTCCAGGGCCCGCGAACGTTCGGCGGTGCTGCTGACAACCGTCAAGTGGGAAGGCAGCCAGATCGGCCTCACGGTCATCGAGCAGCGCTGGCACGGGCTCGGGTCTGGCCATGGGTATCTGCAGGCCCACGAACTTGAGGTGCAGTCGCTTGGTCGTGGGGCGGCAGTCCGGCCGCGGCGTGCCACGGTCTGGTTGCCGAAGGTCTCAGAACAGAAGGCCTCAGGACAGTTGCCGCAGGCTTTATGACAGTGCCGCAGGCTTTATGACACAGGTTCGCGCTCTTGCTGTTTGGTGTCCTGACTGGCCGGTGATCGCTGCTGGCGGCAGCGCCGAGTTGCCGGGTGCCGTCATGCACGCGAATCGCGTCGTCGCTTGCTCGGCCGCTGCCCGACTCGACGGGGTGCGTCGCGGTCAGCGACGTCGCGATGCGCAGTCGAAGTGTCCTGAGCTCACGGTCTACAACCATGACCCTGCTCGTGACGCCCGGCTTTTCGAGTCGGTGGCAGCGGTGGTCGAAGCGATCGTCCCCGGCATCGAGATCATCAGGCCTGGGTTGCTGGTAGTGGCCGCTCGGGGTGCAGCCCGTTACTACCAAGGGGAATTGCCGTTGCTCGCCACCATTGCGCGAGCTGTTTCCGACGCGACCAGATACGACGTCCAACTCGGTATTGCTGACGGCATCTTCGCTGCTACCCAAGCTGCCTATGCAGCGTTCGTCGTGCCTGCCGGTGAAGCGGCGGCTTTTCTTGCGCCGTTACCGATCCGGGTTCTCGACCGGCCCGAACTCGCCGATCTGCTGATCAGACTCGGCATCCATACGCTCGGTGATTTCGCCGGCTTACCCCGCACTGATGTGCTTGCCAGGTTCGGGCCTGACGGCGCCTACGTGCACGATCTCGCCCGCGGTATCGAGAGACGACCACCGTCAGCTCGCGTTGCGCCGCCCGATCTCGATGTCGAGATGACGCTCGACCCTCCGATCGACCGTGTCGACACCGCCACCTTCGTCGCCAAGACGCTGGCTGAACAGTTGCATGAGCGGCTGGCGGCACGGGGCCTTGCTTGCATCCGCATCAGCATCGAAGCGTGCACCGAAAACGGTGAGCAACTGGCGCGCAGTTGGCGGCACGGCACTACATCTCCTGCGGTGTCCACCCCAGGTTTTACCGCGAATGCCATTGCCGATCGCACCCGCTGGCAACTCGACGGCTGGTTGTCGGGCACCATCCGGTCCGATGACGGGCAGCCGTCGAGCGGGTTGGTGTTCTTGCGGTTGGTGCCCGACGAAGTCATCCATGACGACGGTCGGCAGCTTTCCTTGTGGGGCGCTGAGGCGGGTGGCGCGAGCGGCCCTGGTGGCGACCTCGAGCAGATCGACCGTGCGCTCGCTCGCGTTCAGGGCATGCTCGGGCCCGACGCAGTGGTCACCGCGGTTGTCGGCGCCGGCCGTGATGTGGCCGAACAGATCAGGCTGGTGTCGTGGGGTGAGCCTCGCGACGTACTGCCCGCCGATGCGTGGCCGTGGCCGGGCCGGTTGCCCGCACCATCGCCTGCCACGGTGCTCAAGTCGGCACAACCGGCCATGGTCACCGACATCGGTGGCAACCCCGTGGTGGTCACCGGCCGATGCGTCGTCTCCGCAGCCCCGGGTTGGTTGCGTATCGGGCAGCAACCACCGGTGGCGATCGCCGGTTGGGCCGGACCCTGGCCCCTCGACGTCCGCTGGTGGGATCGCCTGACTGCGCGCCGCCGTGCACGTTTCCAGATCGCGACCATCGATGGTGCCGGTCTGCTGATGGTGTGCGAGAACGGCCGCTGGTCGATCGAGGCCCTCTATGACTAACGGTCGAGGGGGTTGCTGTGGGCTTCAATAATCCCGATATCCCGTGGCGTGAACTCGAACGCCAACTGTCGGGGCGGCCCAAGCCGGCAGCCAATCCTGGGTATAAGCCGGTCGATGGCGATGGCGGCGACAGTCCGGCCTGGTCGCGCAAACGCGAGCGTTACCAGCGCGTGGAGTTGCCACCGCCAACCGCTGGGTCGACGCAGCCAGCAGTGCCATATGCCGAGCTGCACTGCCATTCCAACTTCAGCTTTCTTGACGGCGCGAGCGAACCCGAAGAACTTGCCGAAGAGGCGGCGCGACTCGGGATCGAAACCCTCGCCATTACCGACCACGACGGGTTCTACGGTGTGGTGCGTTTCGCCGAGGCAGCCGGTGAACTCGGCATTCGCACAGTGTTCGGTGCCGAACTCAGTCTGGGTCTACGCACGCCGCAAAACGGCATCGCCGATCCTGAGGGTGACCATCTACTCATCCTCGCGCGTGACCCGGAAGGGTACCGCCGTCTCTCGATGGCTATCAGCGCGGCGCAACTTGCTGGCAAGGAGAAAGGTCGGCCCCTCTACGACCTCGAAGAACTGGGGGAGTCGCACGACGGTCATTGGGTCGTTCTCACCGGTTGTCGCAAAGGTAGTGTCCCAAAAACTCTTGCCGCAGAAGGGTTTTCTGCTGCGGCAGCTGAGCTCGACCGGCTCGCTTCATTGTTCGGTCGCGACAATGTATTCGTCGAACTGACTGATCACGGCAACCCGCTCGATTCCACTCGCAACGAGGCACTCTTCGATCTAGCCGGACGCCGACAGCTGGGCGTGGTTGCCACCACCAATGCGCATTACGCGACTCCTGGTGGGGGTCGACTCGCTGCGGCACTGGCCGCCGTCCGCGGTCGTCGTGGTCTTGACGACATGGACGGTTGGCTGCCTGCTGCCGGCACTGCGCACCTGCGCTCAGGTTTTGAGATGGCGGCGCGGTTCGCACGTTATCCCGGTGCCGTCGACCTTGCCGCTGAGATCGGTCGTACTTGCGCGTTCGACCTGCGGCTCGTTGCCCCACGTTTGCCGGATTTCCCGGTGCCCGCCGGACATTCCGAGATGAGTTACTTGCGTGAGCTTGCCATGCAGGGGGCGCTGAAAAAGTACGGCCCGCCTGATGCCGAACGTCAGCCCGGTGCTTACCGGCAGCTTGAACACGAACTCGAGGTGATCGAGCAACTCAACTTCCCCGGCTATTTCCTGATCGTCTGGGAGATCGTGGAGTTCTGCCGCGCTAACGACATCTTGTGCCAAGGCCGTGGGTCTGCTGCGAACTCGGCAGTGTGTTACGCGATCGGTATCGCCAAGGCCGATCCGGTTGCCTTCCATCTGCTGTTCGAACGGTTCCTCTCACCCGAGCGAGACGGGCCGCCCGACATCGATCTCGACATCGAGAGCGGACGCCGCGAAGAAGTCATCCAGCACGTCTATACGCGCTATGGGCGTACGAATACGGCGCAGGTGGCCAACGTGATCAGCTACCGGCCGAAGTCGGCCGTGCGCGACATGGCAAAGGCGCTCGGGTACTCCACCGGTCAACAAGATGCGTGGTCGAAACAGATCGACAGCTGGGGATCTGTCACGTCCGATGCGAGTGGCACGGGTTCAGGCACCGACTACGACATCCCCGGTGATGTCATCGAACTCGCTGAGCAAATCCTGCGCTTTCCGAGGCATCTCGGCATTCATTCCGGCGGCATGGTCATCTGCGACCGGCCCGTCACCGAGGTGTGTCCTGTCGAGTGGGGCCGCATGGAGAACCGCACGGTTTTGCAGTGGGACAAAGATGATTGTGCGCGCACCGGTCTGGTGAAGTTCGACTTGTTGGGCCTGGGCATGTTGTCCGCGTTGCACGGCGCGTTTGATCTGCTGCGCGAGCACTACGACCTCGACCTGCAACTCGACACGATCCCGACCGAAGATCCCAAGGTCTACGACATGTTGTGCGCCGCCGACTCGGTCGGTGTGTTTCAGGTCGAGAGCCGTGCGCAGATGGCCACCTTGCCCCGATTGAAGCCGCGGAAGTTTTACGACCTAGTCACTGAGGTTGCCATCATCAGGCCGGGACCCATTCAGGGCGGCTCTGTTCACCCTTTCATCCGCCGACGCAACGGTCTCGAAAAAGCCACCTATGCCCATCCGCTGTTGAAGAACTCACTCGAACGTACCT
The DNA here is from genome assembly GCA_036510735.1 of Acidothermaceae bacterium. Lineage (GTDB taxonomy): Bacteria > Actinomycetota > Actinomycetes > Acidothermales > Acidothermaceae > PALSA-607. The sequence goes on along the minus strand of DATCDK010000040.1, from coordinate 18,224 downwards.
ACGGCGTTCCGCTCTTTCAGGAGCAAGTGATGCAGATGGCGATCGATGTCGCCGGCTTCACGGCGTCCGAGTCAGATGAGTTGCGGCAGGCGATGAGTTCGAAGCGATCGACGGCTCGCATGGAACGACTGCGCGGCAAGCTCTACAGCGGGATGGCGGAGCGTGGCATTACCGGCGCGGTCGCCGACGAGATCTATGAGAAGCTCACCGCATTCGCGCACTTCGGTTTTCCCGAGAGTCACTCGATCAGCTTCGCCTATCTCGTGTACGCAAGTTCGTGGTTGAAGTTGCACTATCCGGCGGCCTTTTGTGCCGCACTGCTCAATGCGCAGCCGATGGGTTTCTACTCGCCTCAGTCGTTGGTCGCTGACGCGCGTCGACATGGCGTCGAAGTGCGGCGGCCCGACATCAATGCGAGTGCAGCCTTGACCACTCTCGAGCCAGTCGATTCAGGGACGCACGGTGGCGTGTGTGCAGTGCGGCTCGGGCTGACTTCCGTGCGCGGAATCACGGATCCTCTTGGTGAGCGCATTGCGGCGGGCCGTCCCTACGCGGACATGACCGACCTGGTGCATCGGGTCGGTCTTTCGGCTGCTCAGGTCGAGGCGCTGGCGACGGCCGGAGCCTTCGACTGTTTCGGGATGAGTCGCCGGGTGGCGTTGTGGGCCGCTGGCGCGGCAGCGGAAGGGTCTCCTGATCGCCTTGCCGGCGCGGTGCTCGGAACGCACGCTCCCACTCTCCCCGTGATGAACGACGTCGAGATCACGGTGGCCGACCTGTGGGCGACCGCGATCACGACCGACGGCTATCCGACCCGACACGTGCGCGATCGGCTCGACGAACTCGGCGTTCTCACGGCCAGCGCGCTGCGTACCGCAGAGGCCGGACGCCGTGTCCTGGTCGGGGGAGTCGTGACCCACTGGCAACGGCCGGCCACCGCGGGTGGGACCACCTTTCTCAACCTCGAGGACGAGACCGGCATGGTGAACGTGATTTGTTCGCGCGGCGTCTGGATCCACTACCGACGGGTGGCCCGCACCGCCGCTGCTCTCTTGGTGCGAGGTCGTCTCGAGCGTGAGCAGGGCGTCGTCAATGTGGTTGCCGAGCGTTTCGAGCGGCTGCCGCTGGCGGTCCGCAGGACGTCACGCGACTTTCGCTGAATGGGCTTGACGAAGCTCGTGGCAGCCGCTTACTGTGGACTTGTTCGAACGTATGTTCGAACAAGTCAGTCGGGCGAGGCGGGTGGGGTCCCGCGAAGCTCGCTGGGGGCGCTGCCATTGCCCGGGCCACGGTCCTCGACCCGCCGTCGGCCCGGGCGCCGGTAGCGCCGACACGAGGAGGGTGACGTCATGGTGACGACGACGTTGCAGGGTAAGCCGCTGCAGGGTAAGCCGCTGCAGAGTAAGCCGCTGCAGAGCAAACCGCTGCCCGCCGCACTGGGCCTGCTTGCCGCGGCCCGCCACGGACTCGACGAAGCTGCCACTAGCTCACGACCCGCGCAGCGCTACGCAAGCGCGCACCTTGCTGCGCTTCGCTGTGCGGCCGCGGTGCTAGCCGCGCGTGCCCGGCCCGAGGTTCCCGGAGTTCGGCGGGTCCGTCGCTCCCGCAACGCGTGGGTCTTGTTGACCCAAGTCGCGCCCGAGCTTGCCGAGTGGGCCGCGTTTTTCGCCGCAGGCGCGACGAAGCGCGCGGCAGCCGAGGCGGGTCTTGACGGATCGGTGAGTGCCCGCGAGGCCGACGACCTGCTGCGCGACAGCGCGACCTTCCTCGCGCTGGCCGAAACTACGATCGGCGTCACCCATCAACCGGCGCTGCCAGTCGAGGCGGCTCGAGCGAGCTAACGGGCCGCAGCCCGTCGAGGCGGCCCGAGCCAGCTAACGGCCCCCGGCCGGTAAGGTGCGCCCCATGGCTGCCGACCGACTGCGTACCCGCGGCTCGGTGCGAACGGCTGTCGTCTGGCGCAGCGTTCGAACGCTGCTCATCGACCTGATCGACACGACCGGCCGCGACCAGCTCGACGTCCTCGATGCAGGCGGTGGCACCGGTGGCTTCGCGGTCCCCTTGGCCGAACTGGGCCACCGGGTCACCGTCGTCGATGCCAGCCCTGATTCACTCGCCGCGCTGGTCCGGCGCGCGGCCGATGCGGGTGTGACGGAGCGGATCCGTAGCGTTCAGGGCGACGCGGCAAGCCTGCTCGACGTCGTAGCGCCTGCCTCCTTCGACCTTGTCGTTCTGCACAGCGTGCTCGAAATCGTCGACGACCCGGCCGCCGCGCTCGCAGCAGTGGCCGGCGTCTTGCGGCCCGGCGGCATCGTGAGTGTTGTCGCGGCCAACCGAATAGCGGCGGTGCTGCACCGCGCCGCCGCAGGCCGTTTCGACGAGGCGCTGCATGCCCTGCGCGATCCGCTCGGGCGGTATTCGGCTACTGACCCGGCGCCTCGACGGTTCGCGCTGGCCGACCTCGAGGCACTGCTTGGCGCCGCGGGGTTGACGGTGATCGCTACCCACGGTTCCAGGGTCTTCGCCGACCTGGTGCCGGGTGGATCACTCGACGCTGACCCAGCCGCCGTCGAGGCCTTGATCGCCTTGGAGTTCGAGGCGTCTGAGCTGCCGGCCTTCCGGGACATCGCGACGCAGTTGCACGTCGTCGGCCGACGTAGCTAACGGCTCTCCAGATGCGAGCCGGGCCGCCCGATACTCAGACTGGGAGGTCGCAGGGTGCCTCTAGTTTGCTGCGGTGCCGGACCTGGGTAACGCCGTGCTAGGCCCAGAACGGACCCGGCTCATGCAGTCTCTTTGTCATCGCTTGCCCAACCGGCTTTCGCCGCTCACGGCAGGCTCGTATCCTGAAAGCGCGACGACCGGCCCGGTCGTCGCTCGGCTAGCCGGTTCCGCTCGGATCATGTTGCACACTGTTAGGCAGCAGCGGTCGCGTACGAGTCGGATGGCACGGTTGGTCGGGGGCATGGTGGGGATGTCGTTGGGAGGGCAACGTGCCGCTCTCTGAGCACGAGCAGCGAGTGCTCGAGCAGATCGAGCGAGCCCTCTACGCCGACGACCCGAAGTTCGCCGCGACCGTGCGCGGCATCGATCCGCGTACGTTGCATCGCCGTCGTTACCTGCGCGCGACCCTTGGCGCCATCATCGGGGTCGTCTTACTCCCCGTTGGCATTGCGGTGCAACAGCTCGAGCTGAGCGTCGTGGGATTTGTCTTGATGCTGCTGGCCTTCCTGTACGGCGCATCGACTTGGCGTCAGCGTCGTGAGGTCTCTGAGGTCACCCAGCCAGGCGTTGGGCGCGCCACCGATCTACCGACGGCCCGCCGTGGGCGCGGCAAGAAACTCAGTACGCCGCCGACGCCGAAGCGCAGCATCGTCAAGCGTTTCGAAGATCGCTGGGACCGGCGTCGTGACGGTCTCGGTGGCGGGGCTCCCGGACAGGACGACGACCGCTAGTCCTGCAAATCACCGCTAGTCCTGCAAATCACCCGCTAGTCCTGCAGATCGTCGCGCCCTCGGCCAGGGAGTCGTCCACTCACCCAACCCCGAACGCCGAGTGTGAAGCCACGCCAGGAGTCGGAAGCCCAGGCCGTTGCTGACACGGCGATCCGGCTCGACGATGACGGAGCCAACCGCGCGCGCAGCCGGCGACCACGTGACACCGAGCCGAACAGCGCCTTGCGAACCGTGCTCTCGTCGGCGCGCGGATCCTGATCGACCCACCGCAACTCGTCCGGGCGCGCTGCATATCGAGCCAGTTCTTCGGCTCGCGTGAGCCGCGAGAGCGCCTGCTCTGCGGCAACGTCGGTTGCGAGCCTTCGAGTGGCAACCAGTGTGGCCGCGGCTCTTCGTGGCGTGTCGGTCTGACCGCGCCAGTCCAACCCGAGGTCGCGCATATCGTCACCGAGCTCCGCCCATGCGGCGTGCGCGCGGGCAGCCTCAGAGTCGGCGGATGTCCATCGACGCCGTCGGGTGATCCAGCGCGCGCCAGGGGCGATCACGATCCCAAGGATCACGATGACCAACAGCAACAGCCAACCCACCGGCAACTTCCTCAGTACCGGCAGCGACTTGCCGTTCTTGTGGATCGTTCCGATCGAAGGCTTCGCAAGTCCTTGGATATCGAGTGGTGGGTGTGCGCCGGTCGCTCCGGGAGGCACCGACGCGGCGGCCTGCTGCCCCTGGGTCAGCGGCGCGTAGCCAGGGGTGGTCGTCTGGCCGTCGGACCGCGGGGTCGGTTCGAAGCGCAGCCACCCGGCGTCCGGGAAGTACAACTCGGGCCATGCATGGGCGTCGGCGGTCGTGACGACGTAAGTGCTTGTGTTTCCGACTGGCGCGCCTGGCGTGAAGCCGACGTCGACCCGGGCTGGGATCCCCTCGACACGCGCCATCAATGCCATGGTGGCGGCGAACTGCTCGCAGTAACCGCGGCGATCGTTGAGGAACGTGATGAGCGCGTTCTCGTCGGTGCCGGTCTTGATCGTAATGTCGTAAGTGCCGGCCTGGAACCACGACTGCAAGGCAAGCGCCTTCTGATACGGCGTGACCGCATGTGCGGCCGCGATGATCTGGTCGGCGACCGTTTGAACCTGTGAAGGCAGGTTCGGCGGCATTTCGAGGTACGGCTCGAGGCTGGCGTCTGCGTTGACTGCTGGCAGCGAGTTGAGCATGGCGGCCGTCGGTTGATAGACCGCGCTCGTGACGCTGTAGTTCTGGTGCGGCGTCGCGGTATTGACTCCGTAGATCGCGGGGTTCACCGGGTTGTAGCGCCAGTCGCCACGCGCCGTCACTGCGGTGACCGTCGAGGGCACTGGTAAGTACGCCTGCCGAAGGCCGGTGATCGCGATGTTCGTCGTCGCACTTCCCGTCGGGCGCAAAGTGACTCCGGCGGGTGGCGGGATGCCCTTGGCGATCTTCGTGTCGTCAGGGGACGTGACCGATGACACGCTCCACACAGTGCCGTCAAAGTTGTCGAGGGTCAGCAGCCGCAAGTAGGTCGGCGTCCCAGTCGTGGTGTAGGTGAACAACGAGGTCGGTGTCGGCTCGTTGAGTTCCTGCCGGATGCTCACGATCGGGCTGATGGTGGCCGATCCACCATTCTTGTCGGCGGAAAAACCTCCGACGCCGTTCGTGTGATGGGTACCGAACCAGCCAGAGTGCAGCCCCGGGATGATCACCGGCAACACGACGGCGATGCTGATCGCCGCAAAACCAACGCGGCGTCCGACCTGCGTCAACTGGCTCGTCGCAGCCTGCCCGCGGACCACAGATCCGCGAATCGCCCGCACCGGCCGCCCCCATCGGCCGACTCGGTCGCGGCCTTCGGCAAGTAGGAGCGCGAGATAGCCCGCGGCGGCGAACACGAAGGGCCGCCACCCGACACCGCCAGAAAGTGTCGCTGCGGACACGGTGAATATCGCTAGCAGCGGGAGTCCGGCGACGGCCGGTCGCCGAAGTCCACTTGCCAGTGTCTCGACGACGACGGCAACAAGTCCGACACCTGCGGTCGTCAGCAGACTCAGGCCGCGGGTCACCTCGACCGGCGCAGCGAGTTGAACGGTGTCGGTGAAGCCCGACGACATCGTGGTGTGCAGCAGCCGCAGGGCCGCGGGCCCTGGAATGAACCCGAGTGGGGCAACCGAGTGTGCATAGAGCGCGGTGACTAGGGCGGCCCAGACGGCAATCATGGCGAGCGGAATTACGGCGGTGACCACGCGTATGCGTTGCAGCGCCGCCGATGTCGCGGCGATGGCCACCACCATCAGCACCACGCGCGGTACCCAGCCCATCGAATTGAAGACGGGCAACAAGCTGAGCGACCCAAGGATTGTCGCCAACGCAGCGAAAACGGTGACGCGAAGTCGTGGATTCATCGGCTCGCCAAGACCTGTGAGTTACTCGCGGCGCTGCCCCACATCGTGCGCATGTCGGTGCGCGCGTTGACGGACACAACGCGCCATCCGGCGCCAGCAAGGAGTGCGCACGACTGCGCATGGTCGCGCTGGCGTACGGTCGGCTGCCCTGGCACCGAGGCCTGCGCCCAGCTCGTTGTGTCGAGCATGATCGCTACGCACGCCGACGCGTGATGCCGGAATCGGGCTAGTGCGTCAAGGTCGGCGTCCGTCAGACTGCCGAGCGCCGCGATCACCAATCCGCCGCCACCACCACGTCGAATGCCGGCGAGGCCGGCGGTCAACGAATGCGCCCCCGACATTGAGATCAGCGCGAGGGTGTCGAGCAGGACGGCCTCGAACGGCGTGCCGGCCATCGCGTCGGCCGAATACCCCGAGACTTCGCTGCCAGATTCGGTGGTGAATCGAAGTCCGAATCCGTCGCGAGCCAGATGCGAGCCGATGGACGCGATCGCGCTGACTGCCCATTCGAACGACGAGCCAGGACCTTCACCACGATGCGCCGTCACCCGGCTATCGAGCAGCAGCACGCCTCGGTTCTGCCATGGCTGTTCTTCGCGACGCACCATGAGTTCGCCGTATCGGGCGGTCGATCGCCAATGCACTCGGCGCAGGTCGTCGCCGTGGCGGTATTCGCGGGTGGTGACGTCGTCCTCGCCCATCGTTGAGATTGAACGTGCCCTGCTGTCGCCGCCGCCTGCCCAGTCGCCGCCCAATCGGATTGCCGGCAGCGGCACGACCGTGGGGGTGACGACCAGGGCATCGGTCGTCGTGAACGATCGGGTCAACTCGACTAGTCCAAAGAGATCGGCGAACCGCAGCGACAGCGGGCCAACCACGAAGCGACCGCGCACATCGCTGCGCACGGGATAAGAAACCTCGCGTACACCGAGGGATTCGATCCTGTTCACCACAAAGCGAGGACGGCCACCAAGGCTGTAAGGCAACCGATCCTCAAGCAGCAAGATGCCGGTCGCCACCCGCGACAGGTTCTCGACGCGCAACACAACTTGGGCCGTCTCACCGACGGGCACCCGTTGTGGCTCGATGCGGCGAACGCATGAGAGGCGGTAGCGCGTACGTGCCACGACGATTGCCGTTGCAATCGGTAACACACACAAGAAGATGCCGACGCGCAACAGGTCCATCTCGCGAAGGACAAGGCCGCACAGACACGCAGCAATACCGGCCGCGAGGAAACTCCTGCCGCGGGTGGTGAGTCCGGAGAGCGCCGCCCGCATTAGTGCGGTGTTGCTCGGGAACGCTGGGCGGACGACGGAACCGCGACCCTTGCCACGATGTCGGACAAGATGTCGGACGCGGTACGGCGTGAGATCTGTGCTTCGGCGGTGATGAGCAGCCGGTGCGTCAACACGGGCTGCGTGAGCATGCGGACGTCGTCAGGGAGCACGTAATCGCGGTCGTCGAGTGCGGCCGCGGCGCGGGCGGCCCGCAGCAGCTGCAGGGTTGCTCGCGGCGACGCGCCGAGTCGCAGCTCGAGCGAGGCACGCGTGGCGGCGACGAGGTCGACGGTGTAGCGGCGCACGTCGGGCGCGACGTAGACGGTGCGGATGAGCTCGATCGCATTCGCGACTTCGACGGCGTCGGCGACGGGGCGCAGGTCGTCGAGCGGATCGTGGCTGCCGTGGGAATCGAGCATCTCCAGTTCGGCGGTAGCTGACGGGTAGCCCATCGACAGGCGCGCGGTGAATCGATCGCGCTGTGCCTCGGGTAGCGGGTAGGTGCCCTCCATCTCGATCGGGTTCTGGGTGGCCACCACCATGAACGGCGCCGCAAGTCGGTAGGTCGTGCCGTCGACGGTCGCCTGCCGTTCTTCCATGCTCTCGAGGAGCGCCGACTGCGTCTTTGGCGACGCGCGGTTGATCTCGTCGCCGACGACGATGTTGGCGAACACCGGTCCGGGCTTGAACTCGAATTCGCGGGTGTCCTGGCTGAAGACCGACACACCCGTGATGTCGCTCGGGAGCAGGTCGGGGGTGAACTGAATCCGCTTCACCGAACAGTCGATGGCCTTGGCCAACGCCTTGGCCAGCATCGTCTTGCCGACGCCGGGCACGTCCTCGATGAGGAGATGACCCTCGGCGAACAGCACGGTGACGGCAAGCTGCACTACGTCCGGCTTGCCTTCGATCACCTGCTCGACGGCAGCGCAGATACGCCGACCGGTTTCTGCGACCTCTTTGAGGTCGCCCCCCGCTGTCCCCGGGAACGCTGCCACCCGTCCTCCTTGCTCGTGATCCGCAATCTGGGGACGAGTCTCTCAGGTCAAGCGCGTGCAAACGAGTGATCCCCGTACTCGAACGCGTGGGACAGCACATCGGTTCGCCTCGGCAAATCCGTGATTGCGCTCCTAGGGGAGTGATCGCCCCCGATCTATGCCTCCAGGTTGCTTGAAAGTGGGGGAGTGTGGAGTATGGTGGCGCGAAATGGAGAGCAAGGGTACGGGTCGGCGGGCGGCCAGCATGGGGCGAGCGGAGGTGGCGGGTGTTTCTCGGAACCCACGCCCCTCGACTCGATGAGAAGGGCCGGCTCTTTCTGCCAGCGAAGTTTCGCGATGAGCTTGCGGCCGGTCTGGTGATCACCAAGGGCCAGGAGCGCTGTCTCTATGTCTTTCCCGCCGTGGAATTCGGCCGCCTCACCGAAGCGCTTCGCACGTCACCGGTGACGCACAAAGGCGTACGCGACTACTCGCGGGTGTTCTTCGCGAGCGCGTCCGACGACATCCCCGACAAGCAAGGCCGCATCACGATCCCGCCTGCGCTGCGCGAGTACGCGGGCCTCAGCCGTGAGTGCGCGGTCATCGGCGCAAACACCAGGGTCGAGATCTGGGACGCCGCGGCCTGGGAGACCTACCTCGCTGCCCAGGAGCCGGTCTTCTCCGAACTCGGCGAGGAGGTGCTGCCCGGCGTCCTCTGACACCACTGACCACACCACGCGCCCCGCGCTCGACATTGAGCACTTCGTGCGACGAGGCCTCCGGCCGCTCGCTCTCCTGGCACACCTTCCCCGGCGCCAGGCGAACGGGAACCTCCGGTGAGCGGCTGGGAACCCCGACGCACGAGGCGCTCCACTTCGCACCACCACCCCAACCCAACCGCTACCCCGCGGCGCGAACAGTCATCGAAGGGTCGAGAACTCACCAATGGACGACGCCACGAGGTACCGGCACGTGCCGGTTCTTCTCGGTCGGGTGCTCGAGCTGCTCGCGCCCGCATTGACCGCACCGGGTGCGGTGGTGGTCGATGCGACGCTCGGCATGGGTGGCCACGCGGAAGCACTTCTGATCGCCCATCCGCAGGCCCGGTTGATTGGTATCGACCGCGACACCGACGCGCTCGCTCTCGCGACTGCGCGACTGGCCCCGTTCGAAACCCGGATCACACTCGTCCACGCGGTCTACGACCAACTCCCGGTCGTGCTCGCCGAGCTCGGGCTGTCAACGGTCGACGGGGTCCTGTTCGATCTCGGAGTCTCGTCGCTTCAGCTCGACGAGACCGACCGCGGGTTCTCCTACGCCCACGACGCGCCGCTCGACATGCGGATGGACCGCACCACCGGCAAGACCGCCGCGGACGTCGTCAATACCTACTCGGCCCCCGAGATCGCCCACGTGCTGCGTGTGTATGGCGAGGAGCGCTTCGCGTCGCGGATCGCGAACGCGATCGTGCATGAGCGCAGTCGCCAGCCGCTCGTGTCGGCGTCGCGGTTGGCGGAGTTGGTACGTGATTCGATCCCCGCTGCGACCAGGCGTACCGGCGGCCACCCGGCCAAGCGCACGTTCCAGGCCTTGCGCATCGAGGTCAACGCCGAACTCGCGGCGCTCGAACGGGCCGTTCCTGCCGCCGTCGCCGCCGTTCGTGTCGGCGGGCGGGTTGTGGTGCTGTCGTACCAGTCGCTCGAAGACCGTTTGGTGAAGCAGGTATTCGCCGCTGGCGCCGCCAGCACATCGCCGTCCGAACTGCCTGTCGAACTACCCGACCACGCGCCAAGGTTGCGGCTCCTCACCCGCGGAGCCGTTCAGGCGAGCCCCGCTGAAGTCGCCACAAACCCGCGGGCCGCGTCCGTGCGGCTGCGCGCGATCGAGCGCATCAGGCAGGCCGCGTGAGCGCGCTCCCATTCATTGAAGTGACGGTGCCTGAAGCGACGGCACCCGATGTCGCCATCGACGGCGTTCTCATCGCGCCCGCGACGACTGCGCCCGTCAGCACGTCCCCGGCGAGTGCGCCTGTCAGCCGGCCGCCGGCGCTTCGAGTCGTGCGGCCGCGAAATGCCAGGCCACGTGCCCCATTCGTGCTGCTGGTCTCGGCGCTGCTCGCGGCCGGCCTGGTCGGGGTACTGATGATCAACACGAAGCTCGCGCAGGGCTCATTCACGGTCGACCAGCTCCAGCGCCAGCAGTCGACCAACGCCGATCAGGTGCAGTCACTGAGTCAATCCGTTGCCGACGAGGGCGCCCCGCAGGCATTGGCGGCACGGGCAGTCGCCTTGGGCATGGTTGCGGCGCCGAACCCGGTCTTCAAGCGAACGTCGGACGGCGCGGTGCTAGGCGCAGCGACGAAGGCTTTGCGTCCGCCACCGCCACCTGCTCCGAAGCCGTCCCCAACACCGCAGGCGTCGGCATCGACTAGCCCGAGTGCGTCCCCATCCGCGTCGCCGTCGGCATCGGTGTCGCCGTCGCCCTCTGGCTCGCCGAACGCGTCAACGTCGGCCAAGGCCTCGACGTCGCCGGACGTATCGCCATCGGCGAAGGGAAGTCCGTCGGCTTCGGGCAAGCCGAGCACGAGCCCGAGCGCCAAGCCGAGTACGAGTCCCAGTGCCAAGCCGAGCACGAGTCCGACTGCCAAGGCGACGACGAAGCCCTCACCCACTCCTGGACCAACCGCGAAGCCCACGGCTAAGCCGACGACGAAGGCGACGCCGTGAACCGGGTCGGACCGCCAGGCAGCACGCACCAGCGCCCCGGTGCGCCTCGACCTGCGGCGCCGCGCGGTGCAGTACCTCGCACCGCTGCGCCCCGCACCGCTGCGCCCCGCGCAGCCGCACCCCGCACCGCGGCGCCCCGCACCGCTGCGCCCCGCGCAGCCGCACCTCGAGGCACTGCACCTCGGCCGGCCACCCGCCCGCTCCCAGGTGGGTTGCGCAGCGAGCGCTCGGCGAGTGAGGTCCGGCAGCTGCGGCAGGCCGGCCGATCCGGGCAGGCCGGTCAGCCACGTCAGCAGCCGCGCGGACCTCGGCAGCCGGCCGGCCGACGTCCGCCCACGCGTCGTCCCCCACGACCGCCCCGCCGCACTATTGGCCGGCTCGGCTTCCCGGCCCGCCGATTGCACGGCGGCCTGCTGGTGATCGGGTTCGTGATGATCGTGTTCGTTGGTCGCCTCTTGCAACTGCAGGGCGTCGACTCCACTGTCTATGCCGCAGATGCGAATGCGCAGTATTTGCACAAGGTGACGCTGCCGGCGCAACGCGGCTCGATTGTGGATCGCAACGGCGCGACCCTCGCCGACACGGTGAACGCGAGCGACATCATCGGAGATCCGCTGGTTGCCACCAACTCGAAAACCACGAGTCCGTGGACGATGGCGGGAACACTCGCGCCGATCCTTGGTGTCAATCGCTTCACGTTGGTGAGCGACCTCACCGGCAAGAGTCAGTTCGTCTACTTGGCCCGTGCCGTCACACCGCAAGTTGCCAAGCAGGTGCTCGCCCTTGACCTGCCAGGTGTGACGACGGAGAACACGAACAAGCGCGTGTACCCAGCCGGCAACGTTGCAGCGAACGTCGTCGGTTTCGTCGGTTCAGACGGCAAGGGACTTGGCGGCCTCGAGTATCAGTACCAGAACGTGTTGGCTGGCAAGGCGGGGCAGCTCACTGTGCAGGTCGGTCACGACGGTCAGGTCATACCGGACGGCGTCGGTGGCGGTCAGCCCGCTGTGCCTGGTCAAGGCATTCAACTCACGATCGACCGCGACATTCAGTGGAAAGCGCAGCAGGCCATTGCCGCCTCGGTGAAAACGACGGGCGCTGATGGCGGTTCCGTCATCGTGATGCAACCGCGCACCGGGCAGATCCTCGCGATGGCGACGACACCGACCTTCGACCCCGCCGATCCTGGCGCCGCGCCCGCTGAAGACCGCGGAAACTCAGCTCTGTCTGATGTTTTCGAGCCGGGTAGTACCAACAAGGTCATCACGATGTCGGCCGCGATTGACTCCGGTGTGCTCACGCCGATGTCGCCGATCGACGTTCCACCGACGCTTGTTCGCGCAGGCAAGGTTTTCCATGATGCCGAGTCGCACGGGCTTCTGCATTTGACGCTTGCCGGTGTGCTTGCAGAGTCGAGCAACATCGGCACAATCCTTACGTCGGAGAAAGTCGGCGTCGACCGGCTGTATGCGTACCTGCAGGCATTCGGACTCGGCCAGCCGTCAGGTCTCAACTTCCCCGGCGAGAGCCCAGGCATCCTCGACCCATTGCGCAACTGGTCCGCGACCCAGCAGTACACGGTTCCGTTCGGTCAAGGGCTGGCGGTGAATGCGCTGCAGGTCGCCACCGTCTACTCGACGATCGCGAACGGCGGAGTGCGCGTCGAGCCCAGTTTGGTCAAGGGATTCCTGCAACCCGACGGGTCGGTCAAGCCGGCGAATGCACCGACCCAGACTCGGGTCGTGAGCGCGTCGACAGCCACGCAGGTCGAGAGCATGCTGGAGGCGGTTACCACTGATCAGGGCACCGCCCCCGAGGCTCGGATCCCTGGCTACCGGGTTGCAGGAAAGACTGGAACTGCGCAGCGAGTCGACCCCACATGCGGGTGCTACCGCGGCTACACGGCGTCCTTCGTCGGATTCGCACCGGCGGACAACCCGCAACTCGTCGTCCTTGTGGTGCTCGACAACCCGACCAATGGCCACTACGGCGGCTCGATCGCGGCACCGGTTTTCAAGGACGTTATGTCGTTCGCGCTCGAGTCGGAGAAGATTCCGCCGACGGGGACGACCCCGCCGGTCGTCAAGCTCAGCCTTCCCTGACGGGTAGGGTGGAGCGCCGTGCCCGGCCCAGAGCAGCGTTCAACCTCTTTACGTCCGGTGGCGACGCCGTCGCGGCGGCTGGTCGACCTCGCTGATCGCGTTGGCGCCGTCCTGGTTGCCGGTGTCGGCCCTGTTGATGCAGCGGTCACCGGGGTCACCCACGATTCGGCGGCGGTATTGCCCGGCGACCTGTACGCGGCACTGCCGGGCACTCACACGCATGGCGCGCGATTTGCCGATCGGGCCGTCGCGGCCGGGGCGGTCGGTGTCCTGACTGATGAAGCAGGGCGGTCAATCGTCGATGCCGCGGGCAGCCTCGGCACGCCCGTCCTGGTGGTGGGCGATCCGCGCGCCGAGCTCGGCGACGTCGCGTCATGGATTTACGGCGAACCGTCAAAACAGCTGCGGGTGCTCGGCGTGACCGGCACGAACGGCAAGACGACGACGTCGTACCTGCTCGACGCAGGACTGCGTGCAGCCGGACAAAAGACCGGCTTGGTCGGGACGATCGAGACCAGGATCGGCGAGTGGGTTGCTCCCAGTGCACGCACGACGCCGGAAGCCCCAGACCTGCAGGCCCTGCTGGCCGTGATGGTCGAACGCGGCGTCGGGTCGGTCTCGATGGAGGTCTCCAGCCACGCGCTTGCGTTGCACCGCGTCGATGGCACGGCGTTCGAGGTGGTGGCGTTCAGCAACTTGTCTCAGGACCATCTGGATTTCCACGCGGATCTCGACGACTACTTCAACGCGAAGGCGCGACTGTTCACCCCGCAGTTCGCGCGCGCGGGGGTGGTCAATGTCGACGACGAGCACGGACGCCGATTGCTTGGCCTCGTAGGTACGGCAGAGATCCCGCTGACCACGGTGTCGGCAACGACCCGCAACGCCCAGTGGTGGCTGAGCGACGTGTCACGCGGTCCGGACAATGGCACCGAGTTCGTCGTGCACGGTCCTGACGTTGTGACGTCGGTCTCGATCCGGCTTCCTGGGTCGTTCAACATCGCCAACGCCTTGCTCGCGTTTGTCACACTCGTCGTCGCCGGAATCGATCCGCACGCGGCCGCCCGCGGCATCGCCGACGTGCTCGTCGTGCCGGGCCGGATGGAAGCCGTCTCGGTGTCGCAGCCGTTTACGGCTCTTGTCGACTACGCACACACGCCCGACGCCGTGGTGACGCTCCTGACCACATTGCGTCCGACGACCACCGGCCGACTCATCGTCGTCCTTGGCTGCGGTGGTGACCGCGACCGAGCAAAACGGCCACTGATGGGTGCGGCCGCCGCGCGCCTCGCCGATGTCGCGGTGCTGACCAGCGACAATCCGCGCAGCGAAGACCCGGACAAGATCCTTGCCGCGATGCACGAAGGTGCGATGAGGGTCGCCCCCGAGCAGCGCGGCGAGGTGATCGTCGAACTCGACAGGTTGACGGCGATCCAGATCGCTGTCAGTCAGGCTCGGGCCGGTGATGTCGTTGTCGTCGCCGGTAAGGGTCATGAACAAGGGCAGGAGGTCGGCGGCGTGGTGTACCCGTTCGACGACCGCACTGTCTTGCGTGCTGAACTCGCTGCGTTGACCAACGGCGCCGGCGCTTCATGATGACGCTGACGGTTAGTGAGATCGCACAACTGAGCCATGGTGTCGTGTCAGACCTTGCGGATCCGGCCGCGCGCGTCATCGGCCCAGTGGTCGTCGACTCGCGCAGGGTCAGTCGCGGGTGTCTCTTCGTTGCGGTCTCGGGAGCGCGCGTCGACGGGCACGACTTCGTCGCGCAGGCAGTCGCCGACGGGGCTCCGGTTGTTCTGGCGAGCCGGCCGGTCGCAGTGCCCGCGGTTGTCGTCGGCGACACCGTGCGCGCCCTCGGTGACCTTGCGCGCGGCTACCTGCACCGGCTGGCGAACCCCGTGGTCGTCGGTATCACCGGGTCGAGCGGCAAGACGAGCACGAAGGACATCGTCGGCCAACTCCTGACGAAATGCGGGCCGACGGTCGCGCCCGAGGGGTCGTTCAACACCGAGGTCGGATTGCCACTCACCGTGCTGCGGGCCGACGCAGACACCAGGTACCTGGTCCTCGAATACAGCGCACGCGGACTCGATCACATCGCGTACCTCTGCGGGATCGCGAGGCCGCAGATCGGCGTCGTGCTCAATGTGGGCGCCGCGCATCTTGGCGAGTTCGGCAGTCAAACCGCGGTAGCGCAGGCCAAAGGGGAACTCGTCGAGGCTCTTCCGGACGATGGTCTCGCTGTGCTCAGCGCTGATGACGATGCCGTGTTCGCGATGGCGGCGCGGACCGGCGCGCGCGTCGTGACATTCGGACTCGGTACGCGCGCGGATGTTCGAGCGGTTGACGTTGTGCTCGATGAACTGGCTCGCCCGACCTTTCGCATGCTCACGGTTCGTGGCCCGGTCGAGGTCTCGCTGTCGTTGCATGGCGCGCACCACGTGTTGAACGCACTTGCCGCAACTGCTGTGGCCCTTGAGCTGGGGCTCGGCCTTGACGAAGTCGCGGCAGGGTTGGCGGGAGTCGAACCAGTTAGCCGGTGGCGCATGCAGGTGTCGGAGCGCGCCGACGGCGTCGTCGTCATCAACGATGCGTACAACGCGAATCCGGAATCGATGAAGGCCGCATTGGCGGCGCTGGCCGCAATGGGCTCGGGCGGAGATGGCGCGCGCCGGCCACGTCGAATGCACGCTGTCCTCGGGGTGATGGCCGAGCTCGGTCCAGCCGCAGCGACAGCACATCGCGAGGTCGGCGCTGCGGCGGCACTGATCGGCGTCCATCAACTTGTCGTTGTTGGTGCAGCAGCGCAGGGCATCGCCGACGGTGCAATCGAGGCTGGGTTCGATCCGTCGCGGGTCAGCGTGGTCGACGGAGTTGCCGACGCGGTTTCTCTCCTCGAGAAAGACCTTGGTGACGGCGACGTCGTACTGGTGAAAGCATCACGCTCCGCCGACTTGCAGCGCGTTGCTGAAGCCTTGCTCGCCGGGCCTGATAGCCACTCCGGAGCGAGCAAGTGAAGGGGATCCTGGCCGCAGGCACGATCTCGCTGATCGTGTCGCTGTTCGGTACGCCGTTCGCGATCAGGTTCTTGCGCCAACGCGGTTACGGCCAGTTGATCCGCGACGACGGACCCACGACACATCACACCAAGCGCGGTACCCCGACGATGGGTGGCACCGTCATCCTGATCGCCGCGATTCTCGGCTACGCGGGTGGCAACATGCTGAGTGCGAGCGGCCCGACTGCGTCTGGCTTGCTGGTGCTCGGACTCGCGACGGGCCTTGGGTTGGTGGGATTTCTCGACGACTTCATCAAGGTTCGGATGCAGCGCAACCTCGGTCTTCGGGCACGTACAAAGCTGCTCGGGCAAACGCTCGTCGCGGTCGTCTTCGGCGTGCTCGTGCTGCAATTCCCCGACAGCTCAGGTATTCATCCAGCGTCGACCCATATCTCGTTCGTTCGCGACACGACGGTGACGCTTGGTGCCGTTGGTTTCGTCGTGTGGGCGCTCGTGATGGTGTCGTCGACATCGAATGGGGTGAATCTCACCGACGGCCTCGACGGTCTCGCGACTGGGGCGTCAACAATGATCTTTGCGGCCTTCGTCATCATGACGTTCTGGCAAGGCCGCAACGACTGCCTCACCAAAGCCGCGGCGGGCTGCTACCCCGTTCGAGACCCGTTCGATCTGGCGATCCTGGCGGCGGCCTTTGCGGGCGCGTGCGCAGGATTTCTGTGGTGGAACGCCGCACCGGCCCGCATCTTTATGGGCGACACCGGCTCACTCGCGCTCGGCGGCGCGCTGGCCGGCATGGCGATCATGACGCGCACCGAATTACTGCTCGCCGTGCTCGGTGGATTGTTCGTCGTCATCACCATGTCGAGCCTCATCCAGATCGGCTACTTCAAGATGACGCATCGCCGCGTGTTCAAGATGGCACCACTGCAGCATCACTTCGAGCTCAAGGGATGGGCCGAGGTGACGATCGTCATCCGGTTCTGGATCATTGCGGGTCTTGCCGCTGCGCTCGGCCTCGGCATCTTCTACGCCGAGTGGATCACATGGCAGTCGTGATTCCGTCATGGTTACCCGCAGCGGCCTATGACGCGCCTTGGCATGAGTTGACGGTCTGCGTTGCGGGCGTCGGGGTGTCCGGTGTTGCGTGCGCGCGGGTGTTGCGCGCACTCGGTGCCGACGTGATTGTGATCGACGCAGGTGCCGGCGAGAGGGAACAGCAAGCCGCGGCCGACCTGCGAACGCTTGGCGTCGAGGTCAGACTCGGTCACGGGGACACCCTGCCACCGGCAGCCCAACTCGTCGTGACGTCGCCGGGCTGGCGTCGGGAATCACCGTTATTCGTGGCGGCGGCAGCGTCGGGTGTCGCGGTGTGGGGCGAGCCCGAGCTGGCGTGGCGGTTGCGCAAGCCCGGCGCGCCCGCCTGGCTGGTCGTCACCGGCACCGACGGAAAGACAACGGCCACTCTGATGCTCGCATCGATACTGCGGGCGGCCGGGCACCGCACGGCAACCGCCGGTAACATCGGCACCGCACTTGTCGAGGTCGTCAATGGTCCCTACGACGCGTTGGCTGTCGAGCTTGGCAGCTTTCAACTGCACTGGTCGCGGTCGGTGGCGCCTGCGGCCGCCGCGATTCTCAACGTCGCGCCCGACCATCTCGATTGGTGGGGCGATTCCTTCGAGGACTACGTAGCGGCCAAAGGCCTTGCCTTCGCGCATGAGGAGACCTGCGCCGTCGGCAACGCGGACGATCCGGTCAGTACCAGGCTGCTCGCGCGCGCGCCAGGGCGTCGGGTTGCATTCACGTTGCACAGTCCGCGTCCGCATCAGCTAGGTGTCGTTGAAGACCTCCTGGTCGACCGCGCCTTCGTTGATGATGCCGACAATGAGGCCATCGAGGTTGCCACGCTGGCCGACGTCATCGTTCCGGGCCCACACAACGTTGCCAATGCACTTGCCGCCGCAGCACTCGCGAGGGCCTATGGCGTCCCGCCGGGTGCCGTCGCGGAGGGACTAAGGACATTTACCCCTGCTCCACATCGGATTGCCGAAGTCGCAGTGATCGACGACGTTCGCTTCGTTGACGACTCGAAGGCCACCAGCCCGCATGCGGCCGCGGCATCGCTCACGTCATTTGACTCCATCGTGTGGATCGCGGGCGGGCTCGGGAAGGGCATCGCGTTCGACGATGTGGTTCGAATGGCGGCACCTCGTTTGCGGGCTGTCGTGCTCATCGGCGCATGTAG
>DATCDK010000039.1:0-18090 GCA_036510735.1 Acidothermaceae bacterium | reverse complement strand
ACCATCATCGCGACTTCCTTCTTGCCGCCGCTCTCAAGCAACGCGCGCTTGCTAGCCTCGCGGACATCCACCGCTTGCGCCCGCAAGACGTCGGCGAGTGGCGTGCCTCGCTCGACCGCGACCGCAACGCCGTCCACGAAGCGGGCGAGCGTCGGAAGCGACGTGCGCGCGGCAAGATCTTCGAGGGCGTTAACCAAGGTTGCGCCCGCGCGCGCCTGTGCGAGCGCAAGTCCGAGCTCTTTGGAGAGCTCGCCCTTGCTGGTTCGAGTCACTCTTTCGAGCGCGCTGACCGGACCCTCTCCTGCCCCCACGGCCAACGCGAGCATCTCCGCAACCGTGGGGAACTCACTGAGCATCCGCTGCTCCCGCCGCGATACTTCCTGGGTCAGCGAGTAGTCACGTGCGACGACGCCAGCGGCAGCTGTCACCAGGCACAGCATCAACAACAGCACCGGCGGTCGGTGCGGATTGCTCGCAAGCATCAGCACGCTAAGGCCGACTCCAACGAGCAGTCCGACCGCACCCCACAGCACTTGTTCGACGCGAAATTCCTCGATCGTCATGTCTCGGCCGGCTTGGTCAAGTCGCCGCCGCGTTGATGCCACACCGCCAAGGACTCGGTTTAGCATCCGTGTGGCGTCAGCCATGATCGGTCGAAGGATGCGCTCGAGAGTCGGGAACGGCGTCATTGTCGGGTCGCTCGATAACAAGCTCGACCGTCGTGGCGCGTCCCGAAGGTATGGACCAAGCCGATCGTCGAGTGCCGGTCGTCGGTAGCGCGGTACGCCGTACACCGCGAATGTGGCGCCCGCTCCTGCGAGGCCGCCAACAGCACCACCCACGAGCAAGCTCATCGAAGAACTCTTTGCTCAATGGGGAGGCGACCGATCCGCATCATGACGCGGTAGGCAAGAAACGAAAGGCCGCCGCCGAGTGCAATCACGAATGCCCCAGCTGTCGTGTTGTAGGCGTGCACCGCCTCTGGGTGCAGTGACAGTGCCGCCAATAGCAGCCAGGGGGATGCAACGGCGATGCGCGCGCCGTTGATCGACCAACCTTGCCGTGTCTCCAGTTCAGCCCGCGTACGGGCGTCCTCGCGCAGGAATGCCGACAACGTACGCAAGAGCCGGCCGAGGTCTGTCCCACCAACGTCGCGCGCCAGGCGCAATGATTCGACGATGCGATCGCCGGTCGGATCGGCGAGGCTCACCTTAAGTCGATCGAGGCAGACGGCGAAGCGCCCAGTCGCCCGATAGTCCTCACCGAATCGTTGGAATGGTCGTCGCAGCTCTTCGGGTCCACGCATTCCTAGCTGGGTAAGCGCTTCCGGAAGCGACATGCCCGCCCGCACGGCCGAGGCGAGGTTGTCGACCGCCTCTGGCCAGAGGTCACGCAGCTCGCTGCGTCGCTTACGCTGCCGGTAGCGCACAAGCGACACCGGAGCGAGTGCAGCAAATGTCGCGAACGCCAACGCAATAGTGAAAGCGCGCGATATCGCGGCGGCAAACAAGAAGACGGCTACCGCGAGACCGACAGATGATGCAAGCAGCTGGCTCGGAGTCACCGACTCGATGCCTGCCTGCGCGAGAATCTCGGCTATGTGCTGTTGAAGCGACAGCCGCTTGTGATTTCGCTTCGGCGGCCTCCGGGAGCCCGAGCGCCACGCGAGGACGAGGCCCACACCGCACACCAATCCAAGAAACGCGCCCATCTCAGCTGGCCCGAAGATCGTCGTAGCGTTCGGGCACCAGCAGGTCGAGCAAGTTGAAGCCGGCGGCCTCGAAACGCTCCGAATGGGGCGGGAAGCCGTCAGCACGAACTAGGCGCATCTTCCGCGTGACGAAGACGTCTTCGATCTCAATGACGCTAGCGTCGCCGGTACCCTCGACCCGACCGGGCACGGCAACAATCTCGCGGATTCGGCGGTGCCCCGTACTATCGGTGCCCGTATGAACGACGAGATCGACGCTCGTCGCGACAGTGGGGACGACGAATGCGTGGCCCACGTTGTCTCCCGCGAGCAAGGGCAGGGTGCACATTTTCGTGACAGCTTCACGCGCACTGTTGGCGTGAATGGTGCACATGCCAGGAAGTCCCGAGTTCAACGCGATGAGCAGATCGAGGCATTCTTCCTGCCTGACCTCGCCGACGATGATCCGAGAGGGCCGCATCCGCAACGCCTCCTTGACGAGCCGACGAAGCTTCACTTCCCCGGTGCCCTCAAGGTTGGATTGCCGGGTCTGCATGGACACCACATCCGGGAGCGGCACGCGAAGCTCGAATACTTCCTCGCATGTAACGACACGCTCGTGAGCCGGAATCGCAGCCGCGAGACAGTTCAACAACGTGGTCTTGCCTGCTTGCGTGCCGCCAGCCACGATCACATTAAGCCCACTGACGACAGCGGCTTCGAGGAACCGCGCGGCCTGAGCTGTTAGCGATCCGAGGTCAACAAGCTCATCGAGAGAGTGCGCAGTAAGAACGAATTTGCGGATGTTGACGGCCCAGTGTTGCCGGGTGATGTCGGGGATGACGACGTGCAGGCGGCTACCGTCAGGAAGCATCGCGTCAACAAACGGAGTAGACAGGTCGACCCGTCGTCCAGAGCTCTTCAGCATCTTCTCGCAGAGATCTCGAACCTGACTGTTGGTGAGAATGGTGTTGGTCAGCTCGCTCCGGCCGCGCTTTGCGATGAAGACACGGCCCGGCTCGTTGATCCAGATCTCCTCGACGACCGGATCGTCGAAGTAGCGCTGGAGAGGGCCGAACCCGGCGACGGCGTCGAATACTGCCCGGACCGCGTCCCGGCGATCGAGCAGAGGAGGCAATGAACTACTGAGCGTGCGCTCGTCGTAGTCGGACACGACTTCCTCGACGAGCAGCCTGACCCCCGCAGCGTCGGCAGCCGGATCAAGCCCGCGACGCCGAACTAGCTCTCTGACCTCGTCTTCGACAACGTCGACAGCGTCCACAATTCCCCCTGGAATAGACAGACGCCCCACGACGACCGGTCTTGCGGTTTGAGGACAGTAACCGCCAGCGCGGTAATACGTAACCGATCGCGCGCCGCCTTGTGGAAAACCCCAAATGCTGAGCGTGCAGAACGTCGAAGTTCCGCCGATTGGCCTAGCGTCGCGATTCCAGCGCCCTCGACGGGGCTGAAGCGGGCTTACTCCGAGGCTGCGTCGCGCCAGGGCAGCGGGTCATCCCAGTTCGCGGGCGTTCCGCTTGCCCGTAACGCTTCGAGGTGGGGACGACCAACTTGGCGTGCCCGACCCGCCCTAAATGTCTCAAGGAAGAACGCGCGGACGGCGCCGGCAGTCATCGGTCGGGCGAGCAGGAAGCCCTGCGCGTGGTCGCAACCCAACGTCGTCAAGAGTTGCTGTTGCTCGATCGTCTCGATCCCCTCGGCCGTTACCACGATGTCGCAGCGGTGCGCGAGTTCGATGAGCGCTGTGACGATGTGCGTTGTGCGCCCGCCGACACCGAGGTCAGCGACGAACGAGCGATCGATCTTGATCTCGTCGATCGCGCGCTCGCGCAGGAGGCTCAGCGACGAGTAGCCGGTGCAGAAGTCGTCGAGCGACAAACTCACGCCGGCTGCGCGCAGCTGATCGAGGATCGACGCCGCGATGGGGCTACGCGAAAATACCGCCGTCTCCGTGATCTCGCAGATCAGCTGGTCAGCAGCCAAGCCGTTCTTTGCGAGGCACGCGAGCACGAAACGAGGCAGGTCCTCGTCGAGCAAGTTGCGTGCGGAGAGGTTCACCGCAATGCCGAGCGTCAAGCCCATCTTGTGCCACGTGGCGCATTCCTCGATGGCCACCTCGAGCACGTAGCGCGTCAAGTCGCCGACCAAGCCGACGCGCTCGAGCAGCGGGATGAACTCGACGGGCGGGATCAAGCCGCGCTCCGGATGCCGCCAGCGCACCAACGCCTCGGCCGCCACGGGCATGCCGCCACGCATGCTGAACTTCGGCTGGTAGTGCAGGATGAGTTGCTTTGTTTCGAGCGCCTCCCGCAGGTCGCGGAGCAGCTCGAGTTGCGCTAGCGCCGGTGGTTCGAGTTCCGGCTGATACCGATAGACCGGGATGTCGTCGGTGCGCGCCTGATACATCGCGAGCCGAGCTCGACGGATCAGATCGTCGAGGTTGTCGCCGTCCGTCGGCGCGCATGCAACGCCAGTGTGTGCATCAACCGTGAGGTCCAAACCGTCGGCCGTGATCGCCGTCCCCAGAGACCGGACAGCGAGCTCAGCCTGCGCTTCACCTGCCGAGGCACTCGGCAGTTCACGCAACAGCAGCACGAACTCAGCTCCGTGCAGACGCGCAACCACATCGCATCGGCGAACCACGGTTGTAAGCCGGCTGGCAACCGCGCGCAACATCTCGTCCGCGGCGTGCGCGCCGAGCAGGTCGTTGACCTCGGCGAAACGGTTCAAGCCGATAACCGCGACTGCGACCAGCCTGGTCGGATGCAGCTCGGCCAAAGCCTCGCGCGCTTGATCCTCCAGCATCATCAGGTTGCCGACTCCGGTCACCGGGTCGCTGAATGCAGCTCGAATCCGCTGCTTCGCGTCCTCGCGGATCGAGTCGAACTTGAGCGCGTTGGCCAACGCGACGGCGAGTGCGTTCGCGAACGCGCTGAGGCAATCGGTCTCCGTGTCGTTGAAGACGACGGGGGCCGAAAAGAGCAACCGTAGTTCGCCCACTCGTCCCTCGCGAGTGGTCAGCTCGATGTCCATGCTGTGCGCGTGGCGATGTTCACCGTGTTCGAGTTCGTGAGCGTCTTCAAAGTCGCTCGCCCGCATGATCGTGGCGTGACCGGTGGCTTCATCGAGTTGAATCTCGGCCGCGTCCGCGCGCATCATCGTGGCGACAGCGGCGGTCGCTTCACCGATGAGCTGCTCGAGTTCGACGTCGCGCAACTCGTCTATCGCAACCTGGAGACGATGCCAGGCGAACCGCTCCTCGCGAATCGCCGCGCGGTCAGTGCTCAATGCCTGGACGCCGAGCAGCGCACCCAGGATGAGCACCGTGAACCAGGTCGACCAGCTGAGCGACGCGATGATCGCGCAGGCTGCACCAAGGTTGCGCAGCCAAATCACGATCGCGACGCGAAGGTCGTCCCAGACGCTCAGCCAAGCCGGCCGGCCGCGCTCGGTCGCGACGACCACCGAAATCAGCGCGGTCGACAGCAGATGTAGGGCGATGGTCGCCGTGGCGAGCAGGCCGACAGTTCGGACGGTGAATACGTCCCCCCACCGGAGGCTCGGCGAGTAGACGTGCGCCGTCGCGACGATCGCGCAACCAACCACGGTCTCGATCGCGACCACGGCTGCGTTGAATACGAGTTTCTGGACCGAAATGCGGCGCGCCAAGTCGGCGACAGCCATCCCCGCCGTCAACGCGAGCACGAGGTGCTCAGGTGGGACGAGCACCAGGCCGAGCACAAAGACGGTCTCGCGCCAGCTGTAGGCGTGCCGGTTCGCGCCGTGGCGGATGCCGACCTTGGCGAACTCGCCAATGACACACAGCGCCGCAACAAGCGCCCACCGCCACAGCGCCGGTGCGGCCTCGGACGCGGTCATCGAAATCGCGGCAACGACGCATAGTGCGCCGACTGCGGCCACGGCGGAGACAAGGCGGCGCACGGCCCGTGGCCGCGCACGCTGAACCATCGTCGCTCCTCCGCCGAAACTTCCCCCCGAGGGAACATCGACAGCAGCGCCGCGGATCACATAGGCCGAACGGCCGATTATCGACGCGTTTGCCGCGCCGATAGACGAATGTCTGGTTGATCCAGACGGAGGAACCGTTCGCGGGACCTCCGAACACGGAAAAGGGCCGGCGCTAACCGACCCTCTCCGCACAGCAGCACGCCGGAGATTCAGACCTCAACGGCGCGTACGAACCTTTTACTGCCAGCTCGAGCCGCGCATGGCGGTTACCTCCCTTCCGCATCGAGGTGAGCGCCGTGCGCGGCTGCACGAGCGATCACTCACGACATGCGCCGTCCGACGGGTCCCTTTCGGGCTGTCCAGCGATGAAAAGCCAGCAGGCGCCCGTCGTCCGGTACCGCCGATCCTGACGTATTCGCCTGACTTCGTACAGCCAAATGGCCTAAACCATCACTGAGCCGTTCGGAGTAATCACAGCAGGTGATCAGGACGGACCACTCCACAGGAACGTTGGTCCGTCATCCACAGGTCGGACTAACCCCATCCCGCAAGCGACCCGCGAAACCGCACACTGGGCGAAGCCGAGGCACGAGCCTCAGTGGGCACGACAGATCGGCCAATGGGGCCGCAGGGATCGGCGGTCGCGGCGGTATGAGGGCAACTGTGACGGTGGTCACCACGGGCAATGGCCGACGCGACGACGTGACCATCGAGGCGCCTGCAGCCACACCTCTCGACGCGATCATGAGCCGCCTCAGGGACCTCGTTTCCGCACCGCCCGATGCCACGGCGACCTTTGGATCCGCGAACTCTAGGCACCGATGCGACGGCGGCCGCAACGCCAGCTCGGGCTCGAGTCTGTTCGGGCGCGGCCCGTTGCGCGAGGGAGCAATCGTCACTCTCGGCGAAAGATCGCGGCCCGCCGACGACCGGACCTACCTGGAACTGCGAGTGGTGGGTGGTCCATCCGCGGGCGACATCCATCCCCTGGCGATGGGGACGTCGTCAGTTGGCCGCGGCCACACCGCACGGATCAGTGTCGATGACCCCAGCATCTCGCGGCGACACGCGTTGCTGTTCGTTGGACCGGACGGCGTGGCGGTGGCCGATGCAGGGTCGACCAATGGCACCACTATTGACGGCATGCCCCTGGGGACCTCTCCCAGCCCGCTACGACAGGGCATGCGCCTGCGGATGGGGTGCACCACACTCACGATGGCGGTACCCGATGTGGTTCCGATGTCGGTGACGCCCGCGGCGGACGGTCAGCTGTCGTTCAACCGTCCGCCGCGACTCGACGCACCCGATCCGACTGCTGCCACGGTCAGCGTTGCATTTCCTATCAAGCCAACCGCCCGAGAGCGCACTCGCCTTCCCCTGCTCACGACAATCGCGCCCCTCATCGCAGGGGTCGCCCTGGCGGCCATCATGCGGCGACCGGAGTACTTGCTGTTCACCGTGCTCTCGCCGCTGATGATGGCTGGCCAATGGGTGTCCGACCGAGCGGGCCACCGGAAGGCAACTCGCGCGGAGCGCGCACGCTACGACGCGGCCCTCGAAAAGGCGTCGCGCGCACTCGCCAACGCCTTGTTGGCGGAGGCGCTCGACCGGCGCCGCCGCGCACCCGATGCTGCAACCCTGTCGATGACAGCGAGCGGACCCAGTGCGCGGCTGTGGGAGCGCCGCCGCGACGACTCCGATTTCCTGCTTCTTAGTCTCGGCTCCGGAAATCTGTTGGCAGCTGTCAATGTCGTCCGCGACGGACACGAAACCGTCGGTCCGCCATATGTGAATGACGTGCCGGTGACTGTTGGGTTGGCGAAGGTCGGTGTGCTCGGCATCGCTGGCCCGCGGGTCGCAAGAACGGCCCTGGCGCGCGCGATCGTCGGTCAGTTGGTGGTTCTGCATAGCCCGCGTGATCTCGCCCTCGTCGTGCTCACCGAAGCAGGACCCGAGCGCGTCGAGGAGTGGAGCTGGGTGCGCTGGTTACCTCACCTCCGGCCAGTCGGTGACACCAATTGCCAGGTACTTCTCGGACTCGACGCCGACAGCGTGGCGACGCGGGTAGGAGAGTTGGCCGGATTAATCGAGGCTCGTCACGCGGCTGCCAGTGAGACCAATCCGCGAGCGGTCGTGGTGATCGTCGACGGCGCACGTGCCCTGCGCCGCGCGGCCGCGCTGGCCGACGTACTTGCGCGCGGCCCTGCCGTCGGCGTGTACGCGATCTGCCTTGACGAAGTTGCAACCCACCTCTCTGAGGAGTGCGGCGCCGTAGCCGTTGTTACCGACGCTGCTGACCCCGAACTAGCCGACTCTGAGCAGACGGAGAGCCCGGCGACAACATTGCTGCTCGCCGTCCCGGGAGTTCCGAGTGCACACGACGCTATCCCCGACGGCACGTCCATCCCGTGGGCTGACCACCTAGCCCGCTCGTTGGCGCCGCTTCGCGATGACAGCCCCGGACGAGACGACGCATTGCCCGCAGCTGTGCGCTGGCTCGACATCGCTGGCTTCGGTGCCGATATGACGAACGATCTGGTCACTCGATGGCGGGCCGGAGTCGAGAACACGAGCGCACTTGTCGGAACGGGTCCGGACGCCGGGTTCGTTGTCGACATCGCGCGCGACGGCCCACACGCCCTGATCGCCGGCACGACGGGCTCGGGCAAGAGCGAGCTGCTCCAGACTCTGGTCGCGTCACTCGCCTGCACCAACCGCCCCGACGAACTCACGTTCGTCCTTGTTGACTACAAGGGCGGCGCGGCTTTTGGCGCGTGCGCAGCATTGCCGCACACGGTCGGTGTCGTGACCGATCTCGACGGTCGGCTCGTGGAACGTGCGCTCGCCTCGCTCCGTGCGGAACTGAAGCGGCGAGAAGGTGCCCTTGCATTTGCAGGCGCACCGAACCTCGAGGTGTTCCGCGCGGGCGGCGGGAAGCTAGCTCGACTCATCATCGTGGTCGATGAATTCGCATCTCTTGCTGAGGAATTGCCCGACTTTGTCGGTGGTCTCGTCGGAATTGCTCAACGTGGGCGGTCGCTGGGCGTCCACCTCGTACTGGCGACGCAAAGGCCCGAGGGCGTTGTGAACGCCGACATCCGCGCCAACGCCAACCTGCGAATCTGTCTCGGCGTCGTGCGCGAATCCGAGTCGAGGGACGTCATCGATGCCGGCGATGCCGCCCGCATCAGTCGCGCGACGCCTGGCCGAGGCTATGCGCGCACCGGTCACGGCGAACTCCAGGTGTTCCAGTCCGCCCGCGTAGCAGGCCTTCCAGCTGATGAGGCAGAGAGCGCCCGAATCGACGTCCAGCTCTCGCCATTCCGATCCCTGTGCGTCCCGCGGGTGGCCTCCGCCCCGAACGACGGCACCCGCGCCGTCGCAGCGACGGATCTCGACAGCATCGTCGCCGCGTGCCGCACGGCCGCAGACCGTCTCGGTCTTGAGGCACCCAGCTCGCCGTGGCTACCGCCACTGCCTCCGCTGATCCCGATCGAAACGGCGGATGTCGTGCGCCCCTTGACCGCCGTACTCGCGGTGCTGGATCTGCCGGCCACACAGACGCGCCAAAACCATGAAGTAGACCTCGACCAGATGGGACACCTCGTCATCGCCGGCAGCGCTCGAAGCGGCCGGACAACCGCGGTGCGCACCATTGTCGGCGGCCTGGCGGCGTCAACCTCTGTCCGCGACCTTCACGTGTATGCCATTGACTGCGCGGGCGGGTCGATGGCTGCGTTGTCCACGTTTCCGCATTGCGGCGCGACCATCTCGGCGCACGAACACGAGCGCGTTCGGCGGTTGTTCTCGGTCTTGAAAGCGGAGTTGGTGCGCAGACAGGGCGTGTTCGCGGCAGCAGGATTTGGCTCACTTGCCGAACAGCGCGCGCAGTCAGCGAGTCCGCTGCCTCACCTCGTGGTACTCATCGATGGCTGGGAAGCATTTCTTTCGACCTTGGAAGAGGTCGATTCCGGTGCAGTCATCGACGCGAGCACACGACTTCTCCGCGAGGGCGCGTCTGTGGGGATCCACGTCGTCGTGACCGCCGACCGCGCCGGGCTTGTCGGCAGGCTCGCATCCACGGTCGAGAGCAGGCTGGTACTTCGGCTGGCCGACCGAAGCGACTTCGCACTGATCGGTCTACCGGCCCGGGCGCTGCCCGCTGACATGCCTGCCGGCCGGGGCTTCTTCACCGACACACTCACGGAAGCGCAAGTCTGCACACTGAGCCGCGATCCGGCCGGGCCAATGCAACTCGCGGCGCTTGCTGCGATCGCTGCCACCGCGCGGATGAGGGACCAAGACGTGTCGCGATCGCTGTGGCCGCGTCGTGTCGACCCGCTTCCGTCCATGGTCACCATGACCGAGATAGGCGCCGCCTGGGGTGCGACGGCGCAGCCCACAGGTTCGGCGCAGGTGACACTCGGCGTTGGCGGCGACGAACTCGCTGCCGTAACGATCGACCTGCTCGAGTTCGGGCCAGGGTTCCTCATCGCCGGGCCTCCGCGGTCGGGCCGTAGCACCGCGTTAGCGACCGTTGCGGCTGGCCTACGCGCCGCCGGCTGGAGAGTAGTGGCAGTGACGCCGCGCGATTCCGTCCTGCGCGAGTACGCACACGAAACCTTCGATGCGATGCAGTTCGGTGTCGACGCCGCATTCGATCGCGGTCTTGGCCGGCTCGCTGTTCTTGTCGATGATGCCGAGATCGTGGCCGAGTCGCCCGCAGCCGTGGTCCTTGATCGACTCATGCGTACCGCCCGCGACAGTGGTCACCTCGTGGTGATCGCGGGAACTACAGAGGAGCTGTCGGTCGGCTTTCGCGGCTTCGTGGTCGATGTGCGGCGAGCTCGCACCGGGCTGCTGCTCGCGCCCCGCGGCCCACTCGACGGTGAAGTCCTTGGGGTGCGGCTACCGCGAAAGACTGGCGAAGCAGTTCCGGTCGGACGCGGCCAGCTCATCGTCCGCGGCGTAGCGACGCAGCTACAAGTCGCGCTGCCTACGCCGATCAAACGACTCGACCGTCAGCCCCAGACCGTCACTGACAGAGTGCCGAGCGACGGGCCGCCCTGTGAAACCGAGACGTTGACCACGCCGTCCGAAGCAGCGTTGTAGTAGCCGCTGAAACCGGCGATCGGAGTGATGAACTGCGCCGAGGCCGGAACCAGGGTGAACGTAACCGGCGTCCCCGCCGCTGCCTGCGGCACGTCCACTTTCAGGATCGATCCGCGGTGCACCCTGATCTGGAAGCCGGTCTTGGTCGCGGGCGCCTCGATGTTAGCGACCGGTGGCGCGCCCGCCACGGCACTCGACACCGGGCTGGCGAGCGCCGGGCTCGACGACGCGAACGGTGTAGGTGACGAGAGGCCGCTCGATGCCGCGGCGCTCGACGCGGGCGCCGATGCGCCGGAACTCACCGCACCGGATGCGAGAGCCGACGACGGTGGAGTCGCGGTGGATTTGGCCGCGGTGCAGCCAGCCAGAAACGTGACCGAAGCCACAACCGTGCCTGCGGCGACGACAGCCAAGCGGGGGCCTCGCGCACTACGCGGGGCGGGGGGACGGCGTTTGGTCGGGGTGTCGTAGGAGCTCATCGGTCCAGCCTAACCCGGCAATCCCCGCAGACCCGGGTGCTGAAGGTCACACGCGAGTGTCGGGATGGGTATGCGCGCCCGGCGCGGATGACTCGATCCACGCCAGAAAGCCGGTCAGGGCCGCGTCACTCATGGCCAACTCGACGTCCAGCGAATCGCCTTGCCTCGTGATGATGTTGCAGCTGACGACCACGGCACCGTGCGGCGCGGCCAGCAACTCGGCTCCGTGCGGGTAGCGACGGCCGGAGATCTCGACGCTGCGGCGCACGAACGTCCACCTCGGTTGGTAGCCCAGGCTGAGCAGCGGGAACCACTGGAAGTCCTCCGGGGTGTAGCGGGCGATACCGGTGTGCCACCCGCTGCTTTGCCACCAGCGACGCGGGTGTGCCCCGTCGAGGCGCAGGCCGCAATGCAGCGTCGCGCCACGACGGCGCAGCAGCGAACGCCGCAATGTCCAGGTGAACGCGAGGATGACGAACAGCAGCACGAACCAACCCGCGCCATCGAGAAAGTCCGTAACGGCTCTCATCGTCGGCGCCCCTGCCCGCGAACGTCAGGCGGGCTGGCCGGCGGCCGCGAGTCGCGCTCGCGCGCGTGCAGCGGCCGACTCACTTGCGACCTCGTCGTCGCCGCCCCCAGCAGTAGCCCGCTCGAGTGCAGCACGTGCCCTGTCGACGTCGATCTCGTTGGAAAGCTCTGCGATCTCGGTGAGGATCGTCACCACGTCGTGGCTGACCGACAGGAACCCGCCGTGCGCGGCCGCCTCGATGCCGTCGCCGGCTTCGCCGCCGGTGATGCGAACGGTGAAGCCTTCCGCGAGCACGCCGAGCAGCGAGATGTGGCCCGGCAAGATGCCGAGTTCGCCGTCGAGCGTGCGCGCGACAACGAAGTTGGCCTCCCCCGACCACACCTTGCGCTCGGCTGAGACGAGCTCAACGGTTAACGGCACGACTGTTCTCCGCTCATCACTTGCCGGAGAGCCGCTCGGCGTTGGCCTCGACATCGGTGATGCCACCGGCCATGAAGAACGCCTGCTCGGGCAGGTGGTCGAAGTCGCCGTCGCACAGCTTGCGGAACGACTCGATCGTCTCGGTCAGCGGAACGAACGAGCCCTTCTGCCCGGTGAACGCCTCGGCGACGAACATGTTCTGCGACAGGAAGCGCTCGATGCGACGCGCCCGGCCGACGAGAACCTTGTCCTCTTCACCGAGTTCGTCGATGCCGAGGATCGCGATGATGTCCTGCAGGTCCTTGTAGCGCTGGAGGATCTGCTTCACCCGGTTCGCGACGTTGAAGTGTTCTTCGCCGATGTACTGCGGGTCGAGAATGCGCGACGTCGAGTCGAGCGGGTCGACAGCCGGGTAGATGCCCTTCTCCGAAATCGGCCGCGAGAGCACGGTGGTCGCGTCGAGGTGCGCGAACGTCGTGTGCGGAGCCGGGTCGGTGATGTCGTCGGCGGGCACGTAGATCGCCTGCAGCGAGGTGATCGAGTGGCCGCGGGTCGACGTGATGCGCTCCTGCAGCACGCCCATCTCGTCGGCCAGGGTCGGCTGGTAACCGACCGCGGACGGCATGCGGCCGAGCAGCGTCGACACCTCAGAGCCGGCCTGCGTAAACCGGAAGATGTTGTCGATGAAGAGCAGCACATCCTGGTTCTGCACGTCGCGGAAGTACTCCGCCATCGTCAGTGCCGCGAGAGCGACCCGAAGACGGGTGCCCGGCGGCTCGTCCATCTGACCGAACACGAGCGCGGTGTCCTTGATGACGCCCGACTCGGTCATTTCAAGGAAGAGATCGTTGCCCTCACGGGTGCGCTCGCCGACACCGGCGAACACCGACACACCACCGAAGTTCTTCGCAACGCGGGTGATCATCTCCTGGATCAGCACCGTCTTACCGACACCGGCACCACCGAACAAGCCGATCTTGCCGCCTAGCACGTAGGGGGTAAGCAGGTCGATGACCTTGATGCCGGTCTCGAACATCTCGGTCTTGCTCTCGAGTTGGTCGAACGGCGGCGACGAACGGTGGATCGGCCAGCGCTCGGTGATCTTCAGCGACTCTTCGGGGACGTCGAGCACCTTGCCAAGGGCGTTGAAGACGTGGCCCTTGGTCACGTCGCCGACCGGCACGCTGATCTGGCCGCCAGTGTCCCGAACCGGTGCGCCGCGCACGAGTCCGTCGGTCGGCTGCATCGAAATCGCGCGGATCAGGTTGTCGCCGATGTGCTGCGAGACCTCAAGGGTCAGCGTGTGCTTGTGCAGCCCCTCGATGTCTTCGTCCTCGCCCGACAGGTCGATGTCGACCTCGAGCGCGTTGTAGATCTCCGGCAGGTCATCGACGCCGAACTCGACGTCGACCACCGGGCCGATCACCCGGGCAACCCGGCCGATGCCGGTGTGCCCGGCGTCAGAACTTGCGGCCTTATCGACAGTTGCAGTCATGAGTTCTCACTCGCTCCCGGTAGCGGCGAGCGCGTCAGCGCCACCGACGATCTCGCTGATTTCTTGGGTGATGTCGGCCTGGCGGGCGGCGTTCGCCAGCCGCGTGTACGTCTTGATGAGCTCTTCGGCGTTGTCGGTCGCCGACTTGCACGCGCGCCGACGAGCCGCGAGCTCAGATGCGGCGCCCTGCAACAACGCGTTGTAAACGCGCGCCTCGACGTAGCGCGGGAGCAGCGCGTCGAGCACGCCCTCCGCGCTTGGCTCGAATTCATACGACGGCAACGGGCCGCCGACGGGCTCTTCGGTGGTCTCTTCAACCTCGAGCGGCAGGATCCGACGGATGATCGGGTTCTGCGTGAGCATCGACACAAACTGCGTGTAGACGACGTGGATCTCATCGACCCCGCCCTCGTCGGTCGGGGTGTTGAACGCCGTGATCAACGTGTCAGCGATGTCTTTGGCGTTGGCGTAGCTCGGACTCTCGGAGAAGCCGCTCCACTCCCCCGCGATGGCGCGATCACGGAAGCGGTAATAAGCCAAGCCCTTGCGGCCCACGATGTAGGGCAACACCTCAAAGCCGTTCTCGCGCAAGAACGCGGTAAGCGACTCGCCCTCCTTCAGCACGTTCGAGCTGTAGGCGCCGGCGAGCCCGCGGTCGCTGGTGATGAGCAGCACCGCGGCCCTCGTGTTGTTCTCGTGCTTCGTCGTCAGCGGGTGGTCGATGTTCGACTGGCTGGCGACCGCCGAAACCGCACGAGTGATCGCGTCGGCGTAGGGCGTGGAGGCCGCCACCCGTTGCTGCGCCTTGATCATGCGCGACGCCGCGATCAGTTCGAAGGCACGGGTGATCTTCGCCGTAGCGCGCACCGATCTGATGCGACGGCGATAGACCCGGACCTGAGCACCCATAGCGCGATCTACTTCTTCTCAGCCGGCGCCGGGATGTGCTTGCGGATCTTCTCGTTGGCCATCGACGACTCATCGAGGTCGTCGGCCTCTTCGTGACCGACGAGCGACTTGCCTTCGGAGGTCTCGAAGTTCTTCTTGAAGGCCGTGATCGCCTGCTTCAGGCTCTCCGCGGTCTCGTCGGAGAGCTCCTTGGTCTGCGCGATGGAGTCGAGGATGCCCTTGTTCTGCAGGCGTAGGTGCTCGAGGAACTCCTTCTCGAACCGGCGGATGTCGACCACCGGAACGTCGTCGAGCTGACCCGTCGTGCCGGCCCAGATCGACACGACCTCCTGCTCGACCGGGAACGGTGAGTACTGCGCCTGCTTCAGCAGCTCGACGAGCCGCGATCCACGCTCGAGTTGCGAACGCGATGCGGCGTCGAGGTCGGAGCCGAACGCGGCGAACGCTTCGAGCTCGCGGAACTGCGCAAGGTCGAGCCGCAAGCGACCGGCCACCGAACGCATCGCCTTGATCTGCGCGGACCCACCAACTCGCGACACGGAGATGCCGACGTTGATGGCCGGCCGCACGCCCGAGTTGAAGAGGTCGGTCTCGAGGAAGATCTGGCCGTCGGTGATCGAGATCACGTTGGTCGGGATGTACGCCGATACGTCGTTGCCCTTGGTCTCGATGATCGGCAGCCCCGTCATCGAGCCGCCGCCGAGTTCGTCGGACAGCTTCGCGCAACGCTCGAGCAACCGCGAGTGCAAGTAAAAGACGTCGCCGGGGTAGGCCTCACGGCCGGGCGGACGGCGCAGCAGCAGCGACACCGTGCGGTAGGCCTCGGCCTGCTTGGAGAGGTCGTCGAACACGATGAGCACGTGCTCGCCCTTGTACATCCAGTGCTGGCCGATCGCCGAGCCCGTGTACGGCGCGAGGTACTTGTAGCCGGCCGCGTCAGACGCTGGAGCCGCAACGATCGTGGTGTACGCCATCGCGCCTGCGTCGTCCAGCGCACCTTGGATGGCGCGGATCGTCGAGCCCTTCTGCCCGATCGCGACGTAAATGCACTTCACCTGCTGCTTGGGGTCACCGGTCGCCCAGTTCTCTTTCTGGTTGATGATCGTGTCGATCGCCACCGCGGTCTTGCCGGTCTGGCGGTCGCCGATGATGAGCTGCCGCTGGCCGCGCCCGATCGCCGTCATCGCGTCGATGGCCTTGATCCCGGTCTGCAGCGGCTGCTTCACGGGCTGGCGCTGAATGACCGTCGGCGCCTGGATCTCCAGTGCCCGGCGGCCTTCCGCCTGGATGTCGCCAAGACCATCGATCGGCTCCCCGAGCGGGTTGATCACCCGGCCGAGAAAGCCGTCACCGACCGGCACCGACAAGATCTCGCCGGTGCGCTTGACGATCTGGCCCTCCTCGATCCCCTCGAAGGGACCCAACACAACCGCTCCGATCTCGCGGACGTCGAGGTTCAGCGCGATGCCAAGCGTGCCGTCGGCGAAGCGCAGCAACTCGTTGGCCATCGTCGAAGGCAGCCCTTCGATGCGCGCGATGCCGTCGCCGGCCTCGGTCACCCGGCCAATCTCTTCACGCGATGCGACGTCGGGGGCGTACGACGACACGAAACGCTCGAGCGCGTCGCGGATCTCCTCCGGGCGGATCGTGAGCTCTGCCATCAGTCCATCCTCGTTCGTGGGTTTCGTGAGAGTCGTGGTGCGGACGTCTCCGGCATCGATGGGTGCGGGTTATTCAAGACGTCGCCGTGCCTCAGCCAGCCGACCGGCCACTGACCCGTCGAGAACTTCGTCACCGACCTGTACGACGACGCCACCGACGATGTCGGCATCGACTTCGATCTGCAGATGAACTTCATGGCCGTAGAGACCGGCGAGCGCTTCCTGTAAGCGGGTGATCTCCGCATCGCTTAATGCGACGGCCGTGGTGACGCGCGCGACCAGCCGTGCGCGGCGACGCGACGCGATGTCGGTGTAGTCGGCGATCGCATCTTCCGGCGAGCGGCCACGTGGACGCGTCGCGATCTGCGTCAACAGCTGCACGGTGACCGGCCGTGCCTTGTCCTCGACGAGCGCGGTGACCAAAGACACCTTGTTCTCGTCAGGCAGTGCCGGATCAGCGAGCGCCGCGCGCAGGGCAGCGTTGGCCTCGACGATGCGGCCAAACCGAAACAGCTCGTCCTCGACGTCGTCAGACTCGCCCGCGTGATGGCCGCGGCCGGGATGAGCGTCAGCCTCGGTCAACATCGCCAGCACGGCAAGCGTCTCGATGGCGTCGGCAAGGTCACGCATCCGTGACCACCGGGCGCGAACGACCTCGGTGACGATTCGCAGCGTGACGTCCGACACATGCGAGCCGAGCACCGCCTTCGCCAGGTCGGCCTTGCGCTTGCCGTCGACCGCAGGGTCGGACAATGCCCGACGCAAGCCCACTTGTTCATCGAGAACGGCCACCACGCCGAACAGCTCTTCGCCGACAGCCGCCGCCTCGTGGTGTTCGTCCCCGCTACGTGACAACTGGCGTTCGACGTAGGTCCACGCATGCGCGAGCGCGTCTCGACTGGCTCCCTGCATCAGCCGCGCACCTGCTCACCGGCGGCTGCCGATCCTGTTGCTTCGCCGGCGCGCGACTCGACGTCGGATAGAAAGCGTTCGACGACCCGCCGCTGGCGAGCATCGTCGGCCAGCGCCTCGCCTACGACCCGGCCGGCTAACTCGACTGCGAGCGTGCCGACCTCGACCCGCAACGCCTCGACCGTCCGCGATCGCTCGGCCTCGATCTGCTGATGCGCGGCCTGCTTGATCCGCTCGGATTCGACCTGGGCCTGCGCGCGCAGGTCAGCCAAAATCTGTGCGCCCTCCTCGCGAGCCTCTTCGCGCTGCCGAGCGGCATCAGCCCGCGCGCTCGCAATCAGCTCGCGGTACTCCGCCTCGGTCGCCTCGAGCTTGGCGCGTGCATCCTCGAGCTCCTTGAACTCGAGCCGGATTGCTTCCTGTCGCTCGGCCAACTTCCCGTTGACGAACGGCACGACGTACTTGCTAATCACGAAAAGGATGACCAAGAAGATGATCAGCTCGGCAATGAACGTGCCGTTCGGGATCAGGAAGTTGTTCGTCTTCGCGCTCGTCGGAGCAGGCGTAGGGCTCGCAGCTGCGATGAGGATGGGCACGCTTGCTCCGACTACTTGCCGAGCACGAAGACGAACATGGCCATGAAGGCCAGGTTGATGAAGTACATCGCCTCGACCAGACCGACGGTCAGGAAGAAGATCGGCATGAGCCGCGGCTGCGACTCGGGCTGACGGGCGACACCGGCGATCGTCTGGGCGCCGGCGAGGCCGTCACCGACGGCAGCACCGATGGCGCCACCGGCGAGGGCGAGGCCGCCACCGACGAAGGCGCCGGCTGTCTTGATGGCGCTGTCGAGGTTTGCAGCGTCCGTGGCCATGTCTCTCCTTGTTCCAGAT
>DATCDK010000038.1:0-2112 GCA_036510735.1 Acidothermaceae bacterium | reverse complement strand
GTAGCCACCTACGGCGGTCGCCCGCCGCTCGAGGGCAGTGGGACCTAGACGCGGTCGTCTAGGCTGAAAATCATGCCTGATCACGAACATGGCGAGAAGCAAATGAGCACGCCTGTGCACGCCCACGAGTGGGACGCGAAGTATGGCGAGAAAGCCGCATTGTGGAGCGGGCGCCCGAACGGCAGGCTCGTCGCTGAGGTTGCCGACCTGTCGCCGGGGCGTGCGCTCGACGTCGGTTGTGGTGAGGGCGCCGACGCGATCTGGCTCGCTCGCAACGGTTGGACAGTGACCGCAATCGACATATCCCAGGTGGCGCTCGGCCGGGCACGGGAAGCGGCCGAGCTGGCCGGCGCCAACGTCGAGTGGATTTGCGGGGATGCGCTTCAGACGGTGCTGCCGACCGGCTCGTTCGACCTCGTGTCGATGCAGTATCCGGCGCTGCCCAAGGCGGCTGGCGAGGTCGCCGCGCGAGCGTTGCTCAACGTGTTGCGGCCCGGCGGCTTGTTGCTCGCGGTGTACCACGACCTTGACGACGAACACCGTGAGCACATGAAGTCGCGTGGCGTCGACCCAGCGGATTACATCGACGCCGACGATCTCCGTCAGCTGCTAGGCGACGAATTCATGATTGAGCTTGATGTCGTCGCACCTCGCATCGACCCCCCGCCAGACAATCCGCATATCGGCGACATCGTTCTACGAGCGCGGCACCGCTGAACTCCGTCCTCGTGCGTCGCACTACGTGCACGGTTACACCTCGAGCAGGTTGATGGTCACGTCGATCTGGGCTTCTGAGGAGTCCTGTTCCTCGTCAATCGCCGAGACCGTGATCTCCATGCCTCGCTCGAGTGCCACTACGTCCTGAGTCGTCAACTCGATTCGCCACTGCGCCATCGACGCTCCTTATTGGCTAGTACCTCGCGCAATTGTGGGCCACGGCTGCCGTGTCAGCTGGCGACCTGGCGGCGTTGGGCCAGGACGCTGATCGCGTAGCGGCGGTCGAGGCGTTGTCCGTCCCATCGGGGGGTGGCGGCATCGGGGGCGAGGTCGGCGTGTTCGTCTTCGAGGGGCCGGGTGTCTTGACTGGCTGAGCGTCGAAGGGGCCCGCTGAGGTCGCGGCCGTCGGAGCTGACGAACCGGAAGCCGCCGGCACCGGCGGTGAGGATCTCGAACTCCCCCACGTGGTGGGCCACGTGGTGGCGTTCACACAGGAGCAGCAGATCGTTCAGGTCGGTGCGGCCTCCGTGGATCCAATGAATGCGGTGGTGGGCGTGCAGATTCTTCGTGTTCGGGCAACCCGAGTGCGCGCAATGACCGTGCTGGCGCAACAGCAGCGCTCGGTACTGGCGGTCGGTGACCAGGCGATGTGATCGCCCGACATCGAGCACATTGGACGCACTGTTCTGGATCACCGTGCGGATGCGACCGTCACAGATCAGCCGTAGCACCACACGGTCGGGAAGGCCCGGCCCACCCGCAACCCGCGCATACGGCCGGGCAACGATCGGCGCATCACCCGGGTCGCGCGACGCATCGTCTGGGTCGCGTTCAGCTGAACGCGGCGGCGGCTCACTATCGGGGTCACGTTCACGTGAACGCGGTACCGATGTCTCCTGCGGGTCGCGTTCCGCTGAACGCGGGTCACTCGGGTCATCTGTGCCGCGTTCAGGTGAACGCGCCGGCACTCGCGCGGCGTCCATGTGGATGACGACCGCGGCGCGTTCGTGACCGCGCAACTCTCGCGGCGGGTTCTCAGTGTTGGCCAGGCTCGCCAGGCCGATCTCGACAAGCTGCAGGAAAGCATCGGTCAGACTGCAGCCGTCGCGTTGCATGATGGCGTCGATCGCCGCCGCGGCTAACGCGCCCGCTCCGGGTCGAGTCGCGCCGAGAGCTGCCAGCGGCTGTCGGATGTCCAGGATTGCTTGAGGTATTCACCCGGATCGGTGGCTTTGTCGTTGTGGTCGACGGTGCGCAACCCGCGCACCACCACCTCCAACTGGGCCGCCGTGGCGTGCCGGGCTGGGATCAGGTCATCGACGAGCCCATCTTCACCCGGCTCGGCGATGCGGCTGATCGCGCGGACCTGCGAAAACGACAACCGGCCCGCGCCCA
>DATCDK010000037.1:0-24950 GCA_036510735.1 Acidothermaceae bacterium | reverse complement strand
TGGCACTGCGGGTCGGCCGCCGCTCGGTCGCGCCGAGGTGTCGCTGACGATCGACAACACCGACGGTGCACTACCCGTCGAGTACACCGAAGTCACGATCAGCCGGATCATGTTCCGCACCGGCGGCTCGGAGTACTCGATCAACGGCCAGAGTTGCCGGCTACTCGACGTCCAGGAACTGCTGTCTGACTCCGGCATTGGCCGCGAGATGCACGTCATCGTTGGTCAAGGCCAACTCGAGGCCGTCTTGCAGGCGACTCCCGAGGAGCGCCGCGGGTTCATCGAAGAAGCCGCGGGAGTGCTGAAGCACCGCAAGCGCAAGGAAAAGGCACTGCGCAAGCTCGAGGCGATGCAGGCGAACATGACCCGCGTCCAGGACCTCACGACCGAGCTTCGTCGTCAGCTCGGCCCGCTGGGCAAGCAGGCCGAGGTCGCTCGCCGAGCCGCCGTCGTCCAGGCCGATCTACGTGACTCGAAGCTGCGACTGCTTGCCGATGACCTCGTGCGATTGCGCGGCACTTTGCAGCAGGAAGTCGCTGACGAGACCGCGCTGCGGGAGCGACGCGCGCAGCTTGACACCGAGCTGCACGAAGCGAAAACCCGCGAGGCTTTTCTCGAGTCGGCGATGAGCAGTGAGGCGCGAGAGCTGACCCGCGCGCAGGAGACGTGGTACCGGTTGTCGTCGTTGCGAGAACGACTACGCGGGACGGCGAGCATTGCCGCCGAGCGGCAGCGTCACGTGCGAGCAAGCGAGGAAGAAACACGCGAGGGACGCGACCCCGAAGAGCTCGCGAACGACGCGGCAGCGGCGCGTCTCGAGCAGGAGGAGATCGCCGCCGGACTCGAGGCCTACCGTGCCGAGTTGGCCGCGGCTACAACGTCGCGCGTCGAGGCCGAGGGCGCGTACGAGGACGAACAGCATCGCCTCACCGCAGCGGTCCGCGCGGCCGCCGACCGGCGCGAGGGACTCGCTCGACTCGCGGGCCAGGTTGCCGCCCAACGCAGCAGAGTGAGCGCCGGCGAGGACGAGATCGGCCGACTCACGAAAGCGGTCGATGAGGCGCGCGCACGTTCGGAGCACGCGCAGGGCGAGTTCCACGCGCTGGAGTCGCGGATCGCCGGTCTTGACGAGGGTGAGCTGAATCTCGACAACGACTACGAGCTTGCATCCGAGGCGCTTGCCACCGCCGAGGCGACGCTGGAGAAGTTGCGCGACCAGGACCGCGAAGTCGAGCGGGAGCGCGCGTCACTGGTTGCGCGTGCCGAAGCACTGGAGCTCGGCCTTGCACGCAAGGACGGCACCGGTGCGCTGCTCGCCGCGTCGGAGCGCATCTCCGGGTTGCTCGGATCGGTGGCCGCCGTCGTCGACGTCGAGCGTGGCTATGAGCAGGCTGTTGCGGCGGCCCTTGGCACGGCGGCCGACGCGGTTGCGGTGTCGTCTCTCGATGACGCGATTGCCGCGCTCGGATTGCTGAAGTCCGATGATGCCGGTCGCGCCGGGCTCCTCATTGGTTCGGGTCCCTGGATGCAAGAGCCGGAGGTGCTCGGGGCCGAGCTGCCACAGTTGCCGCCGGGTGCGCATTGGGTGCGCGACCTCGTGCACGCGCCGGAGGAGTTGCGACTCGCGCTGGCGGCACTCACCTATCGCGTTGCCGTTCTTGACGATCTCGGTTCAGCATTGACCCTCGTACGCGCGCTTCCCGACGTCCGCGTTGTTACTCGCGACGGCGATGTGCTCGGTCGTGATTGGGCCTACGGCGGTTCGGCAAGCACACCGAGCCTGCTTGAAGTTCAAGCGGCGCTCGACGAAGCGCGTCGCGGGCTGGTCGACGCGACGCATCGCGCCGAGCGACTGCGCTTCACCATCACCGGCGTCGAGGCCGAACTCGCCGATGCATCAGCGCGGGCTGCAGCTGCGCTTGCGCAACTGCATGAGTCGGACGCCGCGATGGCCGCCGTCGCCGAACAGCTCGGGCATCTGGGATCGGCCGCTCGGGCCGCGCTTGCGGAAGCCGATCGCATGGCTGGGTCGATCGCGCAGGCACGTGAGGCGGGAGATCGCGATCGGGCGCTGCTGACCGAACTCGAGGCCCGGCTTGTCGCAGCAGAAGCGTCGCCGGATGACGAGCCATCAACTTCCGAGCGCGACCGGCTCGCCGCAGTTGCGGCGGTGGCCCGCGATGCCGAGACCGAAGCCCGGCTGACCGTCGGTACTGGTGAGGAACGAGTACGCGCGATCGGTGCGCGCGCTGCGGAGTTGGACGCCGCGGCCGCCGCTGAACGTGACGCACGCGAACGTGCGGTTGCGCGGCGGATCCGGCGCGAGCGGGAAGCCGTCATCGCCGAAGCGGTTGCCATCGGTGCGGCTGCCGTGCTGGGGCGCCTCGAGTTGTCGTTGGCTGCTGCAACGACGGAACGTTCAGGCGCAGAGGAGATGCGGACAGAGCGCGAGGGTGAGCTGCTGACGCTCCGGACGCGCGAGCGCGAGTTGATGGCGGAAATCGAGCAGCTGACCGATGTGGTGCATCGCGATGAACTTGCGCGCGCCGAGCAGCGCCTGCGTATCGAGCAACTCGAACAGCGCGCGATGGACGAGTTCGGCGTCGAGAGTGAGGCGTTGAGTTCGGAGTACGGGCCTGACTCGCTGGTGCCGGTTTTCCCTGAGCCTGATGCCCCGGCCGACGCACCGCTGCCCGAGCCGGTGCCGTTCGTGCGTGCCGAGCAAGAGAAGCGAGCGCGCACGGCCGAACGTGCTTTGGCGTTGTTGGGACGCGTCAACCCGTTGGCACTCGAGGAGTTCTCCGCGCTCGAAGAACGGCACCGATTCCTCAGCGAGCAGCTCGAGGATCTCAAGCGCACTCGCAAGGACCTGATGGAGATCATTCGCGAGGTCGACGAGCGAGTGCAGCAAGTATTCGCGGCCGCGTATGCCGACACCGAGCGCGAGTTCGAAGGCATCTTCGCCCGGCTGTTCCCGGGTGGTGAAGGTCGCCTCGTGTTGACCGACCCTGACGACATGTTGAACACCGGCATCGACGTTGAGGCGAGGCCGCCGGGCAAGAAGGTGAAGCGCTTGTCACTGCTGTCGGGTGGCGAGCGATCCTTGACAGCACTGGCTTTGTTGGTCGCGATCTTCAAGGCCCGGCCGAGCCCGTTCTACGTCATGGATGAGGTCGAGGCGGCCCTCGACGACACGAACCTGCGGCGGATGCTCGGCATCTTCGAGGAACTGCGCGAGTCGAGCCAGCTGATCATCATCACGCACCAGAAGCCGACGATGGAAGTCGCCGACGCGCTGTACGGCGTCTCCATGCGTGGCGACGGTGTCACGACCGTCATCAGTCAGCGACTGCGCGAACCGACGCCTGCATAGTCAGTGGTTGCACGGTCGAGTTTCTGATCGGCCTCGATAAGCTTCGCTGCCTCTGTTGCAGTTCGGTGTGCCCACGCGCTCGTGGTGACAACGCCGAGGATGAAGACCGCAACTCCGCAGCCGGTCATGATGTCCCATCCAAGGTGGCTGGCTGACGAGAAGCCGTTGGCAAACGAGCCCTTGATTCGCGACGTGACAACAGCACCCAGGACGGCGACACCGAGTGCCGCGCCAGTCTGCCGGCTTGTTGAAGCGATGGCTGCTGCAACCCCGGCCTGCGATCGTGGCATGCCCGAGGCAGCCGAGTTGGTGATCGGTGCGTTGACGATGCCGAAACCGAAGCCGAACACGGCGTAGGCAACGATCAGAAACCAGATCGCGGTGTGGTCCGTCACCTGCGACAGCATCACCCCGCACACGGCAATGCCGACGCCCGCCAGGACAAGCGGCAATCGCGGACCGCGCGCAGCGACTACCCGACCCGAGATGGGCGAGAAAACCGCTGCCATGAATGCCATCGGAAGGGTGAGCAAACCCGCGTGCAGCGGCGAGAAGTGGCGCACGGATTGCAGGTAGAGCGTGTTGAGAAACAGGAACCCACCCAAGGCGGCGAAGCCGCAGACCGCGGTCACGATCGCACCGGTGAACGGCACGCTGTGGAAGAAGCGGATGTCGAGCAGTGGCTCGTCGCGGTGCCGCTCGTAAAACACAAGGCAGGGGACGGCGATGAGTACCGCCCCGAAGGACCCGAGAATGGCGGCGGCGCTCCAGCCGAGGCGTGGGCCTTCGATGATTCCGAACGTCAAACTTGCAAGGCTGACCATCACGAGAACCTGGCCGACCGGATCGAGCCGTCGTGGGCGGGGCGCTTTTGACTCCGGCACGAACAGCGCTGTCAGGATGAACGCAGCGATGCCGATCGGAACGTTCAGCCAGAAGATCGATCGCCAGCCAATGCTGTCGACCAGTGCGCCTCCGACGACCGGGCCGAGTGCGAGGCTGAGGCCGACGACGCCTCCCCACACCCCGATCGCCTTCGCGCGTTCCTTCGGGTCGGTGAACGTGTTGATGATGATGGACATTGCCACCGGGTTCAGCATCGAGCCACCAACGGCCTGCACGATGCGGAAGATGATCAGCGTCTTTGTGTCGGGCGCAATACTGCACAGCAGGGAGCCGGCGGTGAAGATGACGAGTCCGGTCATGAAGACTCGCTTGCGGCCGATCCGGTCGCCCATCGATGCCGACAGCATGAGCAGGCTGGCGAGTGCGAGCGTGTAAGCGTCGATCGTCCACTGCAGGCCGTCGAATGGAGTGCCCAAGTCCTTTTGGATCGACGGCAATGCGACGTTCACGATCGTGACGTCGATCCCGACGATGAACAGGCTCAGGCAGCAGATTGCCAGCACTGAGAGCCGGCGGCGTCGATCAAGCATGGGGATCTGACTTTCTCCGAACGGGTGCGTTGTGCGTGGGCTCTGTCAGTTGCTCCACAACCCCAGCGAGAGTGCGAAGGTCGGCGGCTGACAGCGCAGTGAGGGCGCGTGGTGGCTTGTCGGCGACGGACATTGCGGCGTCCAGTGTCCGGCGTCCAGCTGGGGTGAGTTCGACGAGCTTGGCGCGAGTGTTGGTCGGATGCGGCGTTCGCGCGACGAGTCCCGCCTTTTCCAGGCTGTTGACCGCGACCGTCGCGGCGGGCGCGTCGATGGTCATCGAGTCCGCGAGTGCGGCAAGTGTCAGCGGCCCGGCGCCTATGCGCTTCAGGGCACGGATCTGGTTAAACCGGAGTCCGGTCATCCTGCAGGCCTGGCGCCGCCAGTCCGTTCTGCTGTCCATCACGAGCGAGACCAGGGCGTCCCAGACGTCGTCCGCATTCGTCTTCACACGATCATTGTGCGACTACAACCATTGTACGTCAACAACTATTTGGTACCCGAGGATGGTCGCTGCGGCATGCTGGTCGGATGGCGCCGTCGCTAATGTTGATTCACAGTCCGTTTCTCGGGCCGGCGACGTGGCGGTCAACCGCCCGCGCACTGGAGAGCAAACAACGGTCCGTGTATTTGCCTAGCTTGCTCGCAGTGGCGAAAAGTGCAGCGCCGTATTGGCCGGCAGGGGTTGAGTCGATCGTCCGGTCGGCAGCTGACGACCCGGTCGTTCTGGTCCCGCATAGCAACGCCGGGCTGTACGTGCCAGCGGTCCTCGACATCCTCGGCGAGCAGGTTCGCGGTGTCGTGTTCGTCGATGCTGCGCTGCCGAGCAGCGGTCACCACACCACGCCCGACTTCCTGCGCAAGCTTGCGACTGTCGATGGGTTGTTGCCACCGTGGACGTCGTGGTGGGCCGAAGCTGACGTCGATGCACTGTTCCCGGACGCACACACGCGGACCTAGGTGGAAGCCGAGCAACCGCGAATGCCGCTGGCCTACTACGACCATCTCCCACCCGAGCCGCAGGGCTGGACCACGCGCTCGGCGGGCTATATCTGGTTCGATCGGCCCTACGACAAGGGAGCCGCACAGGCGACCCTGCGAGGCTGGCCGACCGCCCACCTGGCCGGCAACCACCTGCACATGCTCACCGACCCGCATGCCGTAGCCACAGCTGTAATGGACATGGCCAGCGACTGGCTTTGACCGCACCAAACCTCGCGCTCGATGGCATCACGACACGTACATCATCGCGGCACGTGCGGACGTCCCATCGCGACTCAGGTGCCGTGGCACGGTGCGTCTCAGCGGTAGCGATATGTGGAGTCCCGCGACGCGCGCCGTCACATGAGGTAGATGAGTACGTGGCCCTCCGGCAAACAGATCAAACCGGCTATTGCGGCTACGGGCGTCGAACCGACTAAGAGAGCAGTTAGCCCCACCAGTGCTGTGGCGGAGAATACTGAAATGGCTGCGGTCCACCGCCGGCCCTGCGACCAGCTCGCCACGTTCACCTCAGCCGCTTACCCGAGATGACAGG
This sequence comes from Acidothermaceae bacterium, assembly GCA_036510735.1. Taxonomy (GTDB): domain Bacteria; phylum Actinomycetota; class Actinomycetes; order Acidothermales; family Acidothermaceae; genus PALSA-607. The sequence continues at coordinate 18,607 of DATCDK010000037.1, read as the reverse complement.
TGCTCATGCACCGGCGGGAATGAAGCCCTCGCGTTCAAGGCCGCCGCAGGCAGTGCGGGTAGCGGTAGGTGTGTGCGTTCAGCTGAACGCTCACGGCGGCAGTTGCGGGCGGCAAGTCGTGAGCGCTGACGCACGGCGTCGCGACAAGCACCCGATAGTAGGCTGCGTCGATGGAGCCCATCCCGCTCGCGTCACTGCTTGACTCAGCCGTAGACCCAGCCCAATGCAAACTCCACTGCGCCGTTTACAACGGCGAGCACTACCCGATCGATGTGTTGAGCAACGACCCTCACGAGTGGGAGAACTGGAACCGTTGGCGCGGCCCTAGGAACGACTTCAATCGTCAGTTCATCTTCTCTCTCGCACAGGATCGCCACGATCCGAGCCTGTGGCTGTTCGGCGGCGTCTATGAGGTGTTGGCGCGGCGCAATACGCCTGGCGCGCACTCCTACGACATCAGGCTGCGCGAGGACATGATGGGGCCGTTCATTCGGCGTCTCTTCGTTCGTTTGGCGCTCACCGGTCGGCAAGTTCGGCGCACCATGGAGGGGTGCATCGCTGCTATGACGGTGGCGTCGATCCTCCCCGAACCGCACGTCGGCGACCCCTTCCCGGGGCACGACCGAATCAATCACTCGCTGGCCGACATCCAGCTCATCGTCAGCCAGAACCGGCCTGATTGGCGGATTGCGCTCGAGAATATGAAAGGCGTCTACGTCATCCACGATCGCCTCACCGGAGAGCCGTACGTCGGCTCTGCATACGGCGACACTGGCATCTGGCAGCGTTGGAGCAGCTACGCCGAATCAATCCACGGCGACAACGTTGGCCTCCGCGCGCTAGTCGACGGCAGGGGCGTGGACTACGCCCGTCAGAACCTGATGTTCGCACTCCTTGAGTTCTGGTCGATGCGAACCGAGGACCAGCACGTTCTCGACCGAGAGAAGTATTGGAAGGGTGTGTTGCTCTCCCGGTCGCTAGGCCACAACAAGAACTAGCCGCGCTTGCGGATTTGTGCGCTCGGGCAAGCGCGGCTCGTTCCACACCGGTGGTTTGACGCCCGCCTTGGCGCTCAACGCGATGCACACTTCTCAGCAAAGTAGTCCGGTCCGCGAGCTTGTGCTGCCAAATCCTACCGGTTGGGGTGATGGATTCGTTAGCGAGATTCCGTGGCCAGCTTCGCGCCGAGGGCCACGAACGAGACGGCGAACACTCGTCGAATGCGCTTGATGATGTGTGGCCGCGCGATCAAATGCTCGCGGGCACCCGCGGCGAAAATGCCGTACACCGCGAACACTATGAACGTCATCGCCATGAAGACGCCACTGAGCATGAGCATTGTGGGCACGGTGTGCGAACTATGGCTGGGCACGAACTGCGGCAGGAAAGCGAAGAAGAAGATCGTCAACTTGGGGTTGAGCAGGTTGACGAGTACAGCAGAGCGAACCACGCGCGACGCTGATTTCGGTTCGTCTTGTGCGTTGATCGTGAGGACCCCTTTGTCTCTCCAGATCGACCACGCCGTGTACAACAAGTAGCCGACGCCAAGGATCTTGACGGTTTCGAAGGCGACTCCGCTGGCGTGCAGCAATGCGGCAGTTCCGGTGATCGCGGCAGCCAGGTGCGGCACGATCCCCAGCGTGCAGCCGAACGCGGCGACGATGCTCGCACGTCTGCCGCGGGCCAAGCCCGCGGCGATCGTGTACAAGACGCCAGTGCCAGGTGTGGCCACGATGATCAATGACGTCAGCAGGAATGCGGTGCTCATGCCTGCAGCCCCCAAAATGAGCCGGTGAGTCCGACACTTCGAAAGTAGCCCGCGGCCGCCGTCGGCTCGTGGCGCACGTAGCCGTCGTCGAGTCGGCCGTCGTACCAATGCTCCGCAAGTCTCCACAACGTCGCGAGATCCATGACGTAGCCGCGGGTCTGTCCTGTTCGCTCGAGCCACTGGTCGATGCACGTGGCCGAGCAGAAGATGCGCTGGTTGCCGCAGGTATGAACGACGTCATCCCACATATGTGTGGCCGGCACCAGAAAGTGCGCGACTTCGTCACCCTGTGGTGGTTGCTCTACGCCGACGTTCCATGCATGTGGGGTGTTGCACGCCGGGCATCTGGTCGCGACCAGCATCGGCTCCAGTTCGTGCACGAGCTGAGGCAGCGCGAACGAGTCCCATGCGCAACCGCCCCACCACAACGTTGTCGAGCCCATCACCGCGAACCCGAGAGGGACCGCGGAGAACGGGTGTGCCATCACGATGTTGTCGTCACGGTTCAGCACGACGTGGCGGTTGTGCGCGAGCATCTCGAGCCCGGAGTTGATCTCGGCGCGGTTAGTACCTAGCTGCTCGGCGAGCATTGCTGTAGTCGGCGCGTGACCGGTTGCGGCAAAGGAGCGATACACCGCCAGTCGCAGGTCTTCGAGTTCCATGACCTGATCCTCGTTTATCGGCGCAAGCGACTTTCGATCGCGGTGGCTCGACAGCGTCCTCAGCCAGTGACGAGGACGCTGTGCGCCTCGTGAATCTCTAGGGGGAACGGCAGGCTGAGTCTCGGAATCGGACCGCCCGGGATCACCGCAGCCGGTCCGCCGGCCATCGAGAACGTGCCGGTCCAGTTCGTCGTCAAGGTGACCACGTAGCTGCCCGGGATCAGGTAGACGTGGCTCAACGATGCGGTCGGGTACGCGCCGCCGGGATCACTGGTGGTCAGAGTCGTGCCGTCGCCGAAGTCCCAAGTCCATGACGCGTCGACGTTGAGCGTTACCTGCACGCCGAGCAAGGTCTCGTTGAACACTTGGGTGACGGGTGTATTGGTCGAGAACAGACTGGGCAGGTTCACGACCCCGCGACCAGCCGGTTGCTGGCTCGGATGTGCCGTCGTTAGAAGTTGCGAGAACTGGTCGAACGCCGCGAGCCGCACCTGGGCAGGAGTGGCACCACTCGGAGATCGACACTGCGTCCCGCCGGCGATCGGCGCAGGCAGCCGCGGGTCGGTAATCATCAGCGTTTCTAACAGGAACCCTGCTGGGCACGCGTTCGCTCCGCAGCCCGCGTTCGCCAGCGCAGGGTCGCAGAACGCGACCCAGCGATAGGTGCAGCCATCGCAGTTGTTAGTGCCGCCTCCACTTTGGGTGCCACCACTACCAGGGTCGCCGCCTTGGTTGTCGGTCCCGTTCACCGTGCCAGTGCCACCATCGCCGCCGACGCCCGTATCTCCGGCGGGCGTGTGCGGGCCATTGACAGAACTGTCGAGGCTTGCGACGGTCGGGCTGGCTGCCGGCTTTGCAATCGCGCTCGAGGCCGCGAGGCCTTGAGCGGAGGCGAAAGTTGTGCTCGCCAAGGCTGTGCACGCAAGGACCGCGACCGCGAAATAGAGAAGCCGGCGCATCATTGATCGCCCGCGCCCAACAGGTAGCTCTGCTGGACAATCCAGTGGCCACTGGCATTGATGATGAGCAGGTCATTGTCTCCATCAGACGCCGCATCCGATGTGTCGACTGCCGTGCCCGCAGCGTCGAGAATGCGACCGGCAGAAACCGAGAACTTGATCTCGCCGGTAGCGCCTGCGGCGAGGTACGTGACATCGATCGACTTAAGCGTGAAGGCCACACCGTCGTACCGCTCGCCCTTGGCGGAGTGCTGCTTGATTTTGTTGACCAGATTCCGGCAGCCGCACGTTGGCGATGTCAAGGCTTCGATCTTCGTGGTGTCGCCGCTTGCAAACGCAATGTTGAAGTCATCGATGAACGCCCGGGCTGTGGCGCGGACGTTCATCGCAATGACGTCAGCCGATGTCGGCGGCGATGCGTCGCCTACGGCGGCACTGGTCGGCGTCCCGCTGTTTGATGGGCTTGGGCTTGTGACCCAGACCGGCGACGATGCAGCTGGGCTTGGAGGTGAGGAGGCCGGTGCACTAACAGCGGTAGGGGAGCGCGGCGCGGTAGCCGGCGGAGCTGAAGTTGCGCTCCCGAGCGCGCTCGGATGGCTCACGTCGGCTGAGCAGCCGGCCAACGACACGGCGCCAAGCAGCATGAAAAGAAGGGTCCCCCGGCGATATCCCACCGGCGGAGGGTACGGCCGCTATAGACGCTTGCCGGGGTTATCCACAGGGTGAACGTCCGATCGGAGACTGCCGCAGGCCAAGCTTTCTGGAGCGAATGGGAGACTTGGCGCCGTGCAGCCCCTCCTGGAGATCATTCTTGCCGTCGTCATCCTCGCGGGAGTCGGCGGCGCGTTCTTCGTGCGCAGCAGCCGTCGGCGATCGATCCCCCTGCCGACCAGCCGTCCGACTCTGGTCAAGCGCCCTGGACCAACTGCGCCAAATCCTCCCATCGCTCCAGCGGTGCAGGCACCGGCGGACCAGGCGCTCGACGAGAGCGTCGTCGAGCCCGACCTCACCGAAACACCCGAACCTGCCGCCGGGCGGTTGGTCAGGCTGCGCGCCCGTCTTGCGCGGTCTGAATCGACGCTCGGTCGAGGGCTGCTCGCATTGCTGTCGCGCGACACGCTCGACGACGAGACGTGGCAGGAGGTCGAGGATCTGCTCCTCGTCGCCGATGTCGGCGTCAGTGCGAGCAACGAACTCGTCGACTCCCTCAAAACCAAGGCAAAGGTGCTCGGCACGAGGTCAGCAGCCGATGCCCGGGCATTCCTGCGCGAAGGACTCCTCGAACTCGTCGACCCAGACCTCGACCGGTCGTTGGCGACTCGGCGTCCACCCGGCGAAGGTCCCGCGATCGTGCTCGTCGTCGGTGTCAACGGCACCGGCAAGACGACGACGTGCGGCAAGATCGCCAGGCTCCTCGTCGCCGAAGGACGAACCGTGGTGCTCGGCGCCGCCGACACATTCAGGGCAGCCGCAGCCGACCAGCTCGAGACGTGGGGACGCCGAGTAGGCGCGCAGACCGTTCGTGGCCCCGAGGGGGGTGACCCGGCATCGGTCGCGTTCGACGCAGTGAAGACCGGCATCGCTCTCGGCGTCGACACCGTGCTCGTCGACACAGCCGGTCGCCTGCACACCAAAGCGGGCCTGATGGACGAGCTCGGCAAGGTCAAGCGGGTGATCGAAAAGCAGACGCCAGTTGATGAGGTGCTACTGGTGCTGGATGCAACCACGGGACAGAACGGTCTTGTGCAGGCGCGGGTCTTTGCCGAGGTGGTCGACATCACCGGCGTCGTCCTGACCAAGCTCGACGGCACCGCCAAGGGCGGCATCGTCATCTCTGTACAGCGCGAACTCGGCGTCCCCGTCAAGCTTGTCGGTCTAGGTGAAGGCGCGGACGATCTCGCGCCGTTCGAGCCTGAGGCGTTCGTCGACGCACTGCTGGGCTCCTAGCCCGCACCAGCCTCAGCCGCTCCTGTTACACGCCCGTAATGCGCTCGCGGCGAACTTCATGCCCGTGAAACACCCTGGTGCCATTCCGGAAATCGCAGTCCGCGAACTTACTGCCGACTGAGCGACAACGAGGTCGTCCGTAGCGCCCTACCGACGAGTGGAGTGAAATGGACCCCAAGACCGGTCTTAACTGGGGCAATACCGCGTGGATGCTCGCCGCCACAGCGCTGGTGCTGTTGATGACGCCGGGCCTCGCCTTCTTCTACGGAGGTATGGTCCGGTCAAAGAACGTGTTGGCGATTTTGATGCAGAACTTCGTGTGTATGGGCATCGTGAGCGTGCTCTGGGTGCTTGACCTGTTCAGCCTGGCATTCGGTACGGACAAGCTCGGCGGCTTCATCGGTAGTGCGTCGACATTCGTCGGCATGCATCACGGTGCCGACATGTGGGGCTCTGGTGACGGAGTGCCAACCACGGTCATCGCGACGTTCCAGATCACGTTCGCGATCATCACGGCCGCCCTGATCACCGGCGCGGTCGCTGACCGGTTGAAGTTCGCCCCCTTCGTTGTCTTCGTTACCGCGTGGTCGATCTGCGTCTACGCACCGATTGCCCACTGGGTGTGGGGCGGCGGCTGGTTGGCGCAACACCACGTTGAGGACTTCGCAGGCGGCACTGTCGTGCACATCAACGCAGGTGTCGCAGGTATCGCGCTGACCCTCGTGCTCGGCAAGAGAATTGGTTGGCCCAAGGAGCGGATGCGTCCGCACAACGTGCCGTTCGTGCTGCTCGGCGCCGGGTTGCTCTGGTTCGGCTGGATCGGCTTCAACGCCGGCAGTGAGTTGGCCGCCGACCCGGTCGCCGGATGGGCGCTTATCAACTCGGTCGTGGCGACTGCAGCGGCGATGCTCGGCTGGCTCGTCGTGGAGAAGATCAGAGACGGGCACTCGACAACACTCGGTGCCGCATCAGGCCTGGTGGCTGGGCTCGTCGCCATCACGCCGGCCTGTGGATTCATTACGCCGATTGGTGCGATCGGACTTGGTGTCGTCGCCGGCGCCCTCTGCGCACTGGCCGTCGGCCTGAAGTTCAAGGCTCGGGTCGACGACTCGCTCGACGTCTTCGCCGTTCACGTCGTCGGCGGCATCGTCGGGGCTCTGTCGATCGGCATCATCGGCGACGCGACGATCGGTGGCAACAACGGTCTGTTCAACGGCGGCGGGTTTACCCAACTGGGTCGACAAGCTCTCGGGGTCGGCTCGGTCATCGTCTACGACTTCATCGTCACGCTGGTGATCGCTCTGGTCATCGACAAGACCATGGGTCTGCGCGTGTCGCGGGACGTCGAACTCGAGGGTCTCGACATCAACCTGCACGCCGAGTCGGCCTACGACACTGTTGGTTCATCTGGTTCTGGCGAATCGCACGCGTCCGTACACCTGCCAGCGGCAACGAGTGAGAAGGTGAGCACATGAAGTTGATTACCGCGATCGTCAAGCCGTTCAAGCTCGACGACGTGAAGGCTGCACTCGAGACCTTCGGTGTGACTGGCATGACGGTCAGCGAAGCCAATGGATATGGTCGCCAGCGTGGCCATACCGAGGTGTATCGCGGCGCGGAGTACGAAGTCGATCTTGTACCGAAGGTACGCATCGAGGTACTCGTCGATGAGGGCGACGCCGATGACGTTCTCGACGTCATCGTCAAGTCGGCCCAGACGGGCAAGATCGGTGACGGCAAGGTGTGGTCTGTGCCGATCGACGACGTCATCCGGGTTCGGACCGGCGAGCGCGGAATCAGTGCGCTCTGATTTCAGTGCCATCGCTTGACGATGCAGACGCGACGCGTTTACCACGTGTCGCCTCTGCATCCAAGAGCGACGAAAGTACTGAGTCGACGGCTGACTCGGCCCGTGACCTGAGTGCGTTGAGGGCGCAGCGATCAGCGCAGGCCGACGCGTGGTTGCGCGAGTTGCTTGGCACCGCCGATGGCGTTGCGCTCGTGGCCGTCGGCGGTTACGGGCGGGGCGAACTCGGCCCAGGCAGTGACCTCGACGTCATGATGCTGCACGACGGCCGGTCCGACGTCGTGCAGATCGCTGACCAGGTCTGGTATCCGATCTGGGACGCCGGGTGGCAGCTCGACCACTCGGTACGCACGGTCGCGGATGCGGTGTCTGTCGCCAACTCCGACATGAAGGCCGCCCTCGGGATGCTGCACGCCCGGCACATTGCAGGGGTGCCGGATCTCACCGCCCGCTTGCGCGAGCACGCGTTCGGCCAGTGGCGCTCGCGCGCATCGAAGCGGCTGCCAGAACTTCACGAGATGGTGCGCGAGCGGGCCGAACGGCTCGGCGAGGTGGCGTTCCTGCTCGAGCCCGACCTGAAGGAAGCACGTGGCGGACTTCGCGACGTGCACGCGCTCGAAGCAATCGCCGCGGCCTGGGTTGCCGCTGGCCCCGGACCGCCGGTGCGTGCGGCATATCGCCGGCTGATCGACGTCCGCGACACGTTGCAGGAAGTCGCGGGCCGACCGACGACCCGCATGGTTGCACAGGAGCAAGAGGCGATCGCGGCCCGTCTCGGCATGGCTGACGCCGACGAGTTGCTGCGTGCCGTCAGCGAAGCTGCGCGCACGGTGTCGTATGCGAGCGACGTGACGTGGCGCTCGGTCGAGGGCAGCTTGCGGCGGCGTCCGAAGGCGGAACGCAAGCCGGTCGCCGAAGGTGTCGTCGAGCAGGACGGCGAGGTGGTGCTCGCGCGCGGAGTCGATCCGACTCCTGACCCGACTCTTGTCGTGCGCGCTGCTGCTGCCGCTGCTCAAGTTGGGTTGCCGCTCTCGCCGCCGACGATCGACCTGCTCGCCAACAAGTGCCCGCCGATGCCGAACCCGTGGCCGTCGACCGCGCGCGATGCGTTCGTCGCGTTGCTCGGTGCAGGCCGGCCGGCGCTGGTGGTGTTGGAAGCGCTCGATCAGGCCGGGCTCATGGCGCGATTGATCCCGGAGTGGGAAAGCGTCCGCTACCGCCGCCAGCACAATCCCTTGCACCGCTACACCGTCGATCGCCATCTCGTCGAAACCGCGATCGAAGCAGCCGCCCTGACACGTCGTGTTGCGCGGCCTGACCTGCTGTTGCTGGGTTCCTTGTTCCATGACATCGGCAAGGGAAGCGACGGCGACCACTCGATTGCCGGTGCTGCGCTCATGCCGGGAATCGCAGCAAGGCTCGGTATGAACGAGCACGACAGCGTGGTCTTGACGACGCTGGTTCGCCATCACTTGTTGCTGTCGCAAACGGCGACCAGACGCGACCTTGACGATCCGGCGACGGTGTCGGCCGTCGCGCAGGCCGTTGGTTCGCCGCTGGTTCTCGAGTTGCTGCATGCGTTGACCGAGGCCGATGCGCGCGCCACAGGCACGCCGATGTGGGACGAATGGCGCGCTCGCCTCGTTTCCGATCTCGTCAGCCGGACGGCGGCCATGCTCGCCGGTGAGGTGGTACCCCCGCCGGTCGCGGAATTGCCGCCCGCGATCGTGAAGCTCGCGGAGGCCGGCCAACTTGCGGTGATCTCTGAGGGCACCCCTGACCACAGCCGCATCACCGTGATCGCTCCTGATCAGCCGGGGCTGCTCTGGAGGTCGGCGGGGGTGCTGGCGCTGCACAGACTCGGCGTGCGCGCAGCAGTAGCGACGTCGGTCGGTCCGACAGCGGTCACCGTCTTCGATGTCGAACCGACCTACTTCTCCGAAGTCGAGCCGGCGCGGATCCAAGACGACATGCGTCGGGCGATCGAAGGCGGTCTCGACGTCGCCCAGAAGTTGGCCCGCCGCGAAGCCAGCGCAGCGACCCGAAAGTCGATCGCGTTGCCGCCCGCGACTGTGCTGCTGCCCGGGGGCGCGTCCGACAAGGCGACCGTGCTGGAGGTGCGCGCCCACGACCGGCCGGGCTTGCTGTTCACCGTGACTCGGGTGTTGGCCGCCGAAGGGCTCGACGTGCGATCTGCTCGGGTCGAGACGCTCGGTGCTGAGGTTGTCGACGCGTTCTACGTCACCGACCGGGGCGGTCGACCGCTCGCAGTTGAACGGGCCGAAGGGGTTCGCCGGGCTGTCGAAGAGGCGCTGCGGGCCAGCGCGCCGCGGAGTTGACGCAGGCTCGGTAGGCTGGCGCGCGTGTTCGACACCCTCTCCGACCGGCTCGAGTCGGTCTTCAAGACCCTGCGCGGCAAGGGTCGGTTGTCGGATGCCGACATCGACGCGACCGCCCGGGAGATCCGGATCGCGCTTCTCGAGGCCGACGTCGCCTTGTCGGTCGTTCGCGACTTCGTCGATGCGGTCAAGGAGCGTTCGCGCGGCGCAGCGGTCTCGCAGGCGCTGAACCCGGCGCAGCAGGTCATCTCGATCGTCAACGAGGAACTGGTCCAGATCCTCGGCGGCCAGACCAGGCGCCTTCGCTACGCGAAGAACCCGCCAACCGTGATCATGCTCGCCGGTCTTCAGGGCTCGGGTAAGACGACGCTGGCCGGCAAGCTCGCCAAGTGGCTGTCGGGGCAGGGCCACGCCCCACTCCTGGTAGCCGCCGACTTGCAGCGGCCCAACGCCGTGCAGCAACTCCAGGTGCTCGGCAAGCAGGCCGGCGTCCCCGTCTTCGCCCCCGAGCCGGGGAGCGGTGTCGGCGATCCGGTCGCGGTCTCGAAGGCCGCCATCGAGCACGCCAAGCGGCTGGGTCACGACATCGTGGTCGTCGACACCGCGGGCCGACTCGGTGTCGACGCCGAGATGATGCAGCAGGCGATCGACATCCGCGATGCGGTCGACCCGAACGAGATCCTGTTCGTCGTCGACGCCATGCTCGGCCAGGACGCCGTGAACACCGCGCAGGCGTTTCTTGACGGCGTCGGTTTCGACGGCGTCGTGCTCACCAAGCTCGACGGTGACGCGCGTGGTGGTGCTGCTCTGTCCGTCGCCTCGCTGACCGGCCGTCAGATCATGTTCGCGAGTACCGGCGAGAAGCTCGAGGACTTCGACACCTTCCACCCCGAGCGCATGGCTTCGCGCATTCTCGGTATGGGCGACATCCTGACGCTGATCGAGCAGACGCAAGGTGCGTACGACGCGGGTGAGGCCGAAGAGACCGCACGCAAGCTCACCGAAGGTGAGCTGACGCTCGAGGACTTCCTCGAGCAGATGATGATGCTGCGCAAGATGGGTCCTATCGGCAATCTGCTCGGCATGCTGCCGGGCATGGGACAGATGAAGGAGCAGATCGCGCAGGTCGATGACAAGGATGTCGACCGCATCGCCGCCATCATCCGCTCGATGACACCGATCGAGCGCGAAGACCCGAAGATCATCAATGGCTCGCGACGGGTACGCATCGCTAAGGGCTCCGGCGTCACCGTGGCCGAGGTGAACAGTCTCGTCGACCGCTTCTTCGAGGCCCGCAAGATGATGAAGCAGATGGCCGGCATGGGTGGCCTCCCGGGCATGGGCGCGCGCCGCGCGACGAAGGCCGTGAAGAAGGGCAAGAAAGGAAAGGGTGGCCGACCGGGCGGACGCCCCGGAGGCGCACCGCCTGCAGCATTGCCGCCCGGGCTCACCCGCTCGTTGCCGGGCGGTGACGGTGGCCTTGGTCTGCCAGCCCAGCTGCCTCCGGGCATGAAGATGCCGGATCTTTCGAAGTTCCGGTTCCCGCCGACCGGAGGCAATCCCGGCAATCAGGGTCCGGCCGGTCCGAGGCCGCGCTGAGCGCGACCCCGTCGGCGCTACGTGCCACCACATCAGCGTTGCGGGTGCGGGCCACCGTGCTGCCCGACGCGGAGGTCGGCGAGTTCTTCGTCGTCGACGGCCGCATCACGTTCGACCGGCCGGCCAATAGCAGCACCTTCGCCGACGGTGGGTTTGTGTTGCCTGGTCTCGTCGACGCGCATTGCCATGTCGGCCTGGCGGCCGAGGGCGGGGTGCCGCTCGAGGAGGCGCGCGCGCATGCGATTACCGATCGCGATGTCGGTGCGTTGCTGCTGCGCGACGCTGGCGTGCCGCACACCTACCTTGAGCTCGACGACGAACCCGATCTGCCGCGCATCGTGCACGCCGGCCGCCATCTCGCACGTACCCACCGCTACATCCGCGGCTACGGCATCGAACTCGAGCCAGAGCAGTTGCCGGATGCAGCGGTTGCCCAAGCCCGCCGGCCAGGCGGCCACAGCACGCCGTGGGTGAAGCTGGTCGGTGACTGGATCGACCGCGATCTCGGCGACCTCGCGCCGTGTTGGCCGGGCGATGTTCTCGCCGAGGCCGTGCGACGCGCGCACGAGGCGGGCGCGCGAGTAGCAGTGCACGTGTTCGGTGAGGAAGCACTGCCCGACCTGATCGCGGCCGGCGTTGACTCGATCGAGCATGGCACCGGTCTTGACGAGCAGACTCTTGCCGACGTCGTGCGGCGCGGCATTGCCGTCGTGCCGACGCTGGTCAACGTCGCCAACTTCGAGAAGTTCGCCGACCAAGCGACGAAATATCCTTTGTACGCAGCGAGAATGCGCAGGTTGCAACGCAGCGCCGACGCGCGAGTCGCAGCGGCACATGAAGCGGGAGTGCCGATCTACGTCGGCACCGACGCCGGTGGGAATCTGCCGCACGGACTCGTGGTCGACGAGATGCTGGCGCTGCAGACCGCTGGGTTGTCGAACGCCGACGTGCTTGCCGCGGGGTCGTGGAAAGCACGGGAGTGGCTCGGTCTACCGGGCCTGACAGAAGGTGCCCCAGCCGACTTCGTCGTCTACGACGACGACCCCCGGGCAGACCTGAACGTGCTGCGAAATCCCCGGCACATCGTCGTCCGCGGCACTGTCGTTCGTTGAGGTCTACCTCGCAGTGCTGAGTGCCGTCATGACGGGGCTGCCAGGTACACCCAGGGCTGCGACGGTTTCCTGCGTTGCCGCGATCACGCGCACGGGCGCGTCCGCAAACATCGCCACGATTGCGTCGAGTTCGTCGTCGGTGCGGTCGGGCGCGTGGTGGAAGAGCATCAGAGACTTCGCCCCCGCTCGAGTGGCGAGCCCGATGGCGTACTCGATCGCCGAATGCCCGAGGTAGGTCACGCCGGGAAATTGTGCGGCCAGGAACTGCGCGTCGTGCAGGAGCACGTCGACGTCGCGCGCAAGCGCGAGCGCCGCCTCGTGGTAGGCACCGAGCCCGTCCGGCCCGGCGCCTTCGCCGAGCGGGAAATGGTCACCGAGGTAGGCGAGCGACCCGGCGTCGTCAGAGACGCGGAACCCGAACGTCCGACCGCCCTTGTGTGGGATCTCACGGACAAGGACGTCGAAGCCTTCGAACTGGCGCGCACCTTCAACGAGCGGGTCGAAGGTCCAGCCGGACCCTAACTGTGTGGGTCCGATCGGGAAGTGCGGCGGCGAGAGTCCGCGTGCGAGAGTGCCGACCGCGTCGCCGTCGATGGCTGGCAGCAAGACGTTGACGCGGTGTCCCTCTCTCGCGCCGCCCTGGAAGAACGGCAAGCCGTGCACGTGATCCCAGTGCAGGTGGCTCAGCACGATGGTGCCCTGAAAGGGCGCGCCGTCGAGCAGGTTCGTGACCCGTCGTAACCCGGTGCCTGCATCGATCACCAGGCTCGGACGCTCACCGTCGTGCGCGAGTGCCACGGATGACGTGTGGCCGCCGTACCGGACGAAGTCGGGGCCAGGTGCCGGTGTCGAACCGCGCACTCCGCACAGAAAAGCTCGCACGTTAGTCCTGCACCCCGGCTTGCCCGGGGGTGCGGGCAAGTCGCACGCCGGCAAGTGTCTTCAACGACACGCTCGGCGGCGCCGCCTCGAGTGCGTTGAGGAATTCCTTGCCTTCGATGCGCAGCAACGTGCACGCCTGCCTGGTGGTGACGGTGGCACTGCGCGGTCGGTTGTGGAGCAGGCCAAGTTCGCCGACGTAGGAGGGCGCGTCGACGTCGGGCAACTCGACTGATGTGCCGTCGGGGGCGATCGCCTCGATGCCGAGCTTGCCAGCAACGAGGATCCACAGCGCGTCGGCCTCGTCGCCTTCTCGGATGATGACCGTGCCGGCCGGGACTTCTTGTTCCACCGCTGCCTTTGCCAATCTCTCGAGCACGGAGTTGCTTGCGCCGGTGAAAAGATCGAGGGCACCGAGCAACCGTACCCGCGGGGCGAGCCGCGCGACCGCGGCCGCCGACTCGCGATCGGCTTTCAACACCGCAGGCAGGCCGATCAACGCCAACACGGGGAAAGCGAATCCGATGACCAACAGCGTTGTGTGCAGGCCGTGGGACGTGAGCAAGGCCGCGCCCACGAAGCTGGCCGCGACGATGAAGCTGAGGACGATGGCATCGAACACGCCGAGGACCCGGCCGAGGACTTCGCGTGGCAGGTCGCGTTGCAATGCCGTGTAGGCCAGCACGTCGACGACGATCATCCCGGCGCCCGAGATCACCTGCAGGATGAAGGCCAAGACGGGCGCGTGCACGGTTGCTGTCACGGCGAACGGCAGCGCCTGCAACAGGATGCTGCCAAAAATGACCGGGGCGAGGCGGCTGGAGCTCCCGAGCTTGTTCGCCAGACCGGCGGCGAGGACGCCGCCGAGAGCAGCCCCGGCAAGGAGGTAGCTGTAGCCGTTGGCGCCGGTCCCCAGGTGTTCGGAGAGCGGCACGTAGATGACGGTGCTGGCGCCATAGACGGCCGAGTCGAGCCCGCAGAACAACACGAGCACCAGCGCCACGCGCTCTCGGCCCAGTGCCTTGATCCCAACCAGCCACTGTTTGAACGCGTTCTCTCCAGGCGCAGCATCGCCGGTGGCTCGAACGCGCAGCCGCGCAACGATCCCAGCCGCGACGACGAAGCTTGCTGCGTTCACGATGACGCCGGTGACCGGCTCTCCGGTGAGCAGCAGCAGACCGCCTGCTGCGGGTCCGAGCACGACGGTCAAGCTCTCGAGGGTCGAGAAGAGCCCGTTCGCCGCGGCGAGATCTCGCTCACCGACGATCTCCGGGGTAAGCGCTCCAGACGCGGGTCGATAGGGCGATCCGGCTGCAGCGGAGACGACCCGCAAGGCGAGCAGCAGCAGCAACGGCGAATTGGTACCGACGACGACGGCGATGACGCACATGATCGCTGCGTTCGCGAGTGCCGAGACGATCATCACCCGGGTGCGCTCGTAACGGTCGGCGAGCACGCCCGCATAGCCACCGACGAGCAAGCTCGTCAGCCAGCCGGCCGAGGCCATTGCCGCCAGCCATTGGGTCGAGTGCGTGCGATCCCACACGTAGACGGCCAGGACGACCGAGTACGCCCAACCTCCGAGCGCATCGACGACGTAGGCGATGACCATGAGTCGAAAGTCGCGCTGCCGCAATGCGTCGCGGTAGCGACCACTACCTGTGGAGCTCGCCACGCTGCTCTCCTCGCCGTCTCGCAATCCCTGCCATGTCGACGCGTGCACTTTGCGTCGGGGAAGCGTTGCATACCGGCGCCTCAAGTGGTGAGTGATCCTCGATGCCGTTTTCGGCGTGCGCGGGCGTACCCTTTGCGTGTCCCGATCACGGACCTGGCTGCGGCCGGACGTCTCGCGGCGTAGTTCGAAGGAGGCACTCGTGCCTGGCGCCGGGTCGGAGACCGCCTGCACCCGATGCGGTGCGGCGAATCGGGTCGGCGCGAAATTCTGCAGCGAATGTGGCCTCCCGATGTCGCAGGCGTGCGCTGCATGCGGTGCGCCGCTCGGCGGTGGTCGGTTCTGCAGCGAATGCGGGACGCCGATCCCTGGGCGCGAGAGCGGAGCTTCGCTACCTGCGCAAGCGGTCCAGAGCGATCGCTTGCCGTCCGATCCGGTATCGGAGAGGCGGACGGCGTCGCTGCTGTTCGCCGACATGGTCGGATTTACGCCGATCGCCGAGGCCCGCGACCCGGAGGCCGTTCGCGACCTGCTCTCGACATATTTCGAGCGAGCGCGGGCGATCATCGAGCGTTACAACGGCACCGTCGAGAAGTTCATCGGCGACGCTGTCTTCGCCGTCTGGGGGGTGCCCGCGGCTCGCGAGGATGACGCCGAGCGAGCCGTGCGAGCTGGACTCGACCTGGTGGCCACCGCCCGGGTGCTCGGCGCGGAGTTCGGCATCGAGGCGTTGCAGATGCGGGTCGGCGTGAGCACAGGGCAGGTCGCCGTCACCCTCGGCGCGATCGCTTCCGACGGGCAGGGCGTTGTCGCGGGTGACGCCGTCAACACGGCGGCCCGGATTCAGGCCGCGGCGGCGCCCGGTGAGGTCTGGGTTGACGACACGACGCGGTCGCTCACCACCGCGTCGCTGGCGTATGTCTCGACAGGAAGTCACGAGCTGAAGGGCAAGTCATTCCCCGTCGAGCTCTTTCATGCCGTGCGCACGACAGCCGCCGCGGGTGGTGCCCAACGGGTCGACGGGCTCGAAGCGCCGTTCGTCGGGCGCGACCGCGAATTGCGGCTGGTGAAGGAACTTTTCCACGCGACGGCGGAGGAGCGACGGGCCCGGCTGGTGCTTGTTGCCGGCGAGCCTGGCATCGGAAAATCCCGACTGGCATGGGAATTCGAGAAGTACGCGGACGCCATCACCCAGCGCACGCACTGGCTGCGTGGTCGCTGTCTGTCCTACGGCCAGGGAGTTGCGGGCCGCGTTGTCGCGGAGATGGTGCGGTCGCTGTTGCGGGTAACTGAGACGGACGACGATGCGACCGTTACGGCGGCTCTCGACGAACGCCTTGGGCGCCATGTCAGTGACGAGGTCGAACGCGAGGTGTTGCGCCCACGCCTCGCCAGCTTGCTCGGATTGTCGGACGCCGTGTTCGACCAGGCCGACCTTTTCGCGTGCTGGCGTGCGTTCTTCGAGTCGCTGTGTGCTGGCGACGAGTCGGTCACGATGATCGTCGAAGACCTGCAGTGGGCTGACGACGGGTTTCTCGACTTCCTTGATTACCTGCTCGATGTCAGCAGGGCAGCCATCATGGTTCTCGCCCTAGCGCGCCCCGAGGTGACCAGCCGGCGCGCGGGGATTGGCGCTGGCCGGCGGTCGAGCACCGTCTTTCTCGAGCCATTGCCGGACGACGTGATGGTGCGGCTTCTCGACGGCCTGGTCGCCGACCTGCCCCGCGATCTGCGTACCGAACTCGTGGCCCGCGCCGAGGGCGTGCCGCTGTATGCCGTCGAGACGATCCGCGCGCTCATCGACCGTGACGTCGTCGTCGCCTCGGGCGGCCGGTACGTCGTCGACCCTGAGGCGGTCGGAGCGCTCGACCTGTCTGCTCTCGGGCCGCCGGCCAGCCTGCAGGCGCTACTTGCCGCGCGCCTCGATGCGCTACCGGCGGCGGAGCGGCGGGTGGTTCAGGACGCGAGCGTGCTCGGCCTGGGCTTCACCAGAGCGGGGATCGGTGCCCTTGCGCCGTCCGATATCGATCTGGACGCGGTGCTGGACAGCCTGCGGCGCAAGGAAATTCTGATCGTCGACAACGACCCTCGTTCGCCCGAACGTGGGCAGTACCGGTTTGTTCAGGCGCTGCTTCGAACGAGCGCCTATGAGACGTTGTCGCGTCGCGACAAGCACGCGAGGCATCTCGCGGTAGCCGAGCACCTGGCCGCGCTGCCCGATGCCGACACGATCGCGGGTGTCCTCGCCGCGCACATTCTCGACGCCATTTCGGCGATGCCTGAGGCGCCGGACGTCGCCGTCTTGCGTGACCGCGCGGCACAGCTCCTCGAGCAAGCTGCCGTGCACGCCGCAGGGGTTGGTGCGCCCACCGATGCGCTCGCTCACTACAGCCAATTGCTGGCACTCGACTTGCCGGACGAGACCGTCATCCGGCTGACGATCGCGGCCTCGACGATCGCCCTCGACGCCGCTGCGCAGCTCGACGAGAGCAATCGATGGTTGTCGGCGGGCATGCTTGCTGCGCAGCGACGTGGCGACGAGGAGGCGACGTTGCGCCTCACGATGAACCGCTCGCGGATGTTGGGCGTGCGCGGGGACACCATTCCGTCCGTGCCCCTCGCCCAGGAGGTATTTGCGGCCTCGCTCGGGCGCCCGGACAGGGTCGGGTTGCTCGCCCTCGCGGCTCGGACCATCTCGGTCGCCGCGCAGAGTACTGGTGATTTCGCGCTCGCCGAACGCACCGTGATGCAAGCACTGCCTGACATCGAGCGCTACGGCGATGAGTCCAACTTTGACGTGTTCCTTGACGGGATCGCGGCCTGGGCGAGCGGCGCGGGCTACCGACGCTTCTCGATGGTCGTTCACGCTGGGTCGACTGCGCGCAGTGACGATCGCACACCACGTGCGGTTGTTCGGATGCTCAACCAGGTCGCGCTGCTCCTCCCCGACGATCTCGCCGCCGCGACTCGCATGGCGACCGTCGCTCTCGAGCGCAGCGACGAGCTCGGACTGATCGGCTCGCGCATCGTTGCGGACGGGCACCTCCTCATCTGCTTACTGGAGGCCGGCCGCTGGGCCGAAGTGGAGGACATCCGCCAGCGCCACCCCGCCGACGAGCGCAGCGATCGGATCGACTGGGAGGCCTACCTCGCGGCTGGCTTTGCGTTGCTTGCGTACGGCCGCGGCGACATCGCAGCCCTGCTTCCGGTGGTTGGGCCGGCACGGGACTCGATCGACCCGGTCGTGTGCGGCTGGGTACTGATGCGCGATGCCGTCGAGTCGTATTTCGCAGGTGATCGCAGCCGCGCTGCCACGCTCGCAGCCGACAGCGTCGAGCGGATGGCGGATCTAGGTCTGACCAGCGAAGACCTGCCGCTCGCCTTCGGCCTGGCGCTGGACCTGCTGCTCGAGGTCGGGGGGCGTGACCGCCTGACCGAGCTGGTCGAAAGACTCGACACCGTCCCGCGCGGTCAGCGGTTCCGGCTGCTGCAGGGGCACCTCTTGAGAGCTCGGGCGCACCTGTCGCCGGATCCGGTTGCCGGGCTCCGGGCGGCGGCCGAGATGTTCACGGCGATGGGTGCGGCCTACCCGGCTGCGCAGGTACGGGTCGAGCTTGCGACGCGGCTCGCGGACGACGGCGACCTGCGCGGTGCAGCCGAAGCCCTGTCGACAGCGCGACCGCTGTTGGAGCAGATCGGCGCCGTGCATGTGCAAGCCGTCGCCGATCGGGTCGCAGCGACAGTCGCCCCGGTCGTCCCCGTCTCGCCGTGATGCCCTCGCTTTAGCCGGTGCAATCGCCCGACAGACTCAGCTGGTCGAGTGAGCCGTCGCTAGCCGCGAAGGCGTCCCCCCGCACGGAAGC
>DATCDK010000036.1:0-3276 GCA_036510735.1 Acidothermaceae bacterium | reverse complement strand
ACCCGGTGGCAGCTCGATGGTTCGGGGACGAGTGTCGTGGCGATCTCGCCGGCGATGCTGGCGTTGCCGAGCGGTCTGAACGACGCGGGCGGCGCGAGCTTGTACGCGATCGTCCAGCACGAACTCGGACACTCCGTGGGCTTGCAACACTCGCCGAGCACCTCCGATGTGATGTATTTCCAGGCAAACCCGAAGACGCCCGCCGCCTATAGCCCCGCAGACGCGGCGCTGCTGACGAAATCGCTCTGCCGCTCGTAGCCATTTGGGGGATATCGAGGCCCTAGTTGCGCGACGTAGCTTGTGATGGCTTTACCCGGGGGCGGGGTGCACGGGTCCCTCGGTTACGCACATCTGCCAGGGGCGGGCGATGAAACGAACGCGGCTGTGACGGCGCTTGCCCTGGTGGGCGGCTGTCTGGCCGTCGGTGCCGGCACCCAACTGCTCGCTCGGGCCGATGCTCCAGCGCCGCTACCCAGCGGCACCTATTGCCAGGGCCCACAGCCGACGCAGCCCTCAAGCGGGCCCACGCACGTTTTGGACATCGTGCTCGAGAACGAATCACCGGCGTCAATCGACAGTTCTCCTGACGCGATCTTTCAGCGGGGCATTCTCGACGCACAATGCGGAACGGCCCGTTCATACCGTCACGACGCAACTGCTGCCTGACCCTGGCTTCGAGTCCGGCAACGGCGGCTGGATCGCCTTCAAGGTCGGCACACTCACGAGGGTGAGCACGCCGTTTCATGGCGGCTCGTTCGCGCTCCGGGTAGCCGCAACCGGAACTGCGGCCAACCTCGTCGGTCTGACGCAGAACACCGTGATCAGCAACTCGGTCGCCGGCCGCTCGTACACGGCTTCGTGCTACGTCGAACCCACATCGTCGGGCAGTCTTGACGCCACGATCAGGCTGCTCGAGTACACCCAGAACTTCGGCAGCAACACGCAATTGCAGACCGTCACGGTCATTAACTTGCATCTCAATACCTGGACGCTGGTTCGGGTCACCGGTGTCGCCGTCAGGGCCGGCGAGCGGATCATCCCGCAGATCTATTCGAGCAAGGAGACCACGGCCAACGGCAGCCTGGTCTACGACGACTGCTCGCTGACGTCGCAGTAGGCGCCTAGGCCCGTCGCGGCGCGATAGCGGCTCGACGGACGGTCGCCGAGTGTGGTTGCATGGCGGCCATGATGCGAATGCCCCTGTTGCTTGACCCGTTCTGGGTCGGCCGTCGCGCGCATCACTTTGACCAGCGCTGTCGCTGACCTCGTACGGCACGCCGTCGTCTAGTCACGCGACCCCCTTCCATTTAGTCCGATTCATACCTATGCCTGCCTAATTGCCCGAGAGGATTCCCATGAGCGACGCCTGGAGTTTCGAGACCAAACAGATTCACGCCGGCCAGCATCCCGATGAGGCCACGAACGCGCGGGCGCTGCCGATCTATCAAACGACCTCGTACACCTTCAAGAACACCGACCACGCGGCGGCGCTCTTCGGACTCGCGGAGTTCGGCAACATCTACACGCGCATCATGAACCCGACGCAGGCCGTCGTAGAGGAGCGCGTCGCGGCGCTCGAAGGAGGCGTCGCCGCACTGCTGGTGGCGAGTGGCCAGTCGGCCACAACGCTGGCGATCCTGAACATCGCGAGCGCCGGAGACCACATCGTCTCGAGTCCGAGCCTGTACGGCGGTACGTACAACCTCTTCCACTACACGTTTCCGAAGCTCGGTATCGAGGTCTCGTTCGTCAAGGACCCCGATGACCCGCAGTCGTGGCGCGACGCCGTTCGGCCGAACACCAAGGCCTTCTTCGGTGAGTCCCTCGCCAACCCCAAGAGCGACTTCCTCGACATCGAAACCATCGCGGCGATCGCGCACGAGAACGGGGTGCCGCTGATCATCGACAACACGGTGCCCACGCCGTACCTGCTGCGGCCCTTCGAGTGGGGCGCTGACATCGTCGTGCACTCCGCAACGAAGTACCTCGGCGGGCACGGGACGGCGATCGCGGGGCTCATCGTCGACGGCGGTCGCTTCGACTGGGCCGCGCATGCCGACAAGTTCCCGGGCCTGACGACGCCCGACCCGAGCTACCACGGGGTCGTCTACACCGAGGCGGTCGGCAACCTGGCGTACATCATCAAGGCGCGCGTGCAACTGCTGCGCGACCTTGGCCCGGCGATCGCGCCGTTCAATGCGTTCCTGATCGCGCAGGGCCTGGAGACGTTGTCGCTGCGCATCGAGCGGCACGTCGCCAACGCGACGAAGGTCGCACACTGGCTCGAGCAGCGCGACGAGGTCGAGAAGGTTATCTACGCGGGCCTGAAGTCGTCGCCGTGGTACGAGCTCGGGCAGAAGTACTCGCCCCGCGGCGCCGGCGCGATCGTCTCGTTCGAGATCAAGGGCGGTCTCGAGGCCGGGAAGCGATTCGTCAACGCACTCGAATTGCACAGTCACGTGGCCAACATCGGCGACGTCCGATCTCTTGTCATCCACCCGGCGTCGACAACGCATTCACAGCTGTCTCCTGAGGAGCAGTTGGCGACCGGCGTGACGCCCGGTTTGGTCCGGCTCGCGGTCGGCATCGAAGGGATCGACGACATTCTCGCCGACCTCGACCTCGGCTTCCGTGCAGCCAAGGAGGCGTGAGCTCGGTGCCGGACGGCGGTGATCTCATCCCCGCATCGGGGGGTTGGCGCGAGGGAGATCACCCAGGTGACAGGCGCTTCGCCGAGCTCGGGTCATTCGACCTCGAGCTCGGCGGGCACCTGCCCGACGTGCGCGTTGCGTACGAGACGTGGGGCGAGCTGAACGCCGACGCCTCCAACGCAGTGCTCGTGCTGCATGCTCTGACTGGCGACTCGCATGTGGTGGGCCCCGTAGGCCCGGGGCACCTCACGGCTGGTTGGTGGGAGGGCCTGATCGGCCCCGACGCACCCATCGACAGCCGCACGTGGTTCGTGGTCGCACCGAACGTGCTGGGCGGATGTCAGGGCAGCACCGGGCCCTCGTCGCTGCGGACCGATGCGAATCGCCGATGGGAGTCGGCCTTTCCGCGCATCACGGTGCGCGACCAGGTGGCCGTTGAGGCCGCGCTCGCGGATCACCTCGGCATCGCGACGTGGGCGTCGTTGGTCGGCGGCTCGATGGGTGCGATGCGGGTGCTCGAGTGGCTTGTCGGATACCCCAGCCGCACGTCGTCCGCCCTGGTTCTTGCTGTCGGCGCGACTGCAACCGGCGACCAGATCGGCACGCAGAGCGCACAACTGCGTGC
>DATCDK010000035.1:0-29280 GCA_036510735.1 Acidothermaceae bacterium | reverse complement strand
TCCGGCTGTCGCAGCCGATCCTGCTGCGACTCCGTTGCAAGGTGCCGACCGCTACGCGACCGCCGTTGCGGTTGCCAACGCGATCTTCACCGCACCGACAAGTGTCGGCCTCGCCAGCGGCGTGACGTTCCCCGACGCCCTGAGCGGCGGCGCCTACCAGGCTCACGCCGGCGGGCCGATCCTGCTCACCGCCCCAGCCACGTTGCCGTCGTCGACGGCTACCTACCTGACCGGTGCCAAGACAACGATCACCAACGCCGAGATCTTCGGCGGCGACACCGCGCTGTCCGCATCCGTGCAAAGCGCCATCACAGCAGCGCTCGGCGGCTAGCCAATCGACGTCCGCCGGCCGTCGCACTGTCGATCTGGTCACAGAGCGTCACCAGACGTCCTGACCTAGGTCCGTTCGTTCACGGGCGATGGTCGCTCAGATCCGGTGGTTGATGGCCGATGGGTCCCCAGGGTTTGATCACAAGCCGAGGGCTCTTCGATGCGAAGCATTTCCCAGCGGGCCGAAGTCGGGCTGATCTACCTGTGCGTCTTCTTCGCCCTGGTGACTGCAGCGCTCGGAGTCGTCGGCATCCTCGGAGTGCGTTCAACCACCGCAGTCAGCGACAGAATCGTGTCGGATGAGTTAACGACAGAGACCGCGACGGCGACAACATCGCGTGCGATGGATGCCATCTACAGCAGCGGCGAGCAGATTCTGCTGAGTAGCGATCCGGCCGCCCGCAGCCGACTCGGCGTCCTGTACTCGCAATCGATCCCAGCGGCCGACGCCAGTCTCGCGACTCTCGTGAGACTGCATGCGGACGACGACCAGGCCGAGCTGGTGGGAATCAGTCAGCTAGACAGTCAATGGGCGTCAATACGCAGTGTGCTGGACCCGGGCGTCATCGCCGGCCTGTCGGGACCGTCACCGGAGCTCGCCGACAAACTGACCGCCGACTACACGCCGCTCAGTAACCATCTGGACGACCTCCTCAGCCGCGAGCAGGACGACGCCGATCGCGGCAGAGCGCTCGCTCAGGCAACGGACGACCGAACGGTTTGGATAACTGCTCTTTCCGTTGCACTAGCAGAGGTTGTGACCTTCGCCGCGTACGTGATCGGTCGCCGCCAGATTCGGCGGTCGGCCGAGCCGGAAGCTGATCAGGTGGAGTTCGCCGAGACCTTGCAGCTGGCGAAGAATGAAGAGGAAGCGCATGCGCTGCTGCAGCGACACCTCGAGCGCATCATTCCCGACGCCAACGCGACGGTGCTGAACCGCAACAACAGCGCTGATCGGCTCGAGGCGGTCACCGCCCTGCCGCCGGGTTCGCCGCTCGTGCGCTCGCTGCAGCATGCTGAGCCACAAGCGTGTCTCGCCGTCCGATCGGCACGTCGTAACGACCAGGGCGGTGAACACCCTCGCCTGCTTACCTGCACCGTGTGCGGTGACTGCGCTGGCACGTCAACGTGCACGCCATTAACAGTGAGCGGTGAGGTGATCGGGTCGGTGCTGGTCAACCGTCCGACAGCGTGCACCGCGAGCGATAAGCAGCGCATCAGCAACTCGGTGAGTCAGGCCGCGCCCGTACTGGCCAACCTGCGCAACCTCGCGATCGCTGAAGTCAGGGCTGCCACGGATTCGCTCACCGGGCTGCCCAACAAGCGAGTTGTCGGTGACACCTTGAAGCGCATGGTCGCCCAGGCTGCTCGCACTCTGACACCGGTCGCGCTGATTCTCATCGACCTCGACCACTTCAAGAACATCAACGACCGGCTCGGCCACCCCGTGGGTGACCAGACCCTCGCTAGCGTCGGCGAAGTGCTCAGATCGGCCCTACGCGCCAGCGATTTCGCCGGCCGCAACGGCGGTGAGGAGTTCGCCGTCGTGCTTCCCGACACAGACGTCACCGGCGCAGCCCTCATCGCGGAGAAGATCCGGCAAGGGATCTCCGACATCACCTTGCCGTCGTCCGACACCGTCGTGACGGCCAGCCTCGGCGTCGCCGTCTATCCCGACCACGCCGCCACGACCGAGCGACTCGAACGACTGGCCGACGCTGCGCTGTACACCGCCAAACGGTCCGGCCGCAATCGCGTCGAGATCGCCATCATCAGCGAGGAGCGCTCAGCGATCGTCGGCGTCACCGAGTAGGCCGTCTCGCCGATCCGCCGTCCGGAAATCTAGGTACTACCTAGGCCTCATCTGAGGAGGACTCCCGATGCCCGCTCTACCTCCTTAGCGCGACCTTGGACTCAGGGCGATCACCGCAGGGGTGGTCCAGCCAGAAGGAGACCACAATGACCGCCACCACACTTACCCGTCCGGTTCGCAACAACCCGTCCTCAACCGGCACGACCGGCTCGAAGCGCTCGGTCGCCATTGCCGTTGCCATCGCCGTCCTCGTAGCAGCGTCCTTCCTCATCTCCCGCGTCACCACGACTCACCACGCTGCGACGTTCACTGCGATCCCCAAGCTCAGCGCCGCCGACGCGGCCCAGATCTCCGGCGATATCGCACCGGTGACCCTGCAGATGAGCGCCGCCGACGCGGCCCAGATCGCGGGCGACGTGTCACCGGTGACGGTGCAGCTAAGCGCTGCGGACGCGGCGCAGGTCGCTGGCGACGTGTCACCGGTGACGGTGCAGCTGAGCGCCGCCGACGCGGCGCAAGTTGCTGCGACGTCGCACCAATCACCATCAAGCTGAGCGCCGCGAACTCCGCCCAGATCGCCGAGTAACCTGCTAAGCCAAAGTTGTCGGCCCCCGGACGCTTTCTTAAGCGCCCAGGGGCCGACAGCTTTTGGTGGGGGCCTGGTTGTCGGTCAGTTGCGTAGGACTGTGATCGCGCAACGTGGGCCAGGAGCGGAGGCCAGCCGCGCATCTGCCGTAACCAGCGAACAGTCGAGATGTTCGGCGAGCGCGACGTAGGTGGCGTCGTACGCGCTGACGTTCGCCCGCAGCTCGTAGGCCCGGGGCATGAACGGCGATGCGGGGTACCGGTCGGCGGGCAGCATCGCCAGATCATCGATCGCAGCCGCAAAACGTCGCGCCGTCATCGTCTTGGCCAGCCACCGGCGGCGCAATACCGACACAACTTCGACGTCGGCTAGATCCGGCACACTCACGTCCTGGCCCGCGACTGCCGCTCGCGCGCGATCTCCATCCGCACCATCATCGCCGACCACGTTTGCCAGAACCGACGCATCGACGACGATCACGCGCGGTCTCGGTCCGCTGCAAGGTCCTGCACAGCCTGGGCAAGGCCAACGTGGCCACCCTTATGCGCGGCGATCCGCGAGAGAATCTCATCCATAGAAGGCCGCTCGGCAAGACGTCGGAGCTCTGCGGTCAAGAACTGCTGCAATGACTGACCGCGCTCTTCAGCACGGGCTACCAGCTGTGCATGAACATTCTCGGGGAGGTCCCGCACCAAGACGTTAGGCATGCTTACATTATGTAAGCATTGAACGGCGGGCGCAAACCCTAATCGGCGGAGGACCACAGCGCTTTCAGCACCAGCTCGGGGGTCTCCAGCTGGGGCATGTGGCCGGTGCCTGGGAGTAGATGGAAACGCGCCGATCGGACGGCGGCGGCGTAGGTCCGGCCGTACTCTGCGTCGACGATCCGGTCGCTGTCACCCCACAGCACCAGCGTCGGCACGGTGATGTCGTCCAGCCGGCCGAGCAGCGTCGGATCCGCCATCGCCGGCGTGCCGGTGTAGACCGCGATGCTCGCGCCGTTACCGACCATGACCGCTTTTTGCGCATCGGAGAGGGTCGCCGGATCGATGCGGAACGGCGCCGGATCGCGGAACGACAAGGCCATGATTTCGGGAACCGTCATCGCCGACACATCTGCGACGCCGTGCCCGTCGACTTCGATGCCGACCGCGTCGATGAGCACGAGCGCACCGACTCGCGGTGAGTTCAGCAGCGCCAACTCGGCGGCAACCCAGCCACCAATCGAGTTGCCGATGACGGTGACGTCGCCGAGGTCGAGACCGTCGAGCAACGCGCGGTAGACGGCGGCGAGACCGTCGATACTGGCCAGCCCATCCGGCCGCGTGGTGCCGCCGAACCCGGGATGAATCGGCGTGAGTACTTGGTTGTGGCCTGCCTCAGCCAACAGTTGCGAGAACCGCGCCATCGACTGCGGACCAGCGCCGCCATGCAGCACGAGGAACGGCTGTCCCTCACCGCGCGAGTCGACGGTGAGTTCAACCGAACCGACGCCCGGCACCGTGAGTGTGTGGGTCGTCGACACCGCTTCGATCGTCATGGGTCCAGTCTGCCGCAGAGCTTCAGGCGAACAGCGACTGTCCCCAGCGCGGCGCCCCCAACGCCTAGCCCCCCGCCCGCTCGGCGAGAGTGCGCATCTGCTGCCCTCCCGGGGCAGTAAGTGCGCAGGATCTGGGGCGGGACCTTCTCCACATTCGCCAACGGACATCCACAGAGTGGTCGCACATCGGTCGCGACCACTCTGCGGCGCCGACATTGACGAGATGAAGCCTCTGCTTATCGCCATCGCACTCGCCCAATGCGGCGTCTTCAGTCGCGCCCAAGCGCTCTCGGCTGGGTATTCCGAAAAACAAATCCGTCACTTGCTGGCAATAGGCACCTGGCTGCGATGTCACGCCGGCATCTATTGCCTTGCCGGAGTCGCTCGCTCGCTAGACATGAACGCGTGGATCGCGCTCGTG
The DNA here is from genome assembly GCA_036510735.1 of Acidothermaceae bacterium. GTDB lineage: Bacteria > Actinomycetota > Actinomycetes > Acidothermales > Acidothermaceae > PALSA-607. Next base: position 24,590 of record DATCDK010000035.1, on the reverse strand, counting down.
GCTGCTGGTGAGGGCGCGAGGCTTAGCCACCGCATGGCTGGGAAGGTGCACGGTCTAGAGGGCGTGCCACCGCCGGTTTACTTCGACATCGCGGTGCGTGTCGGGCGCACTCCACGCAACGTGCCTAGGGCAAAGATCCATCGAACCGAGCTCGCACCTGAAGACATCGCCGTATGCCACGGGTTCCCGGTCACTTCCGTGGTTCGGACGCTGGTCGACCTCGGCAGGACCCTGCCACTCGAGACCGGGTCGCGGATCATGGCCGACGCGCTACGAGTTGGCCGGGTATCTGTCGACGCACTCGAAGCACGCATCGTCGGGCTATCCGGGTCGGTTGGCATCGATCTCGCGCGTCGAGCGCTCGCCGGTGTCGATCCGAAGCTGGAGTCGGTCCTTGAGCGCGAGCTCCTTGCGCTCTTGCGACGTGCCGGGCTGAACCCAATTGCTCAGTACGTCGTGACCGCGGGTGGGAAGTTCGTCGCGCGAGTCGACTTCGCACTGCCGGGTATCCGACTGGCTATCGAGGCCGACGGGTACGACACACATGCACGGCGCCCAGGCTTTGAGCGCGACAGAGAGAAAGCCGCGCTTCTACAACTCGCTGACTGGGGGCTGCTCTCATTCACGGCGACCCAGATTCGGCAACGCCCCGATTGGGTCGTGTCGACCGTGTTGGAGCGAGTGCGCCAGCTCACTGCGCGTGTCAGCTAGTCGTCGACCCTCAGACTGCGCACACGCTGCCCACTGAGGGCAGTAAGTGCGCAGGATTTGGACGAAAGGCGGGGACGGACGGACGGCGGGACGGCGGGAGGCGGGGACGGCGGGACGGCGGGGGGCGGGCGTCCGCGACAGCTCAGCGGTGGGAGTGCCAGTTGTGCATTGCGGTCTCGAGTTGCGCCTGGTCGAGCGCCGGAACGCTGATGGTGCGCCGGGGCAGCGACTCGGCCAGCATGCCGTCGAGCATGAAGTCGAGATACCGGCGCCACAAGTCCGCAGACACCGGGCCGGTGTAGTCGCTGATCGCACCGGTCATCCACAGCACCATCGGGATGTCGTTGGGCTCCAGTTCGGGCCGCAAGATGCCGGCCGCCTGCGCCCGCGAGACGATCCGCAGCGCGATCGGCTGCACCCGCTGCCGAATAGCTGACACCTTGTCGATTCCGTGGTCGGTGCGCATCACCTCACGCATACCGCGATCGTGCGCTTGCAAAGCCGCGATTCCGTACACGAACGCCTCGAAAGACCCGCGCGGATCCGGCAACGCATCGGCGTCCAGCATCATCTGCAGGATCTTGTTCAGCCGGTCCTCGAACATCGCCGCCAGCAGCGCTTGCTTGTTCTCGAAGTGGCGGTACGCCGTCGCGACCCCGACGCCTGCATGGCGCGCGATGTCGTCGAGCGTCGCGTCGACGCCGCGTTCGGTAAAGACCTCGTCGGCCGCGACGATCAGCAGCGCCCGGTTGCGGGCGACGTCCTTGCGAACCACGCGGGACGCCGGGTCAGCGGGCGACGCGGGATCGATGCGGGACGCCGGGTCGGTGGCGGTCACCTCGGCAGCGTAAGCCACATCACCGGGAATGGTGCTCACAACGGGAGCACCTCGGCGTCCCCGCTTGTCATGGAGACCTCACTGGTCAACAGCAGACCGCAGATCACGGCGCCGATGGCGAAGATCCCAGCTGCCCACCAGAACGCAGTGACGTAGCCGTGAATCGACGCGTTGACCAGGACAGCGGCCGACTTGCCGTGCACGACGACGTAACTCGCGGCGGCACTTGCAGCCAACGTGTTGAGCAGCGCCGTGCCGATCGAGCCACCGACCTGCTGACCGGTGTTGACCAGTGCTGACGCAACTCCTGCGTCTTCGTGCTCGACCTCAGACGTGGCGAGCGACATCGCGCGGGAGAAGGTCAGGCCCATGCCGAAGCCCATGACGATCGTGCCGGGCAGGATGTGGGCAACGTAGGGCGTGTCGACGCCGATTCCGGTGAACAGCACCATGCCAGCACTGGCGATGAGCATGCCGATGCCGACTGTCCAACGAGGACCGACGCGCGGGGTCAAGACGATCGTCGACGTGATCGACGTAGCTACGAGCGAGACCGTCAGCGGGATGAACGCGAGCCCCGACATCACGGCGCTGTAGTGCAGCGTGCCCTGCATGTAGTAGCTCAGGAACAAGAACGCACCGAACATGCCCATGCCAGCAACGAAGATCGCGAGGTACGCGCCGCTGCGGTTGCGGTTGGCGAGAATTCGTAGTGGTAGCAAGGGATTGCGCGAGCGAGTCTGAATGCCGACAAACGCGAGCAGCAGCAGAACACCAGCGACGAGGAACGCCACGGTCGTCGTCGAACCCCAGCCCGCCGACTCGGCGTGTGAGAAGCCGTAGACCAAGCTGAACAGGCCTGCAGACACCGTCGCGACGCCCGGGATGTCGAGACGCGGACGGTCTTCAGCAGGCTGGTTGTGCAACAGCACTGTTCCCCCGATGACCGCACCGATCGCGAAGATCAGGTTCACGTACATGCACCAACGCCACGACAAGTACTCAGTGAGGACGCCGCCCAGCAGCAACCCGACCGCAGCGCCGCCACCCGCGATTGCGCCGTAGATGCCGAACGCCTTTGCGCGTTCCTTCGACTGCGTGAACGTGGTGGTGAGCAGTGCGAGTCCGGCCGGCGCGAGCATTGCTCCGAACGCCCCTTGTACCGCCCGAGCGGTGACCAGCATGCCGAAGCCGTTGGCCGCGCCGCCGATCGCGGACGCCGCGGCGAAGCCGACCAACCCAATAATGAAGACGCGTTTGCGGCCGAGCAGGTCGGCCAGTCGGCCGCCGAGCAGTAGCAGGCTGCCGAACGCGAGCGCGTAAGCGGTCACGACCCATTGCCGGTCGCCGGTCGAAAACCCGAGCGCCTTCTGGGCCGACGGCAGCGCGATGTTCACAACGGTCGTGTCGAGCACCACCATCAGCTGGGCGGTGGCGAGCACCGCGAGGATTCCCCATCGCCGCGTGTGGTGCGGGTTATGCAGCGCGGATGCGCCGGTGTGGGGCGCGGATGCGCCGGTGTGGGGCGCGGACGGCGGGGTGATGACGGTCGCGGCGTCCGTGGAGGACGCCCGGCTGGCCGTGCTGGTCGGGGCGCCGGCTGCGGGTGCCAGGTCTGTGGCGGTCATGATCTGCTCTCTACGAGAAAGGGAGTCTGCTGCTCCGTTTCACCACAGTAGCACGATACGGAGTAGATAGCTCCACATGGAGCGGATGACTCCACTTTGTCGAGGCCACCTGGCCGATCGCCACGGGCGGGCGGGCTATTAGGGTCGAAATCCTCAGACGAGCGATGGGACGGACATGGTCAAGGCATTCGGCTACCGCAGCAACGGCACTCCAGATGTGCAGGAGTTCCTCGAGCTCGACATGCCAACCCCGCTTGCTGCCGACCTGCTGGTACAGGTGCGCGCGGCGGGAGTGAACCCCGTCGACTGGAAGATCCGCTCCGGAGCCTACGGAGCGACGCCGCCCGACAGTTTCCCGATCGTGTTCGGCTTCGAGGCTTCCGGAGTGGTCCGCGCCGTCGGGAAGGACGTCGAGGGGTTCGCCGTCGGCGATGAGGTGTTCGGCCGTGCCGCGTCCGGTTCCGGTACCTGGGCGGAATTCACGCTGCTCGTGGCAGATGGCACTGCACACAAGCCGCCGCACGTTTCGTTCAACGACGCCGCGACGCTCGCGATCGCCGGCGCGACTGCCTATGACGGCGTCACCCAACTCGAGCTCAAGCCCGGGCAGACGTTGCTCATCAACGGCGCCAGCGCAGGGGTTGGTGTTGCGGCCGCGCAGATTGCCCGCGACCTCGACATCTTCGTGATTGGCACCGCCAGCGAGGCAAAGCGGGCCCTCGTCGAGTCCCTCGATGCGACCTTCATCGCGTACGGCGATGGAGTTGCCGACCGGGTCAGGGAACTGATGCCCGACGGCGTTGACGCGATCTTCGACCTGGCTGGTGGAGACGGTTTGCGTGCGGTCGCCGACCTGGTCGCCGACAAGACCAAGCTGATCAGCGCGGCGGACGGGGCAACCGCGGCTGAACTGGGCGGCCACGCGATCGTGCGCGACTACGACCGCCGGGTGCTCGATCTGCTCGCTCTGATGGTCGGCGACCGCAAGCTCGATCCGCACGTTGAAGATGTCGTCCCGCTCGACAAGGCAGCCGACGCATTGGCCGCAGTTGAGGGCGGTCACGCCAAGGGCAAGGTCGTCATCGAGGTCGCATAAGTCGACTCGAGGTGGGTCGGTCGCGGGGACGTTCGACCTCAGGTCATCAGCGGGCGCAAGAACGACCGCTGATGACCAACACTCGGGTGGTGAGCGGCTGATCTCGGCCAACCATGCTGACGGCTGTCGAGTTGTAGATTCGACTCAAGGCAGTGGCACAAAAGCGCAGGTGCGGAGTGAAGCGATGGCTCGGGTCGTGGTCCGGTACTTCGCCGCCGCGCGCGACGCTGCTGGTGTATCCGAGGAGACGGTCGACGCCGACACGATCCGCGCCTGCATGTCGGTGATCGAGGCTACCCACGGGCCCGAATTGCAGCGCGTGATGAAGGTCTGCACATTTCTCGTCGACGGGCTGCGGGCCCGAGACCTCGACCGGCAGTTGCTCGGTGACGTTGAGATCGACGTGCTTCCGCCGTTTGCGGGGGGATGAGCCGTGACGGTCTCGAGACGATTCGGCACATGACCCCGACCCAGCTCCGGGCCTACTCCGCTGTCGTCCGTCATGGCTCTGTGAAGGCCGCGGCAGCCGAAATCGGGGTGACCGAGGCGGCGGTGTCTTTACACCTCGGGCAACTGCGCAAAGAACTCGACGATCAGCTGTTCACGCGCACCGCCGCCGGTCTCGCGTTCACGCCAGGCGGTCTCCGGTTGGCGAGTCGCGCCGCCGAAATGCTTGGCCTGCAGGCGCAGACGATTCGCGAAGTGAATCAGGCCGGCCACGGCCGCCGTCTCATGAGGCTGGCCACCACCAGTCTCTTCGCCGAACACGCCGCACCGGGCCTGATCGAGTTGTTCCTTGCGCGGGCCGACGATTTCGATGTCGAACTCAGCGTACGGCCACCGTCGCAGTTCGAGACCCTGCTCGCATCGCGCGCCGTCGATGTGGCGATCGGTCCGCGGATTTCGAGTGCGAGCAATGCGTTGGTGTGTAAGCCGTTCCTCAACTATCACGTCGTTGCAGTGGTCGGTGTCGGTCACCCTCTCGCCACGGTGGCTCCTCGCTCTGCGCAGTTACGCGAGCAGACCTGGTTGCTCGGCCCTTCAGCGGCAGGCGAGGACGGCGTCGTGCCCGCGATGCTTCGGCATTTCGATATTCCTGAGGAACGCCAACGAATTTTCCAAAGTCATGCTGCGGCACTCGAAGAAGCAAAGCGCAACAACGGGGTGGCACTCGCCGTGTCGTTCGCCGTTGCCGCCGATCTCGCGAACGGGCGCTTGGTCGTCATCAAGGGCCCTGGGCTGCAGGCTGACGGAGGTTGGGCGACGATGACGCTGCCCGAGCACGTCATCGTCCCGGCTGCCGCAGAGTTGACTCGCTTCGTCTCCACGCCACGCGCGATCCAAGCCATGATGAAGGGCTCGGGTGTGCACATTGGCCACTTCAGGCCGTCGGTGCACGTCACGCTCTGGAAATAGCAAACGGCCGTACGCCGTGTGGTCGAGATCGCCGTCCGACACGGGCGACCGCGTCGAAGGCGTCGCCGAGCGAGCGCAGGTCGTGCGCAGGCAACAGGTCGTCGCAGTACGGAAGCGCCGCAGCCATCGAGCCGACTAGCGGTGCGAATCCCGTGGCGGCCACCCTCGGATTCAGCCAGATCACTCGATGTGATCGCCGACGCAGCCTCGCCATCGAAGCTGCGAGCGCGAGCGGCGGGTCGCTGTCCCAACCGTCAGACGCGATGACGACGACTGCACCGCGTAGAACCGCGTTGTGTCGTGACCGAAGTAGCGCGTCGAGGTTCGAAGCGATACGCGTCCCACCGAAGCGATCGACCACCCTTGCGCTTGCTTGCTCGATCGCGACGTCAACCGATCGGTGGGTCAAGACCGAGGTGAGCCGAGTAAGCGTGGTACCGAACGCGAAAACTTCGGCGTCGGCTGATAGCACTGCCGCCCGCATGAGATGCAGATACGTGGTTGCGTAGGCCTGCATCGACTGGCTGACGTCACAGATCAGCACCACGCGACGCGGCACGTAGCGCGGCGCGCTACGCACGACGTGCACCGGTTCCCAGCCACTGCGGCGTGATCGCACCATCGTCGCGCGCAGGTTGACGTATCTGCCGTGCGACTGCGGTTGCACTCGTCTGGTGCGCCGCGATGGCCAGTTGCGGAACGCGCTCTCCAACCAAACACCGAGCAGGGCAAGCTCAGCTGCACTCAGTTCTTCGAACGGCGTGTCCGCGATACCGGCAAGATTGCTTGGCAACCGCTCAGGTATGCCGACGGGAGACAGCTCGTCATCTGCCACCCCGACGACGGCTGGCAGTGTTGCCCACGGCAGCCCACCGCCGTCCTGACTCAGGACGCCGTCGTCGCCTGAGGCCGGAACGAACCTGTCATCATCAGCCCGCGACCGTGCAGGTGCTTGCCGCCGCGAATGCGGATCAAGATTCAGGCCGGCGTGGTCGAACACCGCGGCGAACACCCGGTCGAATGCGTCGACGTCACTGTGCCGGTGAGTGAGGGTGACCCTTGCCAGCCAATACAACGCCGAGCGGGTGGACGGCGGCTGTGCGGCCAGAGCTCGCGCAAAGGTACTCGCGGCGGGCAGCCCGACATCGACGCCGGCCGATCGCAATCGATCAGCGAACGCAACAGCAAACGCGGCGCGGTCGACTCCGCTGAGCAGAGTGGCAGGCGCAGCTGGGTCGTCGGTGTCCCCGCTACCGGACGATGACATAGATGATCACACCGATGACGACAAGGCCCGCGAGCACCGGGAGCGCTCGTTTCGCTACCGCACCTCCTGCGAGATGCGTGAGGTCGACGGGCTGCGGGGCGGCCGTTGGACGGAACGCCGCCGGGCTGGAAGCCAGTGACTGGGCGGCATCCGCCGCTTCGGTAACGGGCTCGGTCTCGCTCGACGGCTCGGGCGACGATGCGAGTAGCTGCTCCAGAGACGCCGCGAACTGACCCAGCAGTTTGCTCGACACCTCAGCGATCATCCCGCTGCCGAACTGTGCGAGCTTGCCGCTGATCTTCATGTCGGTCTCGACCACGACCGTCGTGCGCGCGGCACCGTCGCTTTGGAGGTGCGCGGTGATCGTCGCTGAGGCGTTGCCGGATCCGCGCGAATCGCGGCCCTTCGCGTCGATGATCGCGTGGTACGTCGCGTCATCCTTTTCGATGAACGATGCGGTGCCGGCGAACTCGCTAATGACCGGTCCGACCTTCACCTTGACCGTGCCCAGGTAGGCGTCGCCGTCCCGGCCCGTGAGTTGCGCACCCGGCATGCAGGGAGCGATTCGCTCAAGATCGGTAAGGGCGTTCCACGCCTCGGCAATAGGAACGTTGACAGTGAACTGGTTGTCGATCTTCATCGGGTCCTCTTGGCGCGTCGGTGGGTGATCATTCGGAGGAGGAGGCGGGTAGGCCGACGTCAACGAGCGCGCCGAGCATGGTCTCGCGATCGTCGGGTGTCTTGGCGATGGCCCCGAGGGTGCTCACCAGCGTTGCCCTGACGAGTTCGGCGGCGCCGAGCGCGCTTAACGCAGAAAGCCAGTCGATGGTCTCGGCCATTCCCGGCGGCTTGTCGAGATCCAGTGTCCGCACCCGGCCGATGAATTGGGTCGCGCTTTGGATCAGAGCTTCGTTTGCAGCTGGCACCGCACGCCGCAGGATCTCGGCGGCACGGGTTGGCGTTGGAAAGTCGATCCAGTGGTAGAGACATCTGCGGCGCAGCGCGTCGTGCAGTTCGCGACTTCGGTTCGAGGTCAAGATGACGATCGGGGGCCGCACTGCCGTGAACGTGCCGAGTTCGGGGATCGTCACCGACGACTCGCCTAGGAACTCGAACAACAACGCCTCGAACTCGTCATCGGCTCGGTCGATCTCGTCGATCAAGAGCACGGGCGGAGCGGCGCCACGATGCCGCACCGCTTGCAAGATCGGCCGTTCAAGCAGAAATGCCTCCGTAAACAGGTCGGCGTCCGTGATGGTTTCTGCACTCGCCTCCGCGAGTCGAATCGCGAGCAGCTGGCGCTGGTAGTTCCACTCGTACAGAGCTTCACCGACCGTTAAGCCTTCGTAACACTGAAGCCTGATCAGCGGGACGTCGAGGGCTCGCGCCAGCGCCTTGGCCGCGGTGGTCTTGCCGACCCCTGGCTCGCCCTCGAGGAGCAGCGGTCGGCCGAGCGCGATGGCGAGGTAGAGCGCGGTTGCCAATCCTTCATCGACGAGGTAGTCCATCTCGTCGAGGCGACGTTGGATCTCGGCGGCATCGCGAACCGGGGCGACTATGGGGACACCCCACTCGATGCGAGCAATGCCTCGTAGTCGGCCCAGGTGTCGACGTCGATCGGAACCGAGGTCTCGATCGCCACCTCTGTCACGGAGTACCGGCCCGACTCGAGAACCTTCCACACCGCCTTGTCGCCGTGTAAATCTCGCAGATCGTCGAACACCGAGCGTGCGAACCAGAATGGGTGGCCGCGACCGTCGGCGTATCTACAGACCGCAACCTGCGACGTCCCGCCCTCGTCGATGAGTCGGCGCACCGTTTCTGCCGAGACGCCCGGCTGGTCGCCCAGCATCAAGACGATGCCCTCGCTGGCGCTGTCGACGTGCGCGACTGCGGCGCTAATCGATGAGCCGCAACCGGTAGTGAAATCAGGGTTGTCAACGAGCTGCGCATCGCCGAAGTCAACGGCTGCCCGTACCTCGGTAGCCGCGCCGCCGACAGTGACCAGCAGTTGATCGAAGGCGCATTCGCGCGCAACGTCGAGTGTCGCACCGAGCAACGTGGTGCCGCGAAACGGGAGCAGCTGTTTCGGTTGACCCAGTCGATTCGACGAGCCTGCCGCAAGAACCAGACCGGTGACAATCACGACTCAGGCCTGTCCGACCTGGGCCGCATAGCGATCGCGGCAACCCTGGCTGCAGAACCAGTAATCAACGCCATCGGCGCGCAAGTGGGCTGTCGTCGGTAGCACCACAACCGTCATTCCACAGATCGGGTCGAGCGCAGTTGCTGGTGACTCGACCGGCTCAGCGTCGCCCGCGACCACACCGTCGACGCGAACGGCCGCCACGATTCCGGCAACGATCGACAGCCCAATCTCCGCCGCAGTCTTGGCCCCAATGTCGACTCCAACGGGGGTGTGAACCCGCGCACGCTCGTCCGGTGTGAGGTCCATCGCATCGAGTACCGACTCACCACGAACCCGACTCGCGACCAGGCCGATGAAGCCGACGCCGGCGTCCAACGCGGCCCGGATGCATTCCGGCTCGTCGTGTCCGTGTGTCGAGACAATGACAGCAACGGCACCCTCTACTGCCCGACCAGGCAACGAGCGGCCGACCGCGAATCCGACCGTCTCGGCGAGCGCCGCGACGGCGTCTGCAACGGGCGTGTCGCCGAAAACCTCGACGATCGCTGGCGGAAGCTGCGGCTCGAGGAAGATCTCCAACGCCCCTCCTGACAGGCACGGATTGATTGTCAGTTGTGCGCCAGGCGTCTCAGGGAAAACGGTGCTGTCGTCCGGCAGAACTCGCAGCAGCATGGCTTCCCCGTCGCGCAAGGTGGTGAATGCTGCTGCGCGCACTGACTCCTTCGCGCAGTGCCCGCCGACAAACCCCTCGATCGTTCCATCGCTCAAGATGATCGCGCTGTCACCCGGCCGTGCGGACGTCGGTGACTGGGCGCGCACCACCGTCGCGCGCACGAACGGCTGGCGGCTCGCCACGAGCTCGGAGGCTCGGTCAGCGAGCCGCGAGCGCAGGCGTGGTTCGGTCGTCACACCGGCGGCCGATGCCTTCCCTGCATGGTCTCCCAGACTCGCGAGGGTGTGAGCGGCATGTCGGCATGCCGAATGTTGAAGGGCTTCAGGGCGTCAACCACAGCGTTCACGATCGCCGGCGGCGACCCAACGGTCGCAGACTCCCCAACACCCTTGGCACCGATCGGGTGATGCGGTGACGGCGTGACGGTGTGCCCGGTCTGCCATTCGGGCACCTCGAGCGCGGTGGGAATGAGGTAGTCCATGAGTGAGCTCGAGAGGCAGTTGCCGTCCTCGTCAAACGCGATCATCTCCATCAGCGCCATGCCGACGCCGTCCGTGAGGCCGCCGTGAATCTGACCCTCGATGATCATCGGGTTGATCCGCGTGCCGCAGTCATCGACGGCGACGAAGCTGCGCACCTTCACTTGTGCGGTGCCGGGATCGATGTCGACGACGCAGATGTAGGCGCCGAACGGGTAGGTCAGGTTCGACGGGTTGTAGCAGATCTGTGCTTCCAGCCCGCCCTCGACGCCTTCGGGAAGGTCGCCCGCGCCGTGCGCGCGCATCGCGATGGCTTGGATCGTGACCGACTTCGACGGGTCGCCCTTGACGTGGAACGAGCCCTTCTCCCATTCGAGGTCGGCGACGGAGACTTCAAGCATTCCCGACGCAATGATCTGTGCCTTGTCGCGTACCTTTCGCGCGACGAGAGCCGCAGCGGCACCCGACACCGGTGTTGAACGGCTGCCGTAGGTTCCGAGGCCGAACGGCGTGTTGTCGGTGTCACCGTTGACGACCTGAATGTCTGCCGGTGGGATGCCGATCTCCTCCGCGACGATCTGTGCATACGTTGTCTCGTGACCTTGGCCTTGGCTCATGCACGAAACGCGGAGGACCGCCTTACCCGTGGGGTGAATCCGCAGTTCCGAACCGTCGGCCATGCCGAGACCGAGAATGTCCATGTCCTTACGCGGACCGGCGCCAACTGCCTCGGTAAAGAACGCAACGCCGATGCCCATCAGCTCGCCGCGCTCACGCTTTTCTGCTTGCTCCTTGCGAAGGTCGGCGTATCCCGCCATCTCCATCGCGAGTCGCATGGCCGGCTCGTAGTTACCGGAGTCGTAGACCCAGCCGGTCTTCGTCGTGTACGGGAACTGATCCGGTTGAATGAAGTTCTTCAGCCGCAACTCGGCGGGGTCCATTTTCAGCTCGTACGCGAGGCAGTCGACGATGCGCTCGACGAGGTAGACGGCCTCGGTGATGCGGAACGAGCATGCGTACGCGACGCCACCAGGCGCCTTGTTCGTGTAGACGGCGGTCATCTTGCAGAACGCGGCTTCGAGGTCGTAGCTCCCGGTGAATACTCCGAAGAACCCGGCCGGGTACTTGATCGGCGCCGCGGTGCCGTTGAACGCGCCATGGTCGGCGAGCACATTCGTGCGAATCGCGAGGATCTTGCCTTCCTTCGTCGCGGCGATCTCGCCACGCATGATGTAGTCGCGCGCAAACCCTGTGCTCACGAGGTTTTCTGAGCGGTCCTCCATCCACTTCACCGGCTTGCCGACGACAAGCGACGCGACGATGGCGCAGACATAGCCCGGGTAGATCGGCACCTTGTTGCCGAAGCCGCCACCGATGTCAGGGGCGATCACGCGAATCTTGTGCTCGGGCAGACCCGATACGAGGGCGTAGACGGTGCGGTGCGCGTGCGGTGCCTGACTCGTCGTCCAGAGGGTGAGTTTGCCTGCGACACGCTCGTAGTCGGCAACGCAGCCGCACGTCTCCATCGGTGCCGGATGCACGCGCGGGTAGACGATGTCTTCACTGACGACGACGTCGGCTTTCGCAAAGACAGCCTCGGTTGCTGCTTCGTCTCCGGTCTGCCAGTCGAAGCAGTGGTTGTCCTTCTTGCCCTCGAGGTCATCGCGGATCAATGGTGCGTCGGGTGCGAGTGCTTGCCGCGCATCCATCACCGGCGTCAGGATTTCCCATTCCACTTCTATGAGTTCGAGTGCGTCGCGCGCGGCGTAACGGTCCTCGGCCACGACAAACGCGACCTCTTGGCCCTGGAACCTGGCCTTGTCGGTCACCAGCACGGCCTGCACGTCGTTCGACAACGTCGGCATCCATGCCAGCCCCTTTTCGGCCAGCATGGCTCCGGTCACCACGGCCTTGACCTTCGGGTGAGCTGCAGCCGCGGTGGTGTCGATACTCACCAACCGGGCATGGGCCGCCGGGGCTCGCAAGATGGCGAGGTGCAACATGCCCGGCAACTGGATGTCGTCGACGTAGTGACCCATCCCGCGAATGAAGCGCGGGTCTTCCTTGCGCAGCATGCGGCCATAGCCGACGGGCTTCTCGTCGTTGTTGACGAATCCGGCCGGGCGATCTTCGACGGCGGTCATGACGCACTCCCTGCGGTGACCGAGACGCCGGCCGCCTCGGGGGTGGTATGTGCAGCTGCCTCAGTGGCCGCCGCCCATTTGATCGATCGGACGATCGTCGTGTAGCCCGTACACCGGCAAATCTGGCCCGAGATGGCCTCGCGAATCTCGCCGTCCGACGGGTCGGGATTGCGATCGAGCAATGCACGCGCCGTCATCATCATGCCGGGAGTGCAGAAGCCGCACTGGAGGCCGTGGCATTCCATGAACCCCTGCTGCACCGGGTCGAGCACGCCGTCTTGTTCGAGACCTTCGACCGTACGCACCTCATGGCCACCGGCCATGGCGGCGAGCACGGTGCACGATTTCACTGGTTCGTTGTCGAGCCACACCACGCAGGTGCCGCAGTTGCTGGTGTCGCAGCCCCAGTGCGTGCCGGTGAGCTGCAGTTGGTCGCGCAGGAAGTGGACGAGCAGCGTGCGGCCCTCGATTTCCTCGGTGACCGGCGTGCCGTTGACCGTCATCGACACTTGCATGTCTCAGACCTCTGTTCCGTTGATACGGGCCACGGCGCGACGAAGAGCCCGCCGGGTGAGCTCATTTGCGAGGTGACGCTTGTACTCGACACTGCCCCGAAGGTCAGTCGTCGGACTGCAGCTCTCGGCGGCAATCGCGCCCGCCGCTGCGTACACCTCTTCCGACGGCGCCTTACCCCGCAGCGCCTCCGAAATCGCCGGAATCCCTGTGGTGTTCGGCCCGACAGCTGCCAGGCCGACGCGTGCGTCGGTGATCACTCCGTCGGCGATCCATACAGCCGCGCCGCAGGACACAACTGCCCAGTCGCCCGCTCGACGCTCCACCTTTTCGTACGCACTGGAGCCGCCGGCCCTGATCGGAATGCGGATCTCAACGAGAATCTCGCCGTCGCCAACGGCCGTCTCGTAGGGGCCGCGATAGAACTGCGCCATCGTCACGACGCGCTGGCCCGAACTGCCTTGGATGACGCAACTCGCATCGAGCGTGGTGCAGACCGCCGACAGGTCTTCCGATGGGTCGGCCTGGCAGAGCGAGCCACCGATCGTCCCTCTATTGCGAACTACCGGGTCGGCAATCACCCGCTCAGCGTCGCGGAAGATCGGAAAGGTCGCGCCCAAGGCGTCGGACTCGAGCAGCTCCCGGTGTCTGGTCAGGGCGCCAACCCGAATTTGCGTTGGCTCGACCGTGATGTAGCCAAGCTCGCCACGCAAGTCGTTGATGTCGATCAGGTATTCGAAGTTGGCGAGCCGCAGCTTCATCATGGGCAGGAGGCTGTGTCCGCCGGCGACCAGCCGGGCGGAACTCCCTAGACGTTCCATCAACCCGATGGCGTCCTTGACGGTGGTTGCTCGCTGGTATTCGAACGGTGCAGGTACCTGCATGCTGACTCCTCGCCTCGTCCTACCGGCAGTATCCGTGGCCCGACGGCAACGTTGTCAACGCCCACCTAAGGGAATGCTTAGGTCGCTGGACACCCGCCGAGCGCGAGCGCACGATGCGGTGGTGAAAGAGATCCTCGGCGACGTCGACCGGTGGCGCCAGCAGGGTCGGCGCATCGCTTTGGCCCGGGTCATCGACGTCGAGGGTTCGGGTCCGCGCGAGCCCGGCGCGACGATGGCCGTTTCCGAGGACGGCGAGGTCGCGGGCTCCGTTTCGGGTGGGTGCGTCGAAGGCGCGGTCATGGAAGCCGCCCTAGAAAGTCTCGGTACTGGCGAACGAGGCTTGCTCACCTTCGGTTACTCCGACGCGGATGCCTTCGCGGTTGGCCTGACCTGTGGCGGCACTGTCCACCTGTACATCGAACCCCTCGAGTGGGCACCCGACGTCCAGGATGCGCTTCTCGCGGCGCTGCGAGCCGACGCACCCGTCGCGCTCGCCACCGTCGTCGCAGGGCTGGGTGTCGGCGCGAAGCTGCTCTACCGGCCGGACGAACCATTGATCGGCTCTCTCGGGACGGCGGAACTGGACGTCGTCGCGGCCCGTGACGCAGCGGGTGAGCTTGCCGCCGGCTCCAGCAGGCTGCGGCATTACGGAGGGCGCGGGGAGATCGGCCGCGATGACGTATCGGTGTTCATCGAGTCGTTCGTGGCGCCTGCCCGAATGATCATCTTCGGAGCTGTCGATTTCACCGCTGCACTGGTGCGGACAGCGCGGGTCATGGGATTTCGGGTAACGGTGTGCGACGCACGTCCGGCCTTCGCGACGAACGCTCGCTTCCCGCTCGCGCACGAAGTGGTCGTCGACTGGCCTGACCGCTATCTCAAGGCCTTGCCCGACGCGCTGACTCCGCGCGACGCCGTCTGTGTGCTCACCCACGATTCGAAGTTCGACGTCCCTGCCATCGTCGCGGCCCTCGACACCGCAGTCGGATATCTCGGTGCGCTCGGGAGCCGGCGTACCCACGTCGACCGGCTTGGCCGGCTTCGTGAGGCAGGCGTCAGTGAGGCCAACCTGGCCCGCCTGCACGCACCGATCGGGCTCGACCTCGGTGCCCGTACGCCTGAAGAAACGGCAATATCAATCTGCGCGGAAATCATTTCGGTGCGCACCGGCCGCACCGACATCCGTCCGCTGACGGACACGGAACGCCCAATCCACGACGGCCTCGTCGGAACGACGGCGATGGGTGGTGTCGGGACGACGGCGATGGGTGGTGTCGGAACGACGGCGATGGGTGGCGTTGTGGCGCCGACGCTGACAAGGACAGTGTGACCGTGTCCTGCTGCCTGCTCGTGATGATCGTCGGTCGGCGGCTCGCGCGGCGCGCGGTCGTAGTCGGCGCACGGTTCCGGCGGCAGGGAAGTGTTGCGTGAGCGTCGACTGGGCGCGCATGCTCACCCACTGGCAAGCCGACGGCGTATCGATCTTCGGCATCGTGCTCGAGTTCGCGGTGGTCGCGGCGTATTTCTACGGCGTCGCCAGGGTTCGCTCGAGCGGCCGCACTTGGCCAGCGTTTCGTACGGTCAGTTTCGTGTTCGGCGTGGCCTCGCTCGCGATCGTGCTGCAGTCCGGCTTTGCGGCCTATGACGACGACCTGCTGTGGGTGCACATGACACAGCACCTCGTCCTCATGATGGTGGCGGCGCCGCTCCTCGCGTTGGGTGCACCGGTCCGGCTCTGCTTTGCCGCAGGTTCGGGAACAGTGCGCCGCTTCGTCGCAGAGATCTTGCATGACCCGAGCATGCGGTTGATCACCGGCACAACTGCGGCGGTGCTGTTGCCGCTCGACTACTTCGGCTCGATGGCGGTGTATCTGCTCACACCGCTGTACCGGCTGTCGGAGGTGAATCAAGGCTTCCACGAATTCGTGCACGTGTACTTCCTGGCCTGCGGGCTGATGTTCTGGGTACCGATGCTCGGCCAGGACCCCGTCGCGTGGCGACCAAGCGTGCGGCTCAAGCTCGCCCTCGTCACCGCAGGAGCGCCGATCTACGTTGCGATCTCGGCCGCCATGTTCGCCGAGGGCAAGTTCATCAGCCCAGACCACAGCTTGGCCGACATTCATCGCGGTGCCGTTGCGATGCTCGTCGGTGGCGTCGTGTTGACCTTCGCAGGCGATGCGCTCGTGCTGTGGTGCGAGCGGCGACGGACGAGTGCGCAACGCGTGCGCGCGAGCGATCGACTTGTGCTGGTGTCGACGTCGTGAGTTCTGGACCGCTGGATCAGCTTGGTCGGCCGGTGCGCGACCTTCGCCTCTCGGTGACGGATCGGTGCAACTTCCGCTGCATCTATTGCATGCCGCGCGAAGCTTTCGGGCCCAACCATGCGTTCCTCGCCCGCACCGAGATCTTGACCTATGAGGAGTTCGCTCGTCTGGTGTCGGTGTTCGCGCAGCTCGGCGTCAGCAAGGTGCGACTCACCGGTGGTGAGCCGCTGCTGCGCAAGGATCTCGAAACACTTGTTTCCATGGTGGCGGCGACGCCTGGCATCGACGACGTTGCGTTAACGACGAACGGCTCGTTGCTCGCGACGAGAGCAATGTCGTTGCGTGCAGCAGGACTCAACCGCGTCACCGTGAGCCTCGATAGCATCGACCCAGCGATGTTCGCCGCGATGGCCGACACCCGACTGGCGCTGGCGACGGTGCTTGACGGGATTGCGGCGGCGACGGATGCCGGCCTCTCTCCGGTGAAGCTCAATGCTGTCGTGCGCCGTGGGCGCAACGACGAGGGGATTGTCGAACTCGCCGAATTCGCTCGCGCCCATGGACATGTTCTGCGGTTCATCGAGTACATGGATGTTGGTGACACCAACAAGTGGGTGCTGGACGACGTAGTCCCCTCGGCCGAGGTCATCGCCCGCATCGGTGCTGTGTTCCCCGTCGAGCCGATGCCCTCGATTCGGCGCGGTGAGGTGGCGAAGCGCTGGCGTTATGTCGATGGCAGCGGTGAAATCGGCGTCATCTCCTCCGTCACACAACCGTTCTGCACCGACTGCACGCGGGCGCGAGTGACCTCGATAGGCGAGCTGTTCACTTGCCTCTTCGGGTCACGAAAACTCGACCTGCGGGCGTTGATGCGAGCAGGATCGTCTGACGACGAACTGCGGCGGGCGATCTCTGGCGTGTGGTCGGGCCGGCGGGACCGCTACTCCGAAGTGATGCGCGTTGGCGGGGGCAATGAGCCGCGTGCCGAGATGTCCTACCTCGGCGGCTGAGGCCACTTGTTATTCAGGCTTGTACGGCGGTCCGCCTGGCGGCGATTCGTCATCGACGCGGCCTTCGGTCACGCCTTCGACCTCGGGCATCTGTTCCAACCGCGAGTCGTGGTTCTCATCCTCACCGGGCAGAGTGTGCACGCCCTCGACCACGCTGCCCTCTTCGGCGTTCGCGATGGCGGCTTCGATGTTCGGCCCGCCGCGTGTCTCATCCGGTGAACCGAGCGTCTTGTCTTCGGCGGACATGGTGCCTCCTGTGGTGCGGGACCGTTTCCACCATGGTTCTCCCGCAGCAGACCTCCGCTGAAACCTCAGCCGCCGGCCATCGCCCCGATGATCAGTAGCGGCTCGGCGCCGAGCGCGACGGCGTCCGGTAAGGCGGCGTCGGGTGCGGCATGTGAGAGATCTTCTTCGCAAGCGAAGAACCGTACGAACGGACGCCGCTGTTGCGTGACTTGATTGCGGACCGTCCCGCAGAGCATCGGGTAGGTGGCTTCGAGGGCGTCCAGCACGGCGCGCTGGGTGACCGGCCCCTCGACGTCCAACTGCACCTCGCCCTCGACCCGGGCCAGCGCCCGCAGATGGGCAGGCAGCACAACGCGGATCATGGCAACGTCTGGACTTCCACCGACAGCACGGCCGGGAGGTCACGGACGATCGGCGACCAGTTGTCGCCGGCGTCGGTCGACGCGTAGACCTGGCCACCGGTGGTGCCGAAGTAGATGCCGCAGTCGTCGAGGCAGTCGACGGCCATCGCGTCGCGCAACACATTCACGTAGCAGTCGCGCTGCGGCAGGCCCTTGGTGAGCGGCTCCCAGTCGTTGCCGCCTGTCCGGCTGCGATAAACCCGCAGCTGGCCGTCGAGCGGGAAGTGCTGGGAGTCGCTCTTGATCGGAACGACGTAGATCGTCTCAGGCTCGTGGGCGTGGACGTCGATCACGAATCCGAAGTCGGTCGGCAGGTTGTCGCCGACGTCCTGCCACGATTCACCAGCGTCGTCAGTGCGCATCACGTCCCAGTGCTTTTGCATGAACAACGTTTCGGGCCGGGTGGGGTGCATCGCAAGGCTGTGCACGCAATGCCCTACCTCGGAGTCACCGTCGGGGATGCCTTCCGAATGCAGGCCCTTGTTCACTGGACGCCACGTCGCGCCGGCGTCGTCGGTGCGAAAGACCCCAGCCGCGGAGATGGCGGCAAACATCCGTTGCTCGCGCGTCGGGTCCAAGACGATGGTGTGCAGGCACATGCCGCCGGCACCCGGTTGCCAGTCAGGTCCAGTCTTGTGTTGACGCAGGGACTCGAGTTCATGCCAAGTCGAGCCGCCGTCTGTGGTTTTGAACAACGCAGCATCCTGGACGCCGGCATAGATCGTGTCCGGATCCGTCCGTGATGGTTCCAGATGCCAGACCCTGGTGAACTCCCACGGTCGTTGCGTGCCGTCGTACCACTGGTGGGTGCCCGCGGCGCCGTCGTAGACGAACTGGTTGCCGACCGGTGCCCAGGTCAGGCCACCGTCATCGGATCGCTGGATGACCTGGCCGAACCAGCCGCTGGACTGCGACGCGTAGAGCCGCGTCGGATCGGCGGCCGACCCGGCGACGTGGTAGATCTCCCACCCGGGGAAGTGTGGGCCGCTCACATCCCACGCAGTTCGCCCCCCGTCGGATGTTAAGACGAAAGCTCCCTTGCGGGTGCCGACCAGTACCCGAACACCGCTCATGCCGACTCCTCCAACCGTGCCGCTCATGGGCGGCTCGTCAGTGAGACGAATCGTAGAGAGCAAAGTCATCGGACGAACAGCTGTCAGCCGGGTGCTGCTCGAATAACGTCGGCACCGGTTCGTCGCCGATCGCCGTATCCGTCCGCCCGTGATTACAGGCTTACACGCGGGCAAATGCGATGTCACCCCTAAGACGTCTCAGATTTGGTTGCGAGCGACCGATTGAGCGCAGACGACACTCGTCGCCACGGCCCTGGAAGGCATTGCCATGGGTAGCCCAGACCCGCTACTGGCCAAGAATGGGGCCACGCGTCGGCGCAGCCTGCGGCGTGAGTGGTCCCGCGCGTTCGCGATCATGCTGGTGCTCTTGTTGGTGTCGGCGATCGCCACCATCGTTGGGGTGCGCGGGCTGGTTGACCAAGTTCGGGCGACGGGGCGCCAGTTGCATGTCGAGTCGGTAACGGTCGCCACGCTCAGCAAGGATGTTGTGGCGCACGAGGAAACTGGGCACAAGCTCCTCAGTAATGAGTCTGTTGATCGCCTTGCGTATGTTCAACAGCAGCAGGAAATCTCCGCACTGTTCGCCCATGCCCAGACCGTGTTCCCCGTCAACAACGGCATGCGGGCAACCGTGGTCCAGGCGGCGAAGCTCTGGCAAAGCGGCCTGACGACCTACGGCCTGTGGAGCACGGAGGTTGGGGACCTGCATGGCGACCATTCGGTCGACAACCCGCTGTATGGCGCGTCCTCCGACGCCGTCGGAGCATTGATCGGCAGCTTGGAGGGGCCATCGCTCGACGCGATGGATCGGGGGCTCGCCCACGCAGCCAGCCTCGAGCGGTTGCTGATCGTCGCGCTACTTTGCCTCTTCAGCCTTGCGCTTGCGGCGACGGTGTACTACCGGCGCCGAATGGTCCGCGACCTGTTGCGCCCAGTGACGACGATGCACCAAGGCGTCTTGAAACTCCAGGCCGGCGAGTATGAGCATCGCATCGCCATCGGGCGAAGCGATGAGCTCGGTGAATTGGCCGGTGCCTTCAACGGCATGGCCGGCGCGTTGCGCGAGAGTCACGTGGCCCTCACGTTTCGAGCTACCCGCGACTCCCTGACCGGACTCCTGAATCGCGCGTCACTTACGGAACGCCTCACTTCGTCGTTTGGGCGCAGCGCCGATCGCAGAGCCATGCAGGAGGGCGTTCTTTTCATCGACGTCGACGACTTCAAAGAGGTCAACGATTCACTGGGCCACGAGGGAGGCGATGCATTGCTGGTCCAGCTGGCGACCAGACTGAACGATTGCGTGCGTCCGCAAGACTCGGTAGCCCGTCTCGGTGGGGACGAATTCGCTATTCTGGTGGTAGCGCCAGATGCGAGCACCGCCGCGAGTGCTGTCGCGGAACGGATTCTTAGCACGTTGCACCTCCCATTCACTCTCAACAACCGCAGTCTTGTTGTGTCGGTGAGCATCGGTGCCGCCGTTCGCCTGGCCGAAACTGCTGACGCGGCGGAGCTATTGCGCAACGCCGACTTCGCGATGTACATGGCGAAGGGCAGCGGCAAGAATCGCTTCCAACTCTTCGACGCCGAGGTGCACGACTCCCTTGTCGGACCTTCGGTGAAGCCCGATCTCGGGCAAGCGGTCTGACGGCATCAAACGGTGCGCTCGTCAGTCACCCTTCGCGATGCCGTCGCGCCGCTCTTGTGCCTCAGCGTTTCGGCGGTCGGCACCCCGGACGGCGCGCTCGGCTTGCTCCAGTGCGCTGGCGACCTCGCGACGGTGGCGGTCGGCATCGGACGCCGCGTGGTTCGCCTCCTCTAATTGCTGACGCAGTACCTCGATCCGTGTGTGAGCGGACGCCGCAGCCTCCTCAGCTGCGGTTGCCCGTGCCCGCGCGTCGTCTCGGGCAGCTGTTGCGCCGGCGAGCGCCCGCCCCGCCTCGGCGAGCGCGTACTCAGCCCGTTGCCGCTGCTCGTCGCGAGGCGGCCGCTCGTCCGGCTGCGCCCGGGAACTGCCCGCAGCTTTGCGCGAAATCGGGATCACGTCGGCGAGGTCGTCAGATCCCGCGCCGAATCCCGAGCCGAAGTCTGAGCTGTGCAAGGCGTCGGTCAGGTGGCCAGCGAGGAGTAAGCGGCCAGCCTGCTCGTCAGCCAGCGCGGCGCGCAGCGTCTCTTCCAATCCACGGACCGCGTCCTCGCTCACTGAGCGATCGGCTGCGCGCGCCAACGCACGGGCCTGTTGGACCAGCGCGTGCACCAGTTTCTGTTGCTGGCGAGACAATTCCCGCAGCTGATCGCCGTCCAGATTCTGGGTGGCGTCGCGTAACGCGCCACCAAGTTCCAGCAATGGCTCCAGCTCAGAGCGGTGCGCGCGGACCAGCTGATTCGCCAGCCACGCCGTCACCGTCGGCTTGGCCAGACTGTGAATGCCAGCAGCCGCGTGGCGGTCACCAGCCGCCTTGGCGTCTTTCTCATATCGCGTCCGGGCAGCGGTGAACTCTTCGAGTGGGAGCCCGTAGAGCTCATCGGCGACCTCGTCGATGTCCGGCATGCCTGAATCCTGCCGCAGCTCAAACGGCGACGATGTCGACGAGTCCCTGGAAGCTCTGGAAGTCTTGCGGGTTGCGCGTGTACAGAGGAAGGCCTGCGGCACACGCGGTCGCAGCGATGAGGAGGTCCAGTGCGCGCGGGCCGCGGGCCTTGCGGCCCCTGGCGATTTCGGCTGCGTAGATCCGCCCATACGCGCGAGCCGCAGCTACGTCGAAAGGGAGCGGATCAAATGCGGCTTCTGCGCGCTGCAGGCGATCCTGACGGCGTCCACGTTCGTCGGCGTCGGCAGTTGCATGCGGACCCGCAGCGAGTTCCGCCATCGTGATGGCGCTGACAGCGAGCTCAAGTGGGAGCTGGCCAGCTTCGAGCTGTTCGAGTTCGATCACGACCGAGGTGTCGATGACTCCCCGTGGGTCGCGCGTCCGCTTAGGCACGAGGGCCTGAGTCCTGAGACGCCACGCTGTCGAGATCGGCGCGAAGCTGGGAAAGATCGACTGCCGGAGCGCCCCGGAATAGCGCGATCGCCGTGTCGGCATCGACGAACCGATGGCGGCGGAGGGGACTCAGTTCTCCGACGGGTACGCCGTTTCGCGTGACGACGAATGTCTCACCTCGGTCCAGCCCCCTCATGATTTCGCCGCTCTCGTTTCTCAGCTGTCGCTGGGTAATGTCTCGAGACATGACCGCACCGTAGCACAGCGTGCTACGGCGGGCGGAGCCTCAACCGATCGTGGCAGAACCGGCGCCATGGTATTCGCGACTATCCACAGCTGGCCCTCGTGCTCGGCGATCTACGGCTCCACGCCCCAGATCAACTTGCCGTTCGCATATGCGGTGATGTGAGTCCACGCCTGCGAAGTCATGCTCGATCCGTAGCTGTAATCGTTGGATTGATTGAACAGAGCCAAGTTGGCCTCGGTGATCCGCTGCTGAATCATGCCGGTAGTAGCGCCCGGCGCGAGAGTGCCGCTGAGTTGCAGCAGCAGATAGTGGTCGGCGTCGTGCCCACCCGTCTTCACGAACGTGCCGGTGATCGTGCCGCACCCGGCAGCCGCGTAGGTGCAGGTGTACTTCAGGTCCGCGTTGCTGTTGTCGGCGGTGAACCAATACCGCACGGTGACGGTGGCAAGGTCGATCGGCGTCGCGCTCGTGTTGACGACCTCGATCTCCGGCATCAGCTGAGTCGTCAACGGCAGCGGACCCGCGTCGCTGTAGTTCACTCGCACCGCGCCGGCTGCAGGCGGTGCGGGCGGAGTCGGAGTCGGAGTCGGAGTCGGTGTCGGCGTAGGCGCGACCGGCGGGGTCGGCGTCGGCTTCGATGGCGTGGCCGATGGCGGGACGACGGGTGCTTTGGCGGACGGCGGGGGCGTGACGGTCTTCTTCGGCGGCGTCGCGGGTGTAGTCGGCGCAGGCTTGGTGGTGGGGGTGCCGGCGGCGGTCGTGAGTGCGGGTCCGGCGGCGGCGGTCTTTGCCGCGGGCGACGGCACGGCCGTCGCAGCTGTCGCGGCGGCAGATCTCGAAGCGACGGGCGCATTCGGGGCGGGGATTGCGCTGACGCGACCGGCGGCGGGGGAACTGGCCACTGCCTGCGCAGGAGCAGCGGAAGGTGATCCGACAGCGACGGCCGGTGTTGCCGTCCGCGCGATCGGCTGCGGCGTCGGCGCGGGGTTGTTGGGTACTGCCGCGACCGCGACGCCCGCGACGCTGGCCGCTGCCACGCCGGCAACACCGGTCGCTGCCTGTGCGGCCATGCCGGCACCCGTCAGAGATGGGGCGGATCCGATGAACGGCAACCCGGTCAGCCACGATGCGGGACCCATCGCCCATGCGAGCTTCGGAGCAGACACCGCGAGCAGCGCCCGCACGACGTCCGGATCGAATTGCCGGCCGCTGAAACGCACCAGCTCCTCGAGTCCGGCAGCGCGGGTACGCGCTCTCTTATACGGACGCGCTGCTGTCATCGTTTCGAACGAGTCGGCCACCGCAACGATGCGTCCGGCGAGTGAGATGTGCGTTCCGCTCAGCCCGCGCGGATATCCGGTGCCGTCGAAGTGCTCGTGGTGCTCGGCGATGGCGAGACCCCAGGGACCCAACCACGGCAAGAGATCCGCGGCGAGTACCGCCCCGTCGTCCGGGTGTCGACGTATTGCTTCCCACTCTGACTTCGAGAGCTTCGCCGGCTTGTTCAGCACCGACGTCGGGGTCCGCAACTTGCCGATGTCGTGCAACAGCGCGGCCCACCGCAGGCGGTCGACTCCGGCGGCGGGTAAGTGGAGTTCGGCGGCGATCATGTCGGTGTAGACGCGCACCCGCTCGGAGTGGCCGCGGGTGTGCCGGTCATGGGCACGCAGCGAGCCGACCAGGGCCAGGATCTGTTCGGCAGCGGTGGCGAGGTCACCCCGCTCGCGGGGACTGCCCTTCTCCGACAGGGACTTCAGCGCCCGAAGGTCGCCGGCCTTCCTGGCGATCGCGAATCGGGTCGGCGCGCGGCCGGGGAACAGCACGGCGAGATCGAGCAGAGCGGCAAGAGGAGTCAGTCGGCGCGCGGCACGGTCGGCCGCCCACAGCGCGACCAGCGAACTGGCCAGCACCAGGGCCCACCAGCCGACCACCAACACGAGAGAGCCGGAACCTGGTCGAGGCACGAGGCGACTGACGACCGCCATGACGACGATGGCCGCAATAACAGGAGCGATGACGATGCCGGCGCGCAACGACCAGGCGGCAAAGCGCCGGCTTTCCCAGCGAGTCTCGTCCTGGGCCGGGGCAGCCGAATCTGGGGTGTTCGCGTTAATAGCCAACGAACCCCTCCCGACGTCTCTCTAGTCGTCGGCAGTTGGCGCGCGGACATTGAGGCCGGCGATAGGCCGTTGGCCCAGCGCGGAGCCGCCCACGAGGTCCCTTCGATTCCTCACAGATACCGGTGGGCTCCTCAACGAAGCAGCTCCCCAGCGCAAGAAAACCTGCGTCTGTGAGAAGTTGGCGGGTTTCATGGGTGAGTATGACGGTGAGGAAGGAGCGCCATGCATGAGCACATGTCCCTGCGCGATCGCCTGGAGGCGCTGACAGAACACCGCGAGCCGGTGTTCGAACCGAGCGACGATCCGACCCTGGTCGCCTTCAGCAGGCTCTTCGCGCAGTCGGAACTCTTCGCGCTCGAGGCAAGCAAACGCATTCGCGCTGATGCGCTCTCCACCATCTACGACTGCGAAACCGAGACGCGGTCGGACGCCGACGCCGTACCAGGGATC
>DATCDK010000034.1:0-4902 GCA_036510735.1 Acidothermaceae bacterium | reverse complement strand
AACTGACGTCCCGCCACCGTTGCCGGACTCCGCTGCCTCCTGAGGGGCTGCTTCCTGAGCGGCTGCTTCCTGAGGCGCATCCTGATGGATGGTTGGTCGCGCGGTTGGCTCCGGCTTAGCCACTGCGCGCACGACGTCTTCGGGGGTCGGCCGCGAAACGTCGCGGGCACGTAACGCCCCGACAATGCCGACCTGGGACGGGCCCGCACCGACAAGCCCGCGCAGTGCGCCTGTTCCGGCGGCTGTTCCAGTACCCGTTCCCGCACCAGGCCCCGCACCGGGCTCGCGACGTTTAGGCATGGCCGAACTGTTCCACAGGTTGGGCTAGCTCGCTGTAGCACAGCTTTGTCCCTTAAGGGCCCGTTACGCTGCCCGATCATGAGAATGAGGCGCTCAGCTGCATCGGACCGCCGTGGCTGGGCCACGGTGCGCGCGAGCCGCTGGATGGCGCCTGCCACGGCGGTGTGGTGGCTGCTCGCCCTTGCCGTCGCGATCGGCGTGCTCTGCCCGGTCGTTGGCACCTACTGGCTGCCGCCGGTGGCAGAGGCGTTGCCGATCCTCGGCGGCGGGCTCCTGCTGCGCCGGCGCGAGTTGCTCGCGCTGCTCGTGGTCGCGGTGCTCGGGATCGTCTACGACGAGGTGATCCTCGGCTGGCACGTTGTGCGCGCCGGCCAGCTTGTCGTCGTCCTGGCGGTGGCGATCTTCGCCTATCGCTTGGCGCGCACACGCGAAACGCTTGGAGTTCAGGGCCTGCGTGGCGAATCGATGCTGCTGGAGTTGCGCGACCGGCTGCGCGCGCAAGGCGAAATGCCGGTGCTGCCGCCGGGCTGGCAGCACGAGATCGTCCTGCGCTCTGCTGGTGCCGGTTCCTTTGGCGGTGACTTCCTGGTTGCGGCCCGCACTGGTCAGGGCGCCGTTCTCGAGGTCGTTCTCGTCGACGTCTCGGGCAAGGGCATCGACGCCGGCACCCGGGCGTTGCTGCTCTCCGGTGCGTTAGGGGGTCTGCTCGGTGCCGTGCCACCCGAGCGGTTCTTGCCTGCAGCGAACGACTATCTGCTCCGGCAAGGATGAAGCGAAGGGTTCGCAACCGCCGTCCATCTTGTTGTTGATTTGAGTACCGGCAGTTACATCGTTGAGTCCGCTGGACATCCGCCGGCCGTGCATTTTGTGAAGGGCAGTGGCACGTGGCGCCTCATCGACAGTGAAGGCACCGTGCTCGGTGTGCTAGCCGAAGCTAGTTACACGTCGGCGCATGGCGTGCTTGGTTCTGGTGACGCGATGCTGCTGTTCACCGATGGCGTGGTCGAAACCGCAGAACGCGAAATCGCCGTCGGTATCGACAAGCTGATCGGCGAGGCGGAACGCCTGGTAACACAGGGATTTCGCGACGGCGCGAAGCAATTGGTTGACAGGGTGGCGCCTGACGGCAGCGATGACCGCGCGCTCGTGCTGATCTGGCGCGACTAAATGTTGCTTGAAGTCAGGGGCGGATAAGCGGCATCACGACGTCGTCAAGCACCGCCTCCATGTAGGCCGGGTCGACTGGCGGGCCGAACGTCAGCAGCCGATGTACTAACAGGGCGGGACCGGCTTCGACAACGACCGGTTTGACGGCGTCGGCGCGCACGTCGCCGCGGGCGACTCCGCGCAGCATGATCTCCGTCATTAATGCCTTGCGCGGTGCCAACACTCTTTCGTGCAATGTGGTGATGAAGTCGTGGTCGTGCCCGAGTTCACCCATCAGTGCTTGCATCGCGCCACCGGCGGGGCTCGCCATCATCTCGAGCATGACGGTGAAGATCGCTGCGAGGTCGCTGCGAACGTTCCCGGTATCGAGTGGAAGATCCAAGGAGGGGAGCACGTTGTCGAGGGTGTCGGCGACCAGCTCCTCCTTTGAGGGCCAACGTCGGTAGATCGCTGCTTTGCCGGTGCGTGCGGCAGCAGCGACACCTTCGATCGTCATCGCACCGAATCCGACGGTGCTCAGTTGCTGAAGGACGGCGTCGTAGATGGCAGTTTCGAGTGCCACACCGCGGCGGCGACATCGGAACAAGGGCACGCCCGGGTTCTTGTCGGCGGCCGTTGCTAGCGTGATCGTGGACCGCAAACGCGCAGCTGACACGGCTGCCTCCTCACCAGGCGAAGGAACGGTTGCGTTCTCTATCTCATGCAATGTAGCGTCCGTACTTAGTGAACGTTAGCGTTCCTTCAGCGTTCCCCATGGAAACGAGAGATTCATGACGACCTCGACGCAGGTGGCTGTGGGCACGCCAGGTGCCGCCCGACGTGGCCATCATCCGGGCCTCGCACTCGCCGTTATCGCAGCCAGCCAGCTGATGGTGGTGCTCGACGCCACGATCGTCAACGTCGCGCTGCCCACGATTCAGACCGCGTTGAAGTTTTCGTACACGAACCTCACGTGGGTGCTCAACGCCTACACGCTGACGTTCGGTGGGCTGCTGCTGCTCGGTGGCCGTGCCGGTGACATTCTCGGACGGCGACGGGTGTTCGTCTTCGGAATCGCGCTGTTCACCTTCGCGTCCTTCCTGGGCGGGCTCGCTACCTCGTCGTCGTGGCTGCTCGCCGCGCGTGCGTTGCAGGGCGTGGGCGGCGCGATCGCGTCGCCAACTGCGCTGTCACTGATCACGACCAACTTCGAAGAGGGTGCCGAGCGCAACAGAGCGTTCGGTGTGTTCGCCGCTGTGTCAGGATCGGGTGCCGCCATCGGCCTGCTTGCCGGCGGCATGTTGACGTCGTGGGCGTCATGGCGCTGGGTGCTTTTCGTGAACGTCCCGATTGGCATCTTCATCGCGCTCATCGCACGCCAGTACATCAACGAGTCCGAGAAGCACCCAGGCCGTTTCGACCTCGTCGGTGCGATCACTTCAACGCTCGGCATGACCGCGCTGGTCTACGCGTTTATCCGAGCTTCCGGCACTGCCGGTTGGGGCGACCCGCTCACGCTGCTCTGCTTTGCGGCTGCAGTCGTCCTCCTCGTCTGGTTCCTGATCAACGAAATGCGCAGCCCGCAACCGATTACCCCGCTGCACATGTTCAAGAATCGCAACCGGTCCGGCAGCTATGTGGTGATGCTCTTCCTTGCCGGCGCTCTATTCGCCATGTTCTTCTTCTTGACTGTTTTCGTGCAGCGGATCCTGCACTACAGCCCGTTGAAGACCGGCTTCATTTATCTGCCACTCAGCGTGGCCATCGTTATCAGTGCACAGATCTGCGCCAAGCAGCTAGTGAAGGTTGGCCCGAAGCCGTTCATGGTGGCGGGCGGAATCTTGTGCGCCGTTGCCCTGTGGTGGCTGTCGCTGGTGAGTGTGCACAGCACTTACGTCGCCAACCTGCTCGGCCCGCTGATCATCTTCGGCCTTGGCATGGGCTTCATGTTCGTGCCGTTGACGATGGTGGCGGTCTCTGGCGTCGAACCCGACGAAGCAGGATCGGCGTCCGGTCTGTTGAATGTGACGCAGCAGGTCGGCGGCTCGCTCGGCCTGGCGATCCTCACCACCGCGTTCGCGACGGCGCAACGCCATGCTGCTGCTCACGGGGCGACGGGCGATGCGAAGCTCGCGCACGGCATCTCGACCGCGTTGCAGGTATCGGTCGTGTTCGGCGTGGCTGCGATGCTGGGGAGCTTCTTCTTGATCACCGCCAAGGCGTCCGACCTCGATCCGTCGGCGATGCCGGGCATGGGCGGCTAGCTGTGCGGCGACGCGGCCGCCCTTCGACCGTTGATGCTCAGCGCGCGTTCTTGCACGCGCTGAGCAACAACACCCCGGGCGGGGTGCCCGCGACCCGGCTAGATGTGCGGCAACTAGCTATGACAGAGGCTCGTCCCGTCGGGACATAACTGGTACGTCGTGCCAGGCGTCAACTCGTCACGCTCGACGAAGCGGTAGGCCGCCCCGGCGACGCCTTTGCCGAGGATGACGACGTAGGGAGCGCTGAGCTTCCAACCGCCGTCGTACGCGCCGAAGGCGTCGGTCTCACCGGCGCGATAGCCGGCCTGGAACGCCGTATTCGCGACGTCCTTCGACCCGCTCGGCACGGTATCGCCGATCTGTAGCGACCGGCCCGCCGCGACGCCCTCGGCGTAGCCGGCGGCGTTTCCCTGCGCAAAGCCCGGGTCGTGCGCGGGTGCCGTTGCGCGACCGATCACCACCCCCCCGGCGACCATGCCCACCACGACGACGGCGACCGCCGCGCCCCACACCCACATCCGTGCACGCTTCGTCATGCGCCAACCTTGCCGTACGTCGTCCGCGCTGACGAGGGGCGTGCTACTTGAGTCCGGTGGTCGCGATCGAGCTGACGAAGTAGCGCTGCCCGATGACGAACAGAAAGAGCACCGGTAGCTGACTCATCAACGTGCCAGCCATCAGCAGGGGCCAGTTGGTGAAGTGGGCGCTTTGGAAGGTTGCGAGCCCCAGTTGCACGGTCATGGTGGTCGGCGTTGACGTGACCACGAGCGGCCACAGGAAGTCGTTCCACACGGAGAGAAAGGTGAGCACCGCGACGGTCGTCAGCGGTGGTCCCATGAGCGGCAACAGGATCCTGGTGAGCACCCGCACTCGACCGGCGCCGTCGATCATCGCGGCGTCTTCCAACTCGACGGGCAGGCTCAGGAAGAATTGGCGGAGCAGGTAGATCCCGAACGGGGTCACCAGGTTCGGGACGATCAGCGCGGGCAACGTGTCGACCAGCCCGAGGTGCTTCACGATGAGCAACGTCGGAATCATCACGACCTGAAACGGCACCATCAACGTCGCGAGCATCGCAAAAAACGCGAGCTGCCGCCCTGCGAAGGTGATGCGGGCGAAGGCGTAGCCCGCAAGGCTGCACAGGAACAGATTGCTGATGACGCAGGTCCCCGACACCACGGCGCTGTTGAGC
>DATCDK010000033.1:0-30993 GCA_036510735.1 Acidothermaceae bacterium | reverse complement strand
TCGACGTCGTCCGACATTTGCGTCCTCTCGAGCCCGGCTTGCCGCGTACCAGTCTGCCGCCCCACTGCGGCCCTCGCCTACGATCTGCGCCGTGACACGTCTGATGCGGATCTGTACGTCGATCGGGGCCGCGACGCTCGCCACCGCCTGCGCCGCTCACGGCACGACCAACGCAGGCATCGGTGTGGCCAGCGCCTACGGGTCGCCAGGTCCGGGGGGACCGTCGATCAGCGGCGCTCTCGGCGTCTCGGTAGGCGACGGACCGCCCGGAACCGTCATCACCCTGAACGCGATCCGTTGCCCCCCGCAGGCGTCGAAGCCGGACGTGATCTTCTGGCGGGACAGCGCCCACCCAGACAACAAGGGCGGACTGGCCCTGACCCAAATCGTGCGCACCGGCGATGCGTTGCAGGCGACCTTTGTGGTGCCAAGCGATGCGCCAATGGGTCTGGCAACCTTCGAGACCTACTGCGGTGCGAAGGCGCAAGGCGCTATGGCGGGGTTCAACGTCGACCCGCCCTGACGCTTGCGGGATCGCGGGTGATGTACATCACGCCTGGTAGGTCTTCGCGTCCGCAACCATTGAGCCCACGGGTATCACCAGTTACGATCTGCGTGGCGTCTGGCTCTCCTCCCCCGTAGGGTCAGACGCCTTTTACGTGCCCAGGGCATGTCTGTGTGGGGCCGTGCCCGGGTGACGGCGGGGCGACGAAGATGGAACTCAAACCAGGCTGCCGGACATAGGAGTGCGTGGCGGTCGACGACGGCGAGACTCCGGACGTGCGCTTGTGGGCGCGAGCCTGCGCTGGCGACCATTCGGCGTTCGGCGACTTATTCGTCCGGCACGCGAATCGGATCCACAACTACTGCTTCCGGCGCACTGGGTCGTGGACGCTCGCGGAGGACGCCACCTCCCAGACGTTCATGGAGGCCTGGCGCAAGCGGTCCTCGATCGCTGTCACCGACTCGCTACTGCCCTGGCTGTTTGTGGCCGCGAACAATGCCTGCCGCAACACTGAGCGTGGCCGCCGGCGGACGGCGAACCTGCTCGCAAAGACACCACTGACGCAGGACGTCGGCGACCACGCCGACGAGGTCGCCGCCCGGATCGACAGCGAGCGGCAGATGCAACGCGTGCTGTCAGCACTGCGAACCCTCAAGCGCGCGGATCAGGACGTCGTCGCGATGTGCGACTGGGAAGGCCTCAGCTACGAAGAGGCCGCGGCAGCTCTCGGCGTCCCCATTGGCACTGTCCGGTCGCGGCTCTCGCGAGCCCGCGCCCGGCTCAAAGTACTGCTCACCGACGAGGTCGGCCCGCGTGCCGACAGCCGCGTGGGTACGGACGAGGTACGGGGTGAAGGAGCATGAGCGTTTCGTACTTGCCACCGACGCGAGATCTACGACCTGAGCGGATCGCCACGATGCGCGCCGAGTTGGAAGCGTTCGTCGCTCGCGAGGAGCCGGCGACACGGTGGTGGCGAAAGCGGCGCAACATCACTGGCAGCCTCGTGGTCGCGTTGATTGTGGCCACGGGCGGCGGAACCGCCGCGGCCTACGCCTACTTGCACCCGCGAGCAGTCACCGACAAGGGGTACGCGCGCTGCTACAGCGAAGCGGTCTACGTCCCCGGTGCAAAGTTCGCCGGGACGACGATTGCCAGCGGCGTCGGCGTCGGGAACCCGGGCATCGAACGGGACGCTCTCGACACCTGCGCCTCGCTATGGCAGGTCGGCGCTCTTCGTTCTGGCGCACCTCGTGGCACGCCTCCGGTCGCGGGTGCCACCTACTCGGTGCCCGCGCTCGTCGGCTGCACGCTGCCCGACGGCATCGCTGCGATCTTTCCCGGCCCGCCAGACACCTGCGATCAGCTTGGCCTCGCACCGGAGTCGCCAGCCGCCGTCCGCACCGCCACTACACCTGCGGCTAGCGCCGCGACTGAAGGACCTTCTGGGTCCTCGCCCTAAGCCAGGAGATGTCCATCTACGGGGGTGGACATCTTCGGAACGGAGCGGGCCGGTTCGCGGTGAGGGGGCGAGCCGGCCCGCTCGCTACTAGCAGTTGAGGAGGCACTGCCGGACTAGCGAGTCTCAGCAGCTGGACGACGTGCACCACCGTTGCGACGACGCCGTCTGGTTGAACGACCCCAGCGAGGACTTCGTCCCGTTGACAGGTACCGACGACGTCAGACCGCCGAATGACGTGTTCTGGTACAGCGTCGTGCCACATCTGTTGAAGTTCTGCACCGACTCGACCACGTCGTTCCACCCGGCCGGCATGCTGCTCGCGGCATAGCTCCCACACCCGGCCGCCTCGGTCCAGGTGAGCGTGCTGCCGGCGAACCCGGTGGAGCTGTAGTCGATGCCGATGACCACGCTCGTCAGCGGTCCGGCGGCGGTCCGGGTGACGCTCCCGGCCGCGTGCATCGCTTGGGCGAAGGTCGGGTAGCACACGGCCACCGGGACGCCGGTTGATGCGGGTCCGAGCGCGACGACACAGTGCTTCTCCGCTTGACTGGGTGCGAGCGGTCCGGAGGCCGCCGATGCCGGGCCGGCCAGGCCGATCACTGACATCGCCGCGAGCAGCGCGGCAGCAGGCAGGTAACTCCAAGATCGCGGGACGTTACGCACGGTTTCTCCCTCGTCGCGGCTGGCGGCGCGGGGGCGCGCCGCCAATGCCGCTACAAAGAGCCCCGGGAGCCGCAGCAAATACGGGCAACTGCGGTCAGGTCGCGGGGACGCTCCCCACGCGGGAGTACCCAGAGGTGCACCAGCCGAAGCCATCGGCGGCAACGGCGAATGCCTCGTAGCCGACGCACCCCTCAAGCCACCGACGGGCTCGCTCGCCCATCGCGATTGCAGCGGTGGCGTAGGCGTCGGTCCTGATCAGATCGCTGCCGACCAGCGTGACACTGGCGAGCGCGACGGCCGGTTGGCCGGTGAACGGATCGATCACGTGGGCACCGCGTTCAGCGACACCCGACGTCGCCACTGCGCCGTCGGTGAGGTGCACAACGCTGGCGATGGCGCCTGGCTCCAACGGGTGCGCGATGCCGATCTGCCACGGCGCACCCGGCGCAGACCCACCAACCACCTGGATGTCGCCGCCGCCGTTGACGAGGTGGTGTGCCGACCCTGCTGAACACAGCAGCTCACTCGCCCGCTGGATCGCCCAACCCTTGACGAGTCCGGTCGGATCGAGCCGACCACCATAGGTCGAACTGAAGTAGCCGTCGGTCTCGCGACCGACCTGCGCGCACAACTCGAGGACCTCTTTGACGTCGCCGTCGCAGTCGGCCAGCCGAAGCTCACCGCGACCAAGCCGAGACACCTGACTGTCGTGTTGATATGTGCTGAAGACGTCGTCGACCCGGTGCAGCCAAGTCACGGCGTCAGCGATTCCCGCGTGCAGCGGCGCCCGCAGCGATTCATCGGCGAACCGCACGTCGAAACTGACGACTGTGCCCATGACATGTTCAACATGCACGAGCGGCCGAGCCATCGGGGCAGTGGGCATCGCGCCGGTCGACATGTCAGGCCTTCGCCGCGTCGAGTGCCGCTTGCACCGACTGTGCGTAGGCCTCGCTCGTGTAGGTCGCTCCGGAGACCGCGTCGATGGACGCGCTCTGAGCCGAAATGACCTCCCGACTCAACTTCGGAATCGAGTAATTGCTGAGATCGAGCGAATGCCCATCATTCTGCGGAACCTGGATCGCGGTTGCCGCGGTGATCTTCCCGTTCGTCAACGTGAGCCGAACTTGCACGACTCCGAACGTCCGGCGACCCTCGCCCACACTCACGGTGCTGCCGGTGACGGTTTTGGTCGCGCTCGATGGTTTCGGCGTCGGCTTCGGTGTCGGCTTTGCTGCGGACTTGGTCGGCGTTGGTGACGCCTTCGCGGACGACGAAGCACTCGGTGCAGTAGCTGCACTCGTTGACGTGGCGGTCGACGGTTGCGGGGAACTTACCGGCGCCGAACTGACAGGCTCCGAACTGACAGGTTCCGAACTGGCGGCGGCCGAACTGACCGGCGTCGATGAGTCGGGAGCGATTGGTGAGTCACCTGGTGTGGCACTCGAAAGTGCCACCGGGCGCGGCGCCTTAGCCTGTGTAGTCTTGAAACCGAGCAGGACGATGAGTCCGGCTACGGTCGCGACAAAAACGGAAACGAAACGGCGCATGACTCACCCTCCTCTGAAACTCGGAAACGACCCTAGAATTCGAATGACTCGGTGTGGATGTGCCGGCGACGCACGCCGACGCGGTGCAGCGCATTGTGCGCTGCATCCATCATGCGCGGTGGTCCGCACAGGTAGACGTCGTGAGCAGCCAGATCCGGCACGATGGACGCCAACCGACGTCCGATAAAGGGATCTGCGTCCCCACCAGGAGGACCGACCAGGTAGACGACGCGAGCGCCGCGCCATTCTGCAATCGCGTCAAGTTCGCGACGAAAGACGACATCGAGCTCACTCGAAGCGCGGTAGATGAACGTGAGATCGCCGGGTCGCGAGGGCAGCGTCTCGAACAAGGCGCGCAATGGCGTGACCCCGATGCCACCGGCCAGTAGCAAAACTTGTCGCCGCGTTCGTCGGCGTTCGGTGAGCGCGCCGTACGGCCCCTCGGCAAACACTCGCGTGCCCTTATGCAAGGTCCGCAGTGCGTGCGAGTGATCGCCGAGTACCTTCACCGTGATGCGCAACAATTTGTCGGACGGCGGCGCGGACAGCGAGTACGGATGTGACTGCCACCAACTTCCGCTGCTCAAGAACCGCCACCGGAAGAACTGACCTGGCTCGGCGCGCAAGTCATCGAGATGATGACCCGTGATGTGCACCGAAAAGATCCCTGGTGCTTCAGGAAAGACGCCAGCTACCACCATGCGATGGCGGACTGCCGCACGGATCGGCACGACGAACCGATACCACAACAGCAAGGCGGCAATGATGATGTACAGCAAGCTCCACAGCACCCGCGCGCTCTGACTTGCACTGAAGTCGAGGCCGGTCGAGAACTCGTGACTGAACGAGAGCGCCACAGCAAGGTAGGTGTAGAAGTGCAAGTGGTACCACGTCTCGTAGCGCATGTGCGCGCGTACTGCGCGCATCGAAACGCCGGCGACCAGGATGAGCAGTCCAAGCGCGACCGTCGCCATCATGACGTCGGGGTATTGCGTCAACAGCGCACCCGTCTGCGGGATCACCGATTCATGCGCCTCGACGGCATAGCCCCAGATGATGAGCAACGTGTGGGCGACCGCCAGCGAGATCGCGTAGCGGCCGCCCATCGCATGCCAGCGGGCGAGACGATCCGCGCCAAGTCCTCGCTCGAGTGATGGCACCCGCGCCATGAGCAGCAGCAAGATGATGATGACGTAGCCGGCGAGGAGTCCGGTTATACGGCCTGCGTTCGTCAGCCAATCACCGAACGTGTGCAACGTGGCTGGGGTGTCGTGCCACCACAACAACAGCACGAGGACGCCGCCGGCACTCAGCGCAAGCAGTAGTGCGTTCGGCGCCATACCAGAGCGCGGAACGGGCGACGATGAGCTGCGGCGGATGCCACGGTCGGGGAGAACGCTAGTCATCGCACCTCCGCTCGCACCTCGTGTGGTCATTCCCTGATCGTCGTCAGCTACTCACCTATCGTCAGGGTCGAACCTGTGCATCACCTGAAGCTCCGCCGACTTTTTGTGAAAAATCGAACGTACGGCGATCCACGACAGACTCGCTCTGACTACGGCCAGCGCCGGTGGAACGGTTCACGCCTCGATTGCGTTACGCAGCGCGGCGAGCGCACCGCCGCGGGTGAGTTGGGTCAGTGCCGCGGCCAGCAGATCGCGGAGTGCGACGTCGTCGCCAAGGTCGCCAAACATCTCCGTGACGCCCAGGAGCCGTTCGACAATCGTCGCGGGATCGCCGGCCTGCCCAACCGCCTCGGCAATTCGCGGCGCAAGCGGATCGTCAACAACCAGCGGCCGACCTGCGTCATCGTGGCTGGCAGTGACGTATCGCATCCAGCCCGCGATACCGAGCACGCTCGCGATCGGCTCGACACCAGGTGCGTGGGCATCACGCACGGTCGCGACGAGGCGAGGTGGAAGTTTCTGACTGCCGTCGATCGCAATCTGGGCGAGGCGATGTCGCAGGCCGGGATTCGCGAACCGCTGCAAGAGCTGCTGCTGGTAGTCGTCGACGTCGACACTGCTCGGTGCCGACACGGTTGCCGCCGCCTCACCCATGAGCGCGCGGACGAACGCAGGGACGCCGTCGACACCGATGAACTCCGCGATGTAGTCGTACCCCGCCAAGAGCCCAAGATAGGCAAGCGCGGAATGCGAACCGTTGAGTAGTCGCAGTTTTAATGACTCGTACGGCAATACATCGGAGGTGAAGACTGCGCCGGCACTCTCCCAAGCCGGGCGCGCCGCCGCGAAGTTGTCTTCCAATACCCATTGCGAGAAGGGCTCGGTGATGACAGCACCTTCGTCGTCCAACCCTAGATAGTTTGCAACCTGGCTGCGGTCAGCCGCAGTGGTGGCCGGCGTAATGCGGTCGACGACCGTTGAAGGAAAGGTGACAGATTCTTCGATCCACGAACGCAAAGTCGATTGGCCCGCGATGGGCAGCAACGAGCAAAAGTCATCGACAAGACCGCGCAACGTCGCGCCGTTGCTCGGCAGATTGTCGCAACACACGACCGTCAGTGGCCCGTCGTTGTTTCGCTGGCGTGCCTGCATCGCACGTACTAGTTGCCCAACAACGGTGACCGGCGATCGGCCCGCGGCGTCGGCCCGAATACCCGAGTCCGTGAGATCGAGCCGACGGGTCACCGGATCGTGCCGATATCCCTTCTCGGTCACTGTGACCGTCACGACATGAGTCGACGGCGCCGCGATGCGCGAGGTCAGCATGTCTGCCTGAGACGCCGCGAAGACCAGTTCGCGGATTGGGGCGAGCACACGGAACGCCGTCGACGGCCCGCGTTCGACAACGGTGTAGAGGCCGTCCTGCGGCTCGAGTTCGTCGAGAACTGTGCGGCTGCGTTGCGCTACCGCGCAGATTCCCCATCGCGTCGTGCCCGACACACTCATCGCGCGTTCGGTGTAGACGGCTTGGTGCGCTCGGTGAAACGCGCCAAGACCGAGATGAACGATTCCGACCGTGAGATCTCTCGGGTCGATGAGCGGCCTGGCTGCAGCAGGTATTCGCGACCACTGCGCGATGCTCAACCGCGGACTAGTAGGCACCCGCGCTCACCCGCCGAGCATCACGGCGAGCCGGTTCATCGGCCCTGCTGAACCCACGCGTGCCGCGGGTCAAGCGCCGGCGCCATCTGCCGGCCCTGCCCGGCCATCACCCACAGGTAGTAGAACGAATAGCCGGGCGCTCCGACGACCGGGTGGTAGCCCGACTTGATGACGGCGACGTCGCCGTCACGCACTACGAATACGTCGTCGGCGGGATCACCCTTGCTGTCGTAACGCAGCTGCACGCCGAAGCCGCCGGGCGGGTCGAACTTGAAGTAGTAGACCTCTTCGAGTTGAACCTCGTGCGGCGGATTGTCCTCGTCATGCTTGTGCGGCGGATATGACGACCAGTTGCCCGGCGGGTTGACGGTCTCACCGACGATCAGCCGCCCGGCCGCGTGCTCGGGCCCAAGGATCGTGCGCACCTGCCGCGCCCAATTACCGTGACCGACCTCGACCACACGGTGATCGGTCGGGGTGATGACGCGGGCGGCTGCCGCTGGCTGGTCGGCCAACGGTGCCGATGCGACCGCAATCGCCGCACCGACGCCGTCCAACTCCGTGAGCTTGACCATCGCACCGGGCGGCAGGTAGACGGCGTCACCACCACCGTCGAACACGCTGGCGCGACCGCCGGCCCCACCCAGCGGTGCACCGTCGACCTCGACATCGAGCGCGCCGGAAAGGATCACGACGAGAGCCTCGCCGTCAGCGACGAACTGCACCGACTCGCCGGCCTCGAGGTCGGCAACCTCCAGCTTGATGAGATCGGTGTCCTGGCCCGGCGTGATGAGGGTGCGCATCTGACGATCCTCTCGCAATCGACGCAAGCGACGGTTAGTCGGTCACCAGGCGATAGCCCATGCCCGGCTCCGTGATCAGGTAGCGCGGCCGAGCCGGATCCGGCTCGAGCTTGCGGCGCAGTTGGGCCATGTAGACGCGCAGGTAGTTGGTCTCTGTCCCGTAGGTCGGTCCCCACACATCTTGAAGCAACTGGCGTCCGCTCACGAGCCGGCCGCCGTGGCGCGCAAGCACCTCGAGCAGCTGCCACTCCGTCGGCGTCAGCCGGACGTCGCGCCCGTCCGTGCGCACGACCCGCTTGGCTCCGAGATCGATGGTGAACTCAGGCGTCACCACGACCGGCTCGTCGACTCCTGGTGCGGCGCGGCGGGTCGCTGCTCGCAATCGGGCGAGCAGTTCATTCATGCCGAAAGGCTTGGTGACGTAGTCGTCGGCGCCGGCATCAAGGGCCTGCACTTTCTGCAGTTCTTGTTCGTTCGCCGACAGCACGATGATCGGAACTGTCGACCAGCCACGGATGCCGCGGATCACGTCGGTGCCGGCCATGTCGGGCAGCCCGAGGTCGAGGATCACCACGTCTGGCCGCTCGCGTGCCATGGCGGCAAGACCGGACGCGCCGTCGGACGCGGTCGTGACTTTGTAATCGCGGGCCGACAAGTTGATGCGCAGCGCGCGCAGGATCGCCGCTTCGTCGTCGATAACGAGCACGCTGGTCATGACTGTTCACCTGTCGGACTGACCGACAACTCGATGCGCATCGTCAGCCCGCCGCCTGGTGTTGCGTCGGCGCTGAGCTTGCCGCCCATCGCCTCGACGAACCCCTTAGTGACCGCGAGTCCGAGCCCGACACCGTTACTGCCGCGAGGGTCGCCGACCTGCTCAAAGGGCTGGACGATGCGTTCCCACTGGTCGGCCGGCACGCCAGGACCGTGGTCAATGACGTCGATCTGGACCGCGCCACGGGCGTTGCCGTTCTGCACGGCTCGGGCGGCAAGCGTCGGCGGCTGGTCGGGTGGTGAGTAACGCAGAGCGTTCGCGACGAGGTTGGCCAGCGCCCGCTCCAGCAAGCCGGGATCGGCCGCGAACAGTGGCAGGTCCTCGGACATCTCCACCCGCAGCAACCCACCGTCGTCCACGCCTTGGACGACGAGCGGTGCGACCTCCTCCAGCGATGTCGGCCGGACGAACAGTTGCACGGCACCGGTCTGGAGCCTGCTCATGTCGAGCAGGTTGCTGATCAAGCCGTTGAGGCGGTCGGCGCCCTCCTCGATGGTGGCAAGAAGTTCCCGCTGGTCCTGCGGCGACCACGTCACATCGGTCTGGCGCAACGTGCTGACGCTCGCCTTGACGGAGGCCAGCGGGGTGCGCAGGTCGTGCCCGACTGCGGCCAGCAACGCAGTGCGGATCCGGTTGCCCTCCGCCAACCCTTGCGCGCGAGCGGCTTCTGTCGCTAGCCCGGCGGCAAGTACGGCGCGTCGAGCGGCCAGATGCACGACGCTGCTCACGCACACGGCAACGGCCACAAACAGCACCAGCGCGAAGAGGTTCTGCGGCGAATCGATCGTCCAGGTGTGCACCGGCGGCGTGAAGTACCAGTTCAACAACAAACTGCTGGCGATGGCTGCGACCACCGACGGCCAGAAGCCGCCCACCAAGGTGACCCCGATCACGGCAGCCAGATAGAGCAGCAGGTCGTCGGCAAACGCAAGGTGAGATCGCACGGCCGCCAGACAGAGGGTGAGGACGGGAAGGCCGACCGCCTCGAGCACGAACCCGCCGAGGAGTCGACGGCCGCCGATGCCTGAAGCGGCGCCGAGCGTTTGTCTCCACGTCACGACACGAGTGTGGCCCTCCCACGACCAGATCACCCCGCAGGCCGGGCGCGCCACGATCTTGACGCTTCCTTGACGGTTGCCCCATTGATCTTGACGTCGCGCTGACGGCCGGGCCCGTCCAGCCCTACTAGCGTCGAGACAGTGACCACCTCCGTCGGCAGCGTGAAGCGATTCTTTGTCGGACGGCCACTTCGAAGCCAGCAACTCCACGAAACGCTGCTGCCGAAATGGCTGGCGCTGCCGATCTTTGCGTCGGACCCGATCTCGTCGGTGGCGTACGCAACCGAGGAGATCGTCCTCGTCCTGGCGGTCGGCGGCGGGGCAGCCGCGTTGACCTACGCCAAGAACGTCGCTGCGGCGGTCGCACTCCTGCTGGTCATCGTGACGCTGTCCTACCGACAGATCTGCAAGGCGTATCCGAACGGTGGCGGCGCCTTCGCAGTCAGCCTCGACAACTTCGGTGAGAACGCCGCCCTGACTGCCGGCAGCGCCCTACTGGTCGACTACGTCATGACGGTCGCCGTCTCCGTGGTCTCCGGTGTCGTCGCCATCACCAGCGCGTTCCCCTCGCTGCATCGTCACGCCGTGGCGTTGTCGGTCGGTTTCGTGGTCTTGCTCATGGTGGCCAACCTGCGCGGCGTCAAAGAGTCAGGCCGCGCATTCGCGGTGCCCACGTACTCGTTCATCGGTTTGACGTTCGTCATGTTCGCAGTCGCCGCGGTCAGGGCTGCGAACGGCGGGCTGCCCCGCGCGTCGACGGCGTCCGAGACATTCACCCACAGTCATCTGGCCGGGCTCGCCCTGATCTTGCTGACACTGAAGGCGTTCGCTTCTGGCTGCACGGCTCTCACCGGCGTCGAAGCCATCAGCAACGGAGTGCCGTCGTTTCGCAAACCGAAGGCGCGGAATGCGGCGAAGACGCTGACGGCCATGGGCACGCTCGCGGTCAGCATGTTCATCGGCATCACGGTCCTTGCCCTGCACGTCAAGGCGCATGCCCAGCCGAGCGGCAACCCGTCGGTGATCTCTCAGATCGCCGCTGTGGTGTTCGGAAAGTCGAACGCGCTGTTCTACCTGTACCAGGCAGCGACGGCGGGCATTCTGATCCTCGCTGCCAATACCGCCTTCAACGGATTCCCGGTGTTGTCGTCAATTCTCGCCCAACACAGCTACTTGCCACGGCAGCTTCAAAAGCGCGGCGACAAACTCGTCTTCAGCAACGGCATCTTGCTGCTCGGAGGCTTCGCGATCGCGTTGATCGTTGGCTTCAGCGCCAACATCGACAAGCTGATCCAGCTGTACATCATCGGCGTCTTCACCAGCTTCACCCTCAGCCAGTCAGGCATGGTCAAGCACTGGAAGCACAAGCTGGCGGACGCCCCGCGACATGAGCGCCGGAGCATCCAAACGTCTCGAGTCATCAACTTCACAGGTGCCGCGGCGACCGCTCTTGTGCTGGCGATAGTGCTGTATGCAAAGGTGCCGGACGGCGCGTGGATCGCGATCGTCGCCATGATCCTGCTGTTCGCCGTCATGAAGGGCATCAGACGCCACTACAGCGCGGTCAGTGAAGAACTCGACATCGAGGCCGCCGAGAATCCGACGATGCCGTCTCGCAATCACGCGGTTGTCCTGGTCTCGCGCCTGCACCTGCCAGCGTTGCGCGCACTCGCCTACGCCAAGGCGACCCGCCCGAGCACGATCGAGGCGATCACCATCAACGCCGACGAAGCCGAGGCACGAACATTGCAGGAGCAGTGGCAGGCGCGCGGCATCGACGTCCCCCTTGTCTTGTTGGATTCGCCTTATCGCGAGGTGACGCGTCCGTTACTCGAATACATACGCGGACGACGAGGGCAGAGCCCGCGCGATGTCGTGACGGTCTTCATCCCCGAATACGTCGTCGGCCACTGGTGGGAACAACTGCTGCACAACCAGAGCGCACTGCGGTTGAAGGCGCGGCTGCTCTTCGAACCTGGCGTCATGGTGACCAGCGTGCCCTGGCAGCTGCACTCGACGGATCGGTTGCGGGCAGAGTCGACGACCGGGGCGCAGTAGCCAGTCGGGCGCCGAGTTAGGCTCGAAATCTCAGGCGAATGCGAGGAGGCAGCTGATGGAGTACACAACACTGGGCCGGACCGGCCTGCAGGTATCCCGTATCGCGTTGGGGTGCATGACCTACGGCGAACCCAGTCGCGGCAACCAGCCATGGTCGCTTCCCGAAGAGCAGAGCGTGCCGTTCTTCCGGCAGGCCATCGAGGCCGGCATCAACTTCTTCGACACCGCGAACGTGTACTCGCTGGGTAGCAGCGAGGAGATCACTGGCCGCGCGCTCGCAAAGTTCGCCCCTCGCGAGGACCTCGTCATCGCCACGAAGGTGCACGGTGTGATGCGCCCAGAACCGAACGGCGGGGGCCTGTCACGCCGGTCGATCCTGACGGAGATCGACCACAGCCTGCGCAGGCTCGGCACTGACTACGTCGACCTGTACCAGATCCACCGCTGGGACTACGAGACGCCGGTCGAGGAGACGCTCGAGGCGCTGCACGATGTCG
This sequence comes from Acidothermaceae bacterium, assembly GCA_036510735.1. Taxonomy (GTDB): domain Bacteria; phylum Actinomycetota; class Actinomycetes; order Acidothermales; family Acidothermaceae; genus PALSA-607. Next base: position 18,557 of record DATCDK010000033.1, on the reverse strand, counting down.
TCCGGGCCGGGAAAGCGCGCTACATCGGTGCGTCGTCGATGTACGCCTGGCAGTTCACCAAGGCGCTCTACCTCGCCGATCTGCACGGCTGGACGAGATTCGTCAGCATGCAGAACCATTACAACTTGCTGTACCGCGAGGAGGAGCGCGAGATGATCCCGCTCTGCATTGACCAGGGCGTCGGGATCATCCCCTGGAGCCCGCTGGCTCGCGGCAAGCTCGCACGGCAATGGGACGACTCGACGAATCGCTCCGAGAAGGACGAGTTCGGTCGAACGCTCTACACCGACGATGACCGCATCATTGTCGACGCGGTCGGTCAGGTTGCCTCCCAGCGCGGAATCTCTCGCGCACAGGTAGCCATTGCATGGGCGCTGGCGAAGCCGGGCATCACGGCTCCGATCGTCGGCGCGACCAAGCCGCATCACCTCGACGACGCGATCGCCGCCGTCGACGTCCAGCTCACGCCGGATGAGATCGAGCTGCTCGAGAAGCCCTACCAGCCGCACACCGTCTCCGGTTTCCGCTGAAGTGCAGGGAGGATGACCGAGGTGCAGGCAGGGAGCGACGCGGCAGTTCCGTTATGCCCATTCGCAGCTAGGTAGGGCTGTCGCAGCTAGGTCACTTCGCTTCAGCCGGGTTCAATCGGGGTCAGGCCCAGCGGACGACATTGCCCTCATCGAGGCGTGGCAACCGGTCGAACCAGGGGTTCTCGCCCGGGTGGCCGATGTTGACGACCAGGATCGAGCGCCAGCGACCGTCGGGGAAGAAGTCGGCGTCGAGCGCCTCGGCGTCGAATCCACCCATCGGACCGGCGGCAAGACCCTGGGCGCGAACGGCCAGTAAGAAGTAGCCGGCCTGCAGCGCGGCACTGAAGCGGCCCGTGTCGTTACGCATGGTGTCGTTGGCCGCGAAGACGTCCTTCAACTCGGGCCGGAACGGCAGCACGGTCGGGATGTGCTCGTGGTACTGCGTGTCGAACGCGAGCACGGCGACGGCCGGAGCAGCCGCAGTCTTGGCCTTGTTGTTGTCCGACATGTGGGCGGCGAGGCGGTCGCGCCCGGCTTGGGTGCGGACGTAGAGGACCCGCAGCGGTTGGACGTTGGCGGCGGTCGGCGGCCACTTCGCGAGGTTCCAGATCTCGCGCAGTTCACTGTCGCTGACGGGGGTGTCCGCAAAGGTGTTCGCCGTGCGGGCGCCCGTGAAGAGGGCATGACGGCCGACGTCATCGAGGCGCGCCAAGGCCGTGCTGTTTGGCGCTTCTATGGTCTGAGTCATTGTGCTTCCGTTCTCGATGTTACTAGGAAAAAAGAAGTAGCTACATCGAAGGTAGCACGCCACTACGATGTCTGCATGCCCAGGCAACAAGCCCAGACCCATGAGCCGCGCGCGTGCGACGCGGCGCTGACGCGCGCCTTCGGGTTCCTCGGGAAGCGCTGGAACGGCGTGATCATCGGCACCTTGGCCCACGGCGCGGCCGGATTCTCAGAGTTGAAGCGCGCGGTTGCCGGAATCAGCGACTCGGTCCTGTCGGAGCGGTTGGCCGAGTTGGGCGGCGCAGGTCTGGTACAGCGCTCGGTAAGTGAAGGTCCTCCGATCGCCGTCGACTACCAGCTCACCGTGGCCGGGCGGGCACTGCTGCCCGCGCTTCAGGAACTCACCGCCTGGGCAAAGGTCAACCTGCCCGCCTGATCGGCGGACTTGGGCGAGAAAATCGGCGTCGTGACTGCACGTTCTGGCCGCCCATGGCGTCTGTACTGACGTGACCTTCGAGCAGTTCATAGCAACGCGACTGCCCGGCTTGTTGCGTCACGCCGTTGTCCTGACCGGCGATCGCGAGCTCGCCCAAGACGTCGTCCAGGAAGTGCTGGCCAGGGCGCAGGTCAAGTGGCGGCAGATCGCGAAAGCCGACTCGCCCGACGCGTACGTACGCCGGATGGTCGTGAACGAGTACCTGTCATGGCGGCGTAGCTGGGCGGTTCGCAACGTGCGCGCCGTCGGGGAGCGCCTCGACGCCATCGGCGACGCACGTGCGATGGAGCGCGACCACGCGCAGACCGTGGTCGACGCCGACGCACTCTGGGCTCGGCTGGCCACCCTCCCGCGCAAGCAGCGGGCCGTGCTCGTGCTCCGTTACTACGAACAACTCGACGACGTCTCGATCGCAGACCTGCTCGACTGCGCGCCCGCGACTGTGCGAAGCAACGCATCAAAGGCATTGAAAAACCTGCGGCTCACTTCGGAGCAGCAGACCAGGGTGCATGAGAAGGAGCTGACATGAACCAGGACGCCGACCAGCTGCGCGAGGCATTCGTCGCGCACGAATACCTCGCTCCTGACGCCGCCGACGTCATCGCGGTCGTGCACGAGAAAGCCCGTCGGTATCGCCGGCGTCGTCGTGCCGCGCAGAGCGCCGGCGGCGCAGTACTCGGGGCCGGACTGGTCGCCGGTACCGTCGCCGCTCCGGGATGGCTGAACGCAACAAGCGCTCGCCACAGCGGGTCGAGCCTTTCGTTGGCCGCTCCCGCGCCGCAGCTGACCCCCACGCCCTTGCCGAGCCCGTCGCCGTTGGCGAGTCCAGCGGCGGTGGCGAGTCCAGCGGCGGTGGCCAGCCCGTCGCCGCTGACGTCGGCACAGCAAGATCAGGCGATCAATGCGTACTTCGCCGCCGGTTACGACTACAACGACGCGCTCGCACTTGCGCAGCTGTGGCACATGTCCGGCGACCCGTCGACGATCAAAGCTGAAGCCGGACGCCGCCTACTCGCCGGCCAGACGTTGCCGTTCAAGCCGAGTGCGGCAGGCGTCGCCACTGCTGCTGAAGATGGCGATCTGAACGCGTTCTTCGCGGCGGGCTACACCTACGAGGACGCCGTGGGGCTGGCCCAGTTGTGGAAGATTTCCGACCCCTACCAAGCAAAGATCGACGCGGGTCAGAAGCTCATTGCCGGCCAGACACTGCCGATCGCACCTGGTTCGAAACCTTCAACGCCCACGGTGGCGACGAGCGCGAGTGATAGCGCAAGCACCGCCGCCCTGAACACTTACTTCGCGGCCGGCTACACCTACGAGGACGCCGTGGGGCTGGCCCAGCTGTGGAAGATTTCCGACCCGTACCAGGCGAAGATCGACGGCGGGGCGAAGCTGCTGGCTGGCGAGACGCTCCCGTTCGCAGCTGGCTCGCAGCCGACGCCGGCCGCCGAGGTCAGCGCCAACGCGGCCGCAAGCGCCAGCGACGATGCCGTGAACAAGTTCTTCAACTCGGGCTACACCTACGACGACGCGGTGACCCTCGGCAAGCTGTGGAACATCGCGGACACCTACCAGGTGAAGATCGACGCCGGTCAGAAGCTGCTCGCTGGGCAGACGCTGCCAATCAAGCCCTAAGTTGCTGCGGTGAGTGCGGTGCTGCTGTGATTGAGGTGCTTCTGTGACTGACGTGCTGCGCCGGCGCACCGGTTTCGAGATCGAACTGCTGGCACCCGTCGGCTCCAGCCGGCGGGTGCTGGCGCACGAACTGGCCAGCCGTCGCGGCGGCCGGGTGCGATCGGTGTGGCACCTCGACAGCGAGCCGTCACTGGTGCCGGGCCTCGGCCGGTTCCTGCATCTCACCCAGGGATTCGAGGTTCTCGAAGCCACCGACGTGTTGGTCTGCACACTGGTCGACGACGTCACGTTGGTCGCCGATCTCGACCCGCGTACCCGACCAGCGCCGGGCTGGTACCGGGTCCTCACCGATGACGCCCGGCTGCTGCGGTTACTCGCGGCGCGCATCGATCCTGGCGCGGCAATCGAAGAGTCACTCGACGACGTTGCCGCGCTGTGGAGGGTGCCCGTCGAGGAGCACGGCGAGGTCCTCCAGGTGAACGACTCGGGCGGCGCAACCATCGCCTTGGCCGCACCGCAAGGTGGTGGGCGCGAGCGCGGCTGCGAGGTGATCACACCTCCCTTAAGCGCCAACCACGAGGCGGCGATCGACGATCTGCTGCGGGTGGCGCGGGATCTCGGCTTTACCGTGCCAGTCGAAGCGGCGGTGCACGTGCATCACGATGGCGCGCCGTTTCGGTCCGCGCCTGCGTTAGCAAACGTCGTCCGGCTATTCGGATTGTGGCGACCGGCCCTGCACACCCTGCTCGGCACCAACCCGGCGTGCCTGCGATTGGCGCCACTACCGGCGTCGCTCGTTCAGGCGGCTACCGGCACGCCGTCTTACGAGCAACTCCGTGACGCCGCTACCGCTGGCGCCCTCACCAAGTTCTTCGATGTGAACCTGACCGCGTTGTTTGCGCAACATCCGGCGCGCGACACGCTTGAGGTGCGGATTCTGCCCGGCGCGATCGACACCCGCGATGTCGTGCGAGGGGCCGCTCTCGTCGAGGCACTCCTCGAGCGCTGCCTCGACGAAACGCCGATCCCCGCGCCGTCGACCGATCCTGCGACAGCTGTGCGGGCGCTTCGCGAGTTGGCCGGCGAAGTCGCTACCGCGCCCGATCTCCTCCTCGCCGAGTGAAGGAATTACGGCCCCATTTTTGGCAAGACCGCGAATCTGACCGCCGAAGCCGGGATCGCCGTCTTCAAGATCGCGTTCGAGCGGTGGATCGATGCGACCAACAAGCGCGACTTCGCGGACCTGATCCGCGAGTCACTAGCCGAACTCAAAACGGTGACCGCGGGCAAATAGCCATACGTCGCTACGCCTACGGTGCCGTTGTGAACTAACTCGGACAGGACTCGGTGTCTACACGGACTACGCCGAAGTCGATTTTCGCGGCCGCATCGAACGCGGTGCCCGGTGCGACGTTCTGTGTGCATACCTTCCAGTCGCGGTCGAGGATCTGGTGTCGCCCGGCACCTGTCGCGTCGTGCGATGTCGTAAAGAACACCGCGTCGCCCGTGAGCGCTTGAATCGCATCCTGAGCCGTTTGAAGAACCTTGCCTCGCAGATCCGGCATCACCCACGTCTGGGTAGTGGCAAACGGCGTAGGCGCTGCGGCCGGAGTCGCCGACGTAGTTGCCGCCTTGCTCGGCGCGGGGGCTGGCGTTGGCGCGGGGGCTGACGTCGTCGCAGCTGCCGACGGTGCCACGCTTGCATTGGCCTGGTCGGTTGGCGGTGCTTGGGTGACGGTCACTGTCGCAGGCGAAGCGGTCGGCTTCGATGAGCCAGCGCAGGAAGCCATCGACAAGCCGGTGATCAGCGCGATGGCTACAACGCCGGGTGGATTGAGACGCAAGGTATTGCCCCCGTAACTTTTTCGTCAGTATTTCGTCAAGCGGAGACTAGGGCGAAGAACCTGCCCTGACTAGGCCTCGATCATCGCGACGATGCAACGTCTTATCTATGTGTTCTCGACGACATTCAACGCGTTACGCGTCTCCGGTCAAAGCCGTGACCGCGGAAGGTGCGTAACGGCTCAGACGGTTACCCGGCGCATGCTGACGAAACCACCGTGAGAAGGACGACGGCTAGGCCGGCCAGCAGCCCAGTGAGTCCGCCGGCGCCGACGGTAGTGAAGAAGTGGCCGATGTCGTGCCACGCGTGGGTCGCGGTCGCAATGAGCGCTCCGACGACGAGCACGCTCACCTGAGCGGCGAGGAAGGCAGCGAGGCCAACCAAGCTCCGGCGACGGTAGACCAGGTCGGACCACATGCAGTAGACGTAGAGCAGCGTGACAGCGACGAAGGCGTGCGCTGTCAAGCGCTGGTGAGAATCACGAGTTGCTGAGTCGCTCGAGTCATCGCGACGTAGCGGTCGACCGCCCCTTCGATGCCCTCGCCGAATGTCTGCGGGTCGACGAGGACGACAAGGTCGAACTCGAGCCCCTTCGAGAGTTCCGGCGTCAATGACCGGACACGCGACCCAGCCCGAACCGCGCCGTCACGCGCGTCACCAGTGCCGATGACGCAGGCGATGCCTTCGGCATTCTCGGCAAGCCACTTCTCGAGGATCGAGCCCAGATCCGAAACAGGGCCATGGACGACGGGTGCATCCGTCCTGCGGATGGACCTCGGCACGTTGGCGTCCGGGAGGACGGCCCGGATGACCGGCTCGGCCTCCGCCATCACCACTGCCGGCGTCCGATAGTTGATGCTCAAACGGGCGAGATTGATCTGACCGAGCCCGATCCGCTCGAGTCGCTCCTGCCACGATTCGGTGAACCCGTGCCTGGCCTGCGCACGGTCGCCGACGACGGTGAAGCTGCGCGACGGGCAGCGGAGCAGCAACATCTGCCACTCGGCGTCCGTCAGTTCCTGGGCTTCATCGACCACAACGTGCGCGAACGGACCGGCGAGCAGGTCGGGAGTTGCAGCGGGCAGGCCGGCCTCGTCAACCAAGGCGTCCTCGAAGTCTTCACCACGCAGCATCGTCACAAGACCGGTGCCGTACTCGTCGTCGGCAACCGCAATCAGGTCATCGACGACCTGCGCCATTTGCTCACGCCGCGCGGCGACGCTCGCTTCGTGCCGGCGCTGCCGCCGCGAGGTCTCCGGGTCGCCGAGTCGCTGCCGCGCCGCATCGAGAAGCGGCAAGTCCGAGACCGTCCACGCTTGGGCATCACGGCGCTGTAAGGCCTGGACCTCGTCGGGGCGCAGCCACGGCGCGCATTTGCGCAGGTAGGCAGGGACCGACCACAGGTCCGCGACGAGGTCGGTCGTGTCAACCAACGGCCAGGCTCCGTTAAAGGTGGTGCGCAGCTCGTCGTCCTGCATGAGCGACTTTCGGAGCTGGTCGACCGGCACGTCATCGTCGTGCTTGTCCATCAGGATCCTGAGCAGCTCCTCCCAGACCTGCTCGCGCCTCTCGTTGTGCGGCGTCCCTGGGTCTGGCGCTTCGAACGCCTCGGCCCAGTCGTCGGCGCTGAGCCAGAGGTCGGACCAGTCGGTCGAGATCGTCATCCCGTTGCGAGGAGGCTCCTCGTAGAACCTGACAGCCGTCTCGACGGCATGCACCAGTTCGGCGGACGACTTCAGGGCGGCCACCTTCGGATCACCTTCGATCCGCGCGGTCGCACCTTCGGCGACGAGCTCCCGCAGGGTGCAGGTCTGCACGCCTTCCTCTCCGAGGCTGGGCAGGACGTCGGCGACGTAGGCCAGGTAGAGCTGGTGCGGACCGATGAACAGCACGCCGCCGCGATGCTGACCGATGTGCGGGTCGGAGTACAGGAGGTACGCGGCTCGGTGCAGAGCGACGACGGTCTTCCCGGTACCCGGACCGCCGTCGACGACCAGCGCGCCCTGGGATCCCGCGCGGATGACGGCATCCTGGTCGGCCGCGATGGTGGCGAGTACGTCTCGCATCTGCGGCGACCGGCTGCTGCCCAGACTGGCGATGAAAGCGGACTGGTCATCGAGCGCCGCGGCGTGCCCCTCGAATCCGTCCGCGGTGAACACCTCGTCCCAGTAGTCGCTGATCCGACCGCGGGTCCACCGGTATCTGCGACGGCTCGTCAGGCCCATCGGGTTGGCATGCGTCGCTCCGAAGAACGGCTCAGCGGCGGGCGAACGCCAGTCCAGCAGCAGTCGGCGTCCTGAGCTGTCGGTAAGGCCGAGTCGCCCGATGTAGGTCGGCTCGACGCTGTCTGCGCTGACAATGTGCCCGAGACAGAGGTCCAAACCGAAGCGACGCAGCGTGCGCAGACGAGCGGTCAGCCGGTGGACCTGCATGTCCCTATCCATCCCCTCCTGGCCGATGCCACCGGGCGCTTTGCGCTCCGCGTCGAGGCGCTCCGACAGGTCGGCAGTCGATTGTTCGAGGCTTTCCGCTATGGCGGCGAAGTGCCGCCCGTCGCCCGCCATCAGCCGCGGGTCGGCCTTGGCTTTGAGGTGCTCGGGAAGGTCAAAAGCGCTCGTAGATAAGCGGTTCACGTCATCTCCGATCCGAGGTTGTAGGCCTCGGCTGGCGATTCTGCGGCATGACCCGGGTCTTGCCGCAAGACCCCAGGTGCGCTATACGTTAAGAGTGGAAGGGAGTTGCAACTCCCTTCCGTTTTGCATTCTCGGGCCAGTGGCCCGAAGGCGTTCAGGCCGAGGGGATCCCGCGCGCCGTCAGTGGCTCCCCGCCCTCCAGACCTGTCAGCAGATCCAGCAGTCCTGCAGCTTCCCAGGTGCGGTTGCGCTCACTTTGAGACAGCCTTAGGAGGACGCCGGCTTGCTCAAGGTGCGCGAGCGCCTGGTTGACCACAGCCTTGGTGCGCGCCACGGCTACCACGGCGACTGGCAATGTGATCACCGGGTGGGCTGGCAGCACGTCGATGATGCGCCACGCAGCGGAATCCGCCCGCGGAGCGACATTGGTCCGCAGTTGTTCACGCCAACGGCTCTGGAGGTCCTGTACAGCGCTCAAGTAGGAAGCGGCCAGACCTGCGGCCTGCGCAGAGGCTGAGGCGAAGTCGGTGATCCAGCCATCGATGTCGTCGTCGCGGAAACGGGTGAGTCCGGCGATGTACCTGGACTTGTTGGCCGCCAGCACGACGCTAATCGGCGGCACATAGGCCGGCGCCAAGCCTCTTCGCCGCAGAACCACGTGGATCAGGGCGCGGCCGGTCCGCCCGTTGCCGTCGAGAAAGGGGTGGATGGTTTCGAATTGCGCATGGATCAGGGCCGCTTGCACTAGCGGGGGTAACTGGTCCTCGGTGAGTGCCACGCAAAGGTCGGCCAGCAGGCGCGGCACCTCCTCGGGTGGCGGCCCGACGAAGCTGGCGCCGCACGGGTTGTAGTTGTTGCCACCGATCCAGTTTTGGGTAGTGCGTACCCTGCCTGCGATCTGAAAGTTCGGGGTACCTGCCATCAGAGCTCGGTGGATAGCGACGATGTCCTCGATGACAATGTGGCCAGTTGAACTGGCCTCGTCGACTGCGAGTTCCATCGCATCGATGTTGGCCAAGATCTCCCGAGCGGTCGGTCCCACCTTGCCGCCCGTGTCGATGCGGGCTTCCGCCCGTGCCAGATCGCGACCATTGAGCTGCATGCCCTCGACCTTGGACGACGCGATCGACTCGGTTCGAAGCAGGAGTCGCGCCAAAGGGGCGAGCGCCGGTCGGGCCCTCGCATTTAGGTCGTGAATGGCCGCCTCAGCTTCGGATACCACCGCAGCGGTGTCACTGCTCAAGGATCCGACAAAGCTGGCGATCGGATCAGGAACGAACGCGTCGTACGCGCATGCTTTGCGGTAGCGAGGAGCGGCGTACAGGGCAGGGTCGTAACGCCAGGTGGCCGGTTCGAGGTGGCCTCTCATAAGCCGTACCCCCGATGATCGTTGGTATGGGATAACGCATAAACCATACTAACGAGCTGGCTCGGTATGGGATACATGTGCTGGCGCTGGTCAGGCGGGCACGACTGATCGCCCACTCGCGCCCTGAAATGACTCAGCGGGGCTACCAGATTCGGTAAATCCGCTGGTCAGATAAGTGCGCTCGGAGGGATTCGAACCCCCAACCTCTTGATCCGTAGTCAAGTGCTCTATCCGTTGAGCTACGAGCGCCAGCGAGTGCGCACCAGCGTAGTGAGCCACGAGCGCGCGAAGAGCAAGGGTACAGGGTCGGCGGATGGCGCGACTTACAGCTCGAGGGCGTCGACGAGTGCCACTGGTGCAGACAGAAACGGCGAGTGACCCGCCGCGATCTCGACCGGCTGAACACCCAAGACTTCTGGCACGACGCGGCGTGACCATTCCGGGTTGACGATCGGATCGGCGACGCCCAGGACATAAGAGCTCGGCACATTGGGCCACGCAACCAACGGCGTGACCTCCTGCGTGATCGCCCAGAACTGGCCACGCAACTGCTCGGCTGTCCAGGTTGCGACGTCCGGCGAACAGTCCGAGAAGAAGCGACGAGCAGCGTCCTCTGGCCGCCAGTGCGACGCGCCGTCGTCGCCCGAGTACGGCCTACCTTCGGAGCTGGGCAAGAGCATCTCGGGTTCGTCGTCAATGACGTCGTCCTGCGCTCGGCCCAGACGGGGCAGCATCGCGCAGAGGTACACGAGTCGTTGGACGGGCCGTGCGTGCGCGACAAGCGGGATAGTCAGACCGCCCAGCGAATGCCCGACCACGACGAGGTCATCGCCGGCACTAGCGAACGCCTCAACGGCAGCAGCGGCGTATGCCGCGGCGCCGGCGGTCGAGTCTTCGCACGGCAAGTCGACGGCGAGTGCGCGATGGCCGCGTCGCTCGAGCTCGGCGACGGTCGGCCCCCAGCACCAGGCGCCGTGGTACGCACCATGTACGAGCCCGAAAGTGGTCACCGCACCAACTTCGCCGCCAGCTGAGCACCTGAGTTACCGCGCGGAGGCTCGGGGATTTGAACCCCGGATGGGCTTTAAGACCCAAACCGCATTAGCAGTGCGGCGCCATAGACCGGACTAGGCGAAGCCTCCCGAGACCCTGACGGGTCTCCTGCTGTACCGGAGCAGGGTAGCGGGACGCCGATGGGCGCGCCAAAAGTGATGGACACCCGCGGCTAGGGTTGGGCCGTGAGCCAGCCATCGCCTCATCCCCGAGCCGACCTCACCGGGATCCCGGTCTACAAGGCCGGTCGGCCGTCAGCGGCCGGTCAGCGCAGCTTCAAGCTGTCGTCCAACGAGTCGCCGTACCCGCCGCTCCCCAGCGTGCTCGAGGCAATCGCCGACGCCGCCCAGCACACCAATCGCTACCCCGACCTCGCGGCCTCCGCTGTGGTTCAAGCTTTGGCGGAGAAGCTCGACGTCCCGGCCGACCACGTCGTCGTTGGCTGCGGATCCGTCGGGGTCGCGACTCAGCTCGTCGAGGCCTTCGCCGGCCCGGGCGACGAGGTCGTCTACGCGTGGCGCTCGTTCGAGGCGTACCCGATCATCGTCCAGGTGGCAGGCGCGACCGCGGTTCCGGTCCCGCTCACCAGCGGGGCGGTGCACGACCTCGACGCGATGGCGGCAGCTATCACGCCTCGCACCCGGATCGTGCTGGTCTGCAATCCGAACAATCCCACCGGGACGGCGGTGCATCGGGCGCCGTTGGAAGCGTTCCTTGACGCGGTGCCAAGCGATTGTCTGGTCGTCCTCGACGAGGCATATCGAGAGTTCAACCGCGACCCGGACGTTCCTGATGCAGTCACGCTGTATCGCGACCGGCCCAACGTCGCGGTTCTGCGGACGTTCTCGAAGGCCTACGGACTGGCCGGGCTCCGCGTCGGGTACGCCGTCGCCCATCCGGAGGTCGCCGACGCGATCCACATGACCAGTGTCCCCTTCGCCGTGAGCTCGATCGGCCAGGCGGCCGCCGTCGCTTCGCTACGGCCGGTCGCCGAGAAGGAGCTGCTGGAACGAGTCGACACCACCGTGAGCGAGCGCACGCGCGTCATCAGTGCACTCCGTGGTGCCGGATGGTACATTCCGGACAGCGAAGCGAATTTCGTATGGTTGGCTACAGGCCAACAGACCGACAGTGCGGCCGCGGCCTGCGCCGAGGCCGGCGTCGTGGTACGCCCGTTCGCAGGCGAGGGCCTGCGCGTGACGATCGGCGAGCCCGAGGCCAACGACATCTTCTTGAAGGTCGCGGCGGACCTGCGCCCGACCGTCGCCTGAGCGAGGTCGAGGGCGCGCGGCTCGGACACCCCCGGGAGAGACCGCCATAGGACAGGGTGGGCGACTCCATCCGAGCTATTGGGATGCCCTCCTCGTGAGCGATGGCTCGGCCGTGGTGCCCTGTCCTAAGCTCAGGGCGGTTCATCTGGTGCAACAGGCTGCCGGCACGTCAACGGTGCTTGAGCTCGGCCGTTTTGTGTCGATACGAAGCCGTATCGGTAGGCCATTCGGCCACACTACAACGCTGAGTGACTTATCGAGTACCGTCCGTATAGAGTAGTCATCGCGTGCTACGGCCCACGCCGAAGGGCCTGCCAGGGAGGTGCCACTGCCGTGAAACTCGGCGCTGGATTGCACCTGCCCTCAGCGCTGGCCGCAACCTCAGCCAAGACATTGGTCGCGGCGGCTTCTTTGGTCGGTATCGCCACGGCCGCGACGGTGAGCGTGATCGTCGTGGGTTCTCACGCTGTCGTGCCCCCGCAATCGCGGCAGCCGGTGGCTGGCTCCTACTTTGGCTCCGCGCCCCAGGCAGGCGGCGGTAGCCCGCTCATCATCGTCCCGAAGCTGCACTCGGCAACCAGCACCCCCACCCCGTCGGCCAGCCCCGCTCCGCCCACGGTCATCACGCCGACCGCCCCCGTCGTGACGCCGACGCCGCCGGCTCCTTCGACCTCGGTCGCCGGCAACCCGTTGACTCCTTCGCCTAGCACCGGGTCGAACCAGCCGCCGACCCGGACGAAGCCGGTCACCGTCACGATCTCTGTGCCGCTGCCGGTCAAGGTGCCGCCGGTGACGGTCGTCGTGCCGCCCGTGGTTGTGCCACCCGTCGTCGTCCCGCCAGTGGTTGTGCCACCCGTCGTCGTCCCGCCCGTCGTCGTCCCGCCCGTTGTCGTCAAGCCGACGCCGAAGCCACCGACGAAGCCTTGCCCGCCACCCAAGCCGAAGCCTCCGACGAAGCCGTGCCCGCCCAAGCCGACGCCGAAGCCCCCGCACCCCCCGAAGCCCCCGTGCCCGCCGAAGCCGCCATGCCCGCCGTCCCATCACACGCCGCCGCCGAAGCCCGCGCCGCCGAAGCCCGCGCCGCCGATCCACCCGTGCCCGCACCACCCCGGCCGCTAAAAAAGTGCGGGGTCGTTCACTGCTAGGGCTTCCACGCAACAGCTAGGGCTTCCACGGATGCCAATTACTCGCCTTCGATCTGCAACGATTGCCCAGGTACCCGGTCCGATGATGCCTACCGGCTGACCGGTCCGGCGCCCATCGACGAGTGATCCTCGCGTTGGCGAGCAGGAGGAGTGGCATGACGGCCGACCACGGCGCGCTAACGACTGAACGCGACCTTGTCCAGCTGCTGACTCCTGAAGGAGAGCGGCTCGAGCATCCCGACTACCCGTTGGAAATCTCGCAAGACGAGCTGCGAAGTCTCTATCGCGACCTCGCCCTCGTACGGCGCTTCGATACCGAGGCGACCGCGTTGCAGCGGCAGGGCGAGCTGGGCATCTGGGCGTCGCTGCTCGGCCAAGAGGCAGCTCAGATCGGATCCGGCCGGGCGCTGCTCCCCGGCGACATGGCGTTCCCGACCTACCGCGAGCACGGCGTTGCCTGGTGCCGCGGCGTCGGCCCGGAGAACCTGCTGCAGCTGTTTCGCGGCGTGAACTTCGGCGGCTGGGACCCGAAGGAGCACAACTTCGCGCTCTACACGATCGTCATCGGCGCGCAGACGCTGCACGCCACCGGCTACGCGATGGGGATGCAGCGCGACGGCTCAGAGGATGCCGTCATCGCCTACTTCGGCGACGGCGCATCGAGTGAGGGCGACGTCAACGAGGCGTTCATCTTTGCGGCGTCCTACAACGCGCCCGTGGTGTTCTTTCTGCAGAACAACCAGTGGGCAATCTCGGTCCCTGAAGAGCGCCAGTCGCGCATCCCGCTCTTCCGGCGCGCGCACGGCTTCGGATTCCCCGGCGTCCGCGTCGACGGCAACGACGTGCTTGCGTGCCTTGCCGTGACGCGGAAGGCGCTGCAGTACGCACGCGAGGGCCAGGGACCGTTTCTCGTTGAGGCGTTCACCTACCGCATGGGCGCGCACACGACGTCGGACGACCCGACCCGCTACCGCCTCGCGAGCGAGCTCGAGAACTGGAAGCTGCGTGATCCCATCGAGCGCGTGAAGGCTTACTTGTCGCGCAACGGGCTCGCGGACGCTGCCTTCTACGAGTCGATCGAAGCCGAGGGTGCCGAGCTCGCAGCCCGAGTCAGGACCGCGTGCTTGACGATGCCGGAGCCCAAGCCCAGCTTCATCTTCGAGCAGGTCTACGCCGGAGGTTCGCCGCTAGTGGACGAAGAGCGCGCGGCGTTCGACGAGTACATGGCGGGGTACGAGTCGGCCGAGGTGGGTCACTGATGGCGCCGGTAGCGATTGCGCGAGCGTTGAACATGGGCCTGCGCAAGGCCCTGGAATCAGACCCCAAGGTCATCATCATGGGCGAGGACGTCGGCAAGCTCGGCGGCGTGTTCCGGGTGACCGACGGTTTGCAGAAGGACTTTGGCGACGACCGTGTCATGGATACGCCGCTTGCGGAGTCCGGCATCATCGGCACCGCGATCGGGATGGCGATGCGCGGCTACCGACCCATCTGCGAGATCCAGTTCGACGGCTTCGTCTTCCCCGCCTACGACCAGATCGTCAGCCAACTCGCGAAGCTGCACTACCGATCGCAAGGCCTCGTGCCGATGCCGATGGTCATCCGCATTCCCTTCGGCGGCGGCATCGGTGCGGTCGAGCATCACAGCGAATCCCCCGAGGCGTTGTTCGCCCACGTGGCGGGTCTCAAGGTCGTCGCGTGTTCCAACTCCGCTGACGCCTACACGATGATTCAACAGGCCGTCATCAGCAACGATCCGATCATCTTCTTCGAGCCGAAGCGGCGTTACTGGGAAAAGGCAGAGTTCGACGTCGACACCCCGCTCGCGCAGGCTGTGCCGCTGCACGCCGCGCGCGTCGTTCGGCCGGGTCGGCATCTGACGTTGCTCGCGTACGGGCCGATGGTGAAGACCTGCCTCGACGCCGCGAAGGTGGCGGCAGACGAGGGTCACGAACTCGAGGTTGTCGACGTCCGGTCGCTATCGCCGATCGACTGGCCGACGATCACCGACTCCGTGCGGCACACTGGGCGCTGCGTCGTCGTTCACGAAGCACAGAAATTCTTGGGCATGGGCGCCGAGCTGGCTGCTCGCATCACCGAACTTTGCTTCTACGAGATGCAGGCACCGGTGCTGCGGGTCGGTGGCTACCCGATCCCCTACCCGCCGTCGCGCCTTGAGGAGCATTTCCTGCCCGATCTCGATCGCGTCCTCGACACTGTCGACCGATCACTCGCGTACTGACGGAGGCGGATGTGGCATCGCTCAAGCAGTTCAGACTCCCCGATGTCGGCGAGGGTCTGACCGAAGCTGAGATCGTGCACTGGCACGTCAAGGTCGGCGACATGGTGACGCAGAACCAGACCATCGTCGACATCGAAACCGCGAAGGCACTCGTCGAGCTGCCGAGCCCGTTCGCCGGCGTTGTCAGCGAGTTGCTCATCCCTGAAGGGACGACTGTCGAGGTCGGGACGCCGATCATCATCATCGACGTGGCGCCCGCTGCAGTGCCGTTGGCAGGTGCAGTGCCCGCTCCGGTAGCCGAGGGCGAGTCACCGGCAATCGACGACCTGGTGCCTTCGATCCCCGCGGTCTCTGAGATGAGTGCAGGCCGCACCGCCAACCTTGTCGGTTACGGTCCGCGCGCCGACTCCCCAGTGCGACGCCGCCAACGGCAGGTTCCCGTTGCAACTGATTCACGACCGGCGCCGAACTGGCCTTCGGTAGCGCCATCGGTCGCAGCGCCGTCGGTTGCTGTGCCGTCGGTTGCAGTGCCGTCGACGGCTTCAACCGATGTCGCAGTAGCGGACGACGACAACGTCGTTAGCGTGTTGGCGAAGCCGCCCATCCGTAAACTCGCGCGCGACCTCGGTATCGACGTGCAGTTGCTGCACGGCACAGGGCCTGATGGCACGATCACCAGATCGGACGTCGAGGCGGCAGCCGACAGTTCGCGACAGGCGGCGCCGACCCGGCCGCTGCCACGCGGTGGCGAGGAGCGGATCGCGATCCGCGGCGTGCGGAAGGCAACGGCGCAGGCCATGGTCAACAGTGTTCAGACCGTTCCGCACGTCACCGAGTTCACGACGATCGACGTCACCCGTTCGATGCGTGCGGTCACGCGGCTGCGTGAACTGCCGGAGTTCGCTGACGTCAAAGTGACACCACTGCTACTTGTCGCGAAGGCGATCCTGCTCGGGCTCGAGCGCTACCCGATGGTCAACTCAACGTGGGATGAGCCGAACGGCGAGATCGTGGTGAAGCACTACGTGAACCTCGGTATCGCTGCTGCGACACCGCGCGGTCTTGTGGTGCCGAACATCAAGAACGCCGAGGCGCTGTCACTGCCGCAACTCGCACGTTCGATCAACGCACTCGCGTTGACTGCGCGCGAAGGTCGCACGTCGGTCTCCGACATGCAACGCGGGTCATTCACCATTACCAACGTCGGCGTGTTCGGGGTCGACACCGGCACGCCGATCATCAATCCTGGTGAGGCCGCGATCCTCGCGTTCGGCGCGATTCGCGACCAGCCGTGGGTGCACCGCGGGAAGGTCAAGTCGCGCTCGGTCACCACGCTCGCGCTGTCGTTCGACCATCGCATCATCGACGGCGAACTAGGCTCGCGATTCCTGCGCGACGTTGCGATGTTCCTCGAAGATCCGGCGTCGTCGCTGCTCGCGCGGTTGTAGGAGTTCTCCCTTGCGGATCGCAATGCTGCAGCTTCGGATCAACGACAGCGAACCGGCGTCCGACCGTATCGCTCGTGTCTTGGCTCTGGTCAAACATCAAGCGGGCGTCGACCTCGTGGTGCTGCCCGAGCTGTGGGTGCCTGGTGCGTTCGGCTACCACGGCTATCAGGCGTCGGCGACTGCGTTGCCTGGGGCCGTCATCACGTCTTTGGCCGCCATTGCGCGCGACATCGGCGCGCACATTCTGGCCGGTACCGTGATCGAGCGAGACGACGACGAGCTGCACAACACTGCGGTGCTGCTCAGTCCCGAAGGCGAGATCGTGCACACCTACCGCAAGGTGCACTTGTTCGGGTTCGACCACGGCGAGGCCGAAATGCTGACGGCGGGCGACGACGTCTCGACATACGCACTGCCGGGCGTCACGACGCTCGGTATGACGACGTGCTACGACCTACGGTTCCCCGAGCTGTATCGGTTGCTGCTCGACGCCGGTGCGCAACTCGTTGTCGTCCCGGCGGGGTGGCCTGCTGCGCGCCTTGACCACTGGTTGCTGTTGCTGCGCGCACGCGCGCTTGAGGATCAGCTGTTTGTCGTCGGGTGCAATCAGGTCGGCACCCAGGAAGGCGTTGAGCTCGCCGGACACAGCGTCGTGGTCGATCCGTGGGGACGCATCATCGCCGAAGCGGGCACCGACGAAGAGGTGCTCACCATCGACATCGACCTGGCGCTGGTGGGCAAGATCAGGGCTGAGTTCCCGGTGCTGCGCGACCGTCGACTCGGGTTGCCCGCAGCACGCTAGCTCTGCTGGGTCGAAGTGTTCTGTTCGGTAACCGCGAGGGTGCCGATCGTGTCGCCTCGTCCGTCATCGGTCAAGGTGGCGACGAACAGCTGCTGTACACCTCCGCTGATGCGCTCACCCCAGATTCCGCAACTCGTCGCGGTCGAGCCCGCAATGCACGGCTTCCCGTCGAGGCGGAAGCCCTTCGACAACGCCAGTGCCGAGAGTTGTGAGGACGCAGCACCCAGAGCCTGGTGGACGCTGATGTTGTCCGTGATTGCGCTGGGGCTACAGGCGGGCAGTGGCGGGGACGTCGGAAGCAACGGCGCCGCGGACGTCGTGCCCGATGTCGACGGTGTCGATCCAGCGGGCGATGGCGCGGACGACGTAGCTGCGCCGGCGCACGGCTGCGGCGCACGCGCCCACGTGGGCGGCAGCAGGGCGGCGACGTCCGCTGCGGTAGCGGGCGTGGCAGGCGGGCGAGTCGGACTCGTCGGGTCGCTCTTTTCGACGTTCGCCACGACAGCGGTCCGTGGCGTCGGGTGCCCCGGTAACGACCATCCGTCGCCGAGCAGGAAGACCACGGGGGTGCCGTGCAACCTTCCTTCGACCACGCACGTGAACTTCGGGCCGGTGGTTCCGCCGGTGACGCCCGCCGAACATTCGCTTGGCAGGCTCCCGCCCGCCGCACGGACGACGGTCGTGAGGGCGGCCAAGGTGGTGGCGAGGCTGGTGCTTCCGGTCAGGCACGCGTCAGCGGTGGTCCCACACGCGGTAAAGGTCGGATCGCGCACGAGACCACCAGAGAGCTTCAGGCCCGTCTGGAGCGTCGTTCGGGCGGCAGCCTGGTCTTTGGCGCTGCCGATGCCGTTCCCCGTTGCCTTGCCATGCGTGGCTCCCCAGGCGAGAGCGCCGACGGCGAGAACCACGATGAGGCTGAAGATGAGTGAGGCGAGGCGTGGTCGCATACCCCCCCATCGGACGCCGCGCGCGATTCCCTGAGCGAAACGTACTTTCGCCTAGGCGAAGCGGACGATGCAGAACGCTCCGAAGATGCCGCAGTACCAGGCGAACGGCGTCAAGGTCCTGGTGTGGAAGTAGCGGACCAGGAACTTGATGGTCACGATGGCGGCGATGAAAGCGGCCGCGCTGCCGGCCAGCACCTGACCGCGGATGCCGTCGCCGAGGTGGCCCATCAGGTCGGGGATCTTGATGACGCCGGCGGCGAAGATCACCGGGGTAGCTAGCAGGAACCCGAACCGAACGGCCTGTTCGTGGTTCAGCCCCCGGATCAGCCCAGCCACCATCGTGATGCCGGAGCGGCTGATGCCGGCGAGCAGCGCTGCGCTCTGGAAGACGCCGACAATCGTGGCGTCCCGGAAACT
>DATCDK010000032.1:0-19597 GCA_036510735.1 Acidothermaceae bacterium | reverse complement strand
TGACGAGAACTTTGCCCAGCAAGCTCTCGTCGACTACTTCCCGAGCGCACTGCGGGAGCGATTCGCCACGACGATGACGCAGCATCCGTTGCGCCGCGAAATCATTGCAACCCAGCTCTCCAACGAGCTGGTCAACCTGTCGGGCAGCACGTTCCTGTTCCGCGTCGTGGGGGAGACCGCGGCATCGGTCGCCGACATCACCCGCGCGCACACGGCGACCCGCCGCGCATTTCGCGTCGACGAGTTGTGGCGCGAGATCGAAGCGCTCGATGACGTGGTCACGAGCGATGTGCAGACCGGGCTGCTGCTCGGCGTCCGGCAACTGCTTGATCGTGCGACGCGATGGTTCCTGGCTAATCGCCGGCCGCCGATCGACGTTCCTGAGACCGTCAACCAACTGAGTTGGGGCATCGCGACCGTCCTCGACGGATTGTCAGAGAATCTGCGCGGCAGTGATGCGGAGAACCTCACCGCAGCACGTGACCGTCTCATCGACGCCGGGGTCCCCGACGATGTCGCCTCGCGCGCAATGATCCTCACTGAAGGGCTCTCCGCGCTCGCCGTCGTCGACATCGCGTTGCAGACGAAGCTGGACGTCGAGGAGGTGGCCGCCGTTCACTTCGCACTCGCCGATGAGCTTGGCCTCTCGCGGCTCGGAACCCTCATCGGCGCATTGCCTCGCGACAGTCGCTGGCACACGTTGGCGAGGGCCGCCGCGCGCGACGACCTCGAGGCCGCGCACGCAGAGCTGACAACGGATGTGTTGCTCTCGACGCCGTCGACGATGTCGGCGGACGCGCGGATCGCCGCGTGGCAGCAGGTGAACGAGGCCGCACTCGCGCGGGCGACCGCATTCGTCGACGACATCAGTGCGAGCGACGGCGCCGATCTTGCAACGCTTTCGGTGGCACTACGTGAAGTGCGAGCACTCGCTCGTGCGGCCGCCCTCCCGCGCGCCTAAGCCGAGTAGGCAGTTACTCCGTGTGCGGCACCGGCGAATACGTTCGGCCGATAGCCGGTCCGGGGGCCGACTGCTTGACTAGGTTTCGTTCCTCCTGGGGGGCATTGATATGCGGGCGTCATTGGTCGCCTAGTCCGCATGGAGCCACGGCGAAACCGACCCGGTCCAAGAATGCGTCGCGGCGCGGCGTGGTCACACGGGGGTTTGTCGTACACGTAGGTGTTCGATATCGCGGGTCATCTCGCGGTGTCGCACTAACACGTGCGCCAAGGATCCCGCGGGCCGCATCCGGTGCGAATCATTTCCCTTTGGCACGGTCGGCTTGCGCCGACCATCGATGCCACACGTCCGAGCCCATGCTCGGGAACGGAGTAAAACAATGACTGAATCCAATCGCCGCATGAGGGTCAGCCGCAAGCTTGCCTGGACAGTTACGCCCGTCGTGGCCGCTGCACTGTCAGTCGGCGGGGTCGCGCTGGCTAGCAACGCCTGGCACACCAGCCAGACCGTCACCGCGTCCGGCAAGGTCGGTACCGTTCAGCCTGTCATCGCCACGGCTACCGTCGAAGACCTCTACCCTGGACAGCCCCTCAAAGTCGACATCCACTTCAACAACCCCAACGCGTTCGCGGTGAACGTCCTGGCCCTTCAGGCCACCACCATCACCTTCACCGACGCGGCCGTTTATCCGACCCCGGCGCAGCTTCTTTCACTACACCGCTCCTACGGAGTCGAGTGGGACAACTCGAGCACAGGCGCTGGCAGCCTGAGTCTGCCTGCCACCGCATTCGACCTCGGCCCATCGGCATCGGTTCCGGCCGGCTCCTCCGACCAAGTGCTCACTGGCGGCGCCGTCGACCCGTCATTCGCAAACGGCTTACAGCAGGGTTCCCCCGTCTCGATCGACTACTGGGTCGACGAGGCCGCCTTCTAGATCAACGTGAGCGACACGGGCGGGCGTCGACCTATCGACGCCCGCCCCTGATCTGGGACCACTAAGCCACGAATCAGCGGCTACCGGCGGGCTTCCACAACACATCGCCGTCCCCGCCTGCGGCTGTTGTATTGGCGTAACGCGCGAGGACGAAGAGCAGGTCGGACAACCGGTTCAGATAGCGCGCCGGCAGCGGGCTCATCGATGGGCCGTGCTGTCCGAGTGCCAACCAGGTCTGGCGTTCGGCCCGCCGCACGATCGTGCGGACGACGTGAAGCAGTGCCGCTCCGGCACTGCCACCGGGCAGCACGAAGCTCGCGAGTTCGGGCAGCTGGGCGTTGTAGTGATCGATCGCCTGCTCGATGCGCGCGATGTCTGACTCGAGGATGCGCAACGGGATCGTGCGCGGGTTCTCGATGACCGGAGTCGCGAGGTCAGCCCCGACGTCGAACAGGTCGTTTTGGACGCGGAGCAACAACTCTTGGACGTCGACGGGCAGCCCTCCCAGGGCCAG
The DNA here is from genome assembly GCA_036510735.1 of Acidothermaceae bacterium. Classification (GTDB taxonomy): domain Bacteria; phylum Actinomycetota; class Actinomycetes; order Acidothermales; family Acidothermaceae; genus PALSA-607. The sequence continues at coordinate 17,188 of DATCDK010000032.1, read as the reverse complement.
CGCGACGCCGAGTGCCGAGTTCGCCTCGTCGCAGTCGCCGAATGCGGCCAGGCGCTGGTCGGACTTGGGTGTGCGGGAGCCGTCGACGAGTGCGGTGGTTCCGTCGTCGCCGGTCTTGGTGTAGATACGCGTCAAGTGAACAGGCATGCTCGGAGCCTACGGAATTACGGGCTAACATGCGGCGATGGAGCGGATAAGGGTCACGGGTGGAGCACGGCTGGCGGGTGAAGTCACCGTCACCGGCGCGAAGAACAGCGTGCTCAAGCTGATGGCGGCCTCGCTGCTCGCTCCTGGACGCACCACGATCACCCAGGTGCCGGCCATCCTCGACGTCGACATCATGGCGGAGTTGCTGCGGCGCCTCGGTTGCGAGATCGAGAGCACACCAGGGCGACTGGTCATCGACGTCCCGGATCAAATCGGTGACGAAGCCGACTACGACCTCGTCCGTCGCCTGCGTGCCTCGATCGCGGTGCTCGGTCCGCTACTGGCCAGGTGCGGCGAGGCGCATGTCGCGCTGCCTGGCGGCGACAACATCGGCTCGCGCGGCCTCGACCTGCACGTGGCCGGCCTGCAAAAGCTCGGAGCGGAGCTCGAGAGCGAGCACGGCTTCCTGATCGCACGCGCGCCGAACGGGCTCGTGGGCGCGCCGGTGTGGCTCGACTTCCCCAGTGTCGGGGCGACCGAGAACCTGATGATGGCAGGCGTGCTCGCGCGCGGTACGACCATCATCGACAACGCCGCACGCGAACCCGAGATTGTCGACCTGGCCAGGATGCTGCAGGGCATGGGCGCGAAGGTCGACGGGGCGGGGAGTTCGACGATCGAGGTGCAGGGCGTGACGGCGCTGTCGCCGACCAGCCACGCGACAGTGCCCGATCGCATCGTGGCCGGCACGTTCGCGATGGCCGCGGTGATGACGCGCGGCGATGTCGAGATCCATAACGCGCGGCCTGAGCATCTCGAGATCGTGCTCGACCGGCTCGTCGGATGTGGTGCGGCGGTAAGCGAACTCGACGACGGCTTCCACGTCGAGATGAACGGTCGCGCATCAGCGGTCGACGTCGTGACGTTGCCGTATCCCGGATTCCCGACCGACTTCCTTCCGATGATCATCGCGCTGAACTCCGTTGCGGACGGCGCCGCCATGGTCACGGAGAATGTGTTCGAGGGCCGCTTCCGTTTCATCCAAGAGTTGGTGCGCCTCGGCGCCGACATCCGCACTGACGGTCACCATGCCGTAATTCGCGGCCGTGAAAGGCTTTCCGGCGCTCCCGTCGCGGCGACCGACATCAGGGCCGGCGCTGGCCTCGTGCTGGCTGGCCTCGTTGCCGATGGCGTGACGACGGTGAGCGAACTGCACCACATCGATCGCGGGTACGCCGGCTTCGTGCAGCAGCTTCAGGCGTTGGGCGCCGACGTGGTTCGCGAGCATGACCCATCGGCCATGGCGTACGACCAGTGACAGCGGGTCGCGTCGCGGTTATTGGCGCGGGATTGATGGGGTCGGGCATCGCCCAGGTCGCTGCGCAGGCGGGCTATGACGTCGTGCTGCACGACACGACCTCCGAAGCGGTTGACCGCGCGATGACGGCGATCGTGGCGTCGCAGCTCCGCTTCGTCGCCAAGGGCAGCCTCAGTGCGGACGACGCCGAAGCTGCCCGCGCGAGGATCGTGACCACCACGGATCTCGGCGATATCGCGAGCGCGCAGATCGTGGTCGAAGCAGTGTTCGAGCAACTCGAGCTGAAGCAGCGGATCTTCAGCGAGCTCGACCGACGCGCGGACCCGGACGCGATTCTCGCGACGAACACCACTGCGATTCCGATCACGAAGATCGCGGCGGCAACGCAGCGACCCGACCGCGTCGTCGGCACACACTTCTTCTCGCCCGTGCCGATGATGGCGCTGTGCGAGCTCGTCCGCGGCGACGAGACCTCCGACGACACGCTGGCCCGGGCGCGGTCGTTCGCCGAAGCGCTCGGAAAGACGTGTGTGGTCGTCGAGCGCGACATCGCCGGGTTCGTGACGTCGCGGCTGCTGATCGCGTTCGTCAACGAGGCGATGGCGCTCGTCGAGGGCGGGGTGGCAACGCCGGCCGACATCGATACCGCGTGCCGGCTCGGGTTCGGGCACGTGATGGGTCCGCTCGCGACGGTCGACCTGACGGGACTCGACGTGATCCTGCACGCGGCCCGGGCCATTTACGCGGAGACCGGTGACGAGAAGTTCGCCCCTCCAGCGCTCCTGGAGCGGATGGTCGACGCCGGCGCGCTCGGCCGCAAGACCGGCCACGGGTTCTACGACTACGAGGGTCGACCCAGCTAGGGCCTGAGCGTGGGGCACGGCTCACCCGTCACATCCGTCACATCACAGTTGGGCCTCCAACGGCGTGTCGACTGGGCGAATCGTGGCTGATTTGTGACGCTTCAGACGCAACCAGGGGGCTTGTTGCCGCGTCATAGACGGCAACGGGACCAAATGAGGGGGATCCGATGCCAGCTTTTAGCGTGTGCGGGCACCTTGACGTCTCCACGGCCGCGACCGTGCGAGCTGAGCTGACCGACCTCCTGAGCGTCCCGGGCACCGACGATCTGATCGTCGATCTCGAGCACATGGGCTCCCTCGATACGGTCGGTCTCGGCCTTCTTGTCGGAATTCACCGCCAAGCCCAGCGGGGCGGACGCCGGTTGGTGCTCACCCGGGTCCCGCCGCGGATGATGCGGGTGCTCGCCGTTACGCGGCTGCGTCGGGTGCTCGCGATCGACGAAGGCGTGCCCGAGCTGGTCGGCGCAGCCAGCGCGGTCACCTCCCTCCCGGGCGCGTAGCCCAGCTGCCCGCGGGTCGGATGGGTACGCGGTCGCTTTTGTCGATTTGTCCGTATCCCGCGTCGCCCGGCGTGTCGACTGAACACTCTTTCGCGCGCTTTGCTCTGCAGCCATATCGCAACAGACCTGCTCTGCAGCCATATCGCGACAGAGCAAAGCGAACGGAGAAGTGTTATCGCTCAGCGCTCGCACTGTGAGCGCAGCTTGGGGGTCGGATCGGGCTCGCTGCCGATCGGCCCCACAACTGCCTCATAACTGCCTCATAACTGACTAGGCGCGGCCGATGGGGTCGGGACTCACCCGACCGACCGGAGGACGCCATGACCGGCCAGCTGCTCGACGCGCCGTCACCTGACGACGTGTTGCAGGGCACTCCCGGCTCCCGAGCTGACGCGATGGCGCTCGGTGCGAAGCTGATGGCCAATGTCGAGCAGGTCGTGCACGGTCGGCGTCCGGCTGTCGAACTCGTTGTCGCCGGCTTGCTCTCCGGCGGTCATGTGCTCGTGCAGGATGTGCCGGGCAGCGGGAAGACCACGCTCGCCCGCAGTGTCGCGCGCTCTATCGGTGGCACCTTCCGGCGTATCCAAGGCACCGCAGACCTGCTGCCGAGTGACATCACGGGATCGTCGATGTGGGATCCGTCGCGTCACGAGTTCATGTTCGTGCCGGGTCCGATCTTCACCAACGTGCTGCTCGTCGACGAGTTGAACCGCGCGACCCCTCGTGCGCAGTCGGCACTGCTTGAAGCGATGGACGAGTCGACCGTCACTGTTGATGGGATCCGGCACTCGTTGCCCGAACCGTTCTTTGTGGTTGCGACCCAGAACCCGACTGATCAGTACGGGACTTTCCCTTTGCCAGAAGGACAACTCGACCGTTTCGCGGTCGCGCTGAGTCTTGGCCCCAACGACGCTGCTACCGAGCGCCGGGTGATGCGCGAGCAGTTGCTGCGCGCGACGGTCGACGAACTCCAGCCGGTGCTCGAGGCCGATGAACTGCGCTGGATTCAGCTCGAGGTACGCCGCACGCACATCGCCGACCCAGTGCTCGACTTCGCGCTGGCCGTACTCGACGCCACCCGATCGCATGACAGTGTGCGGGTCGGTGCGAGTTCGCGCGCCGGGCTGTCTCTGATGCGCTGCGCGCAGGCGCATGCGTTGCTGTCCGGCCGCGACTACGTGGTGCCCGACGACGTGAAGATCCTGGCGCCGAGTGTGCTGGGACACCGGCTCGTCTTGGCCGACGGCGTCGCCGGCGAACGTGGCACACATCACGGGATGGACGTTGGGGTAGGTGCGGAGGTCGTCGCTGACATCCTCACCACCGTGCCCGTGCCGTTGCGGGCGTGAGTTCGCGTCGTGACCCGTTCCAGTCCGATGCGGATCACCGTCGCGCGCAGTGCGTGGCTCCTTCTGTTTAGCATCGCCGCACTCTTCACCGTGGCCGCGCTCACCAATTCGGTGTGGCCGCAGCTGCTCAGCTGCGTTGGCATCGGCTTTCTGGCGACATCGTTCGTCGCAGTCGCGCGCCCGTTGCGCATCGAGGTGAGCACCGAGCTGCCCGACCGGGTAGTGGCCGGTAAGCCTTTCGAGACCGCGATCCTGCTCCACAACGTGAGCTCGCACGCGGCCCGGGCACTCGTCGTCCGGCATTCATGGCCGACGAGCCGCACGTTGGTTGCTACGCACGCCACCTTCGTCGATCGAATCGACGGACATCGCGATCTCGTCGTTGCCATGACGCGGACGCCGGCTGCGCGCGGCGTGCTTGGTCCGAGCGAGGTGCGGATCGACGCGACGGCGCCGTTCGGGTTTTTTTCGCGCACGATGGAAATTCTGGTCGACCGCGAACTCCTGGTGTTGCCGGTGGGAGCCCCTATCGAGTCGATGCTGGCGGGCGCCGGCGGTGACGGCGCGAGCATGCGGGCAAAGGGGATCGACGCCGGCGGCGTGCGGGAGTGGCGCTCGGGTGATCAGGTTCGCAACGTGCAATGGCGGTCGACCGCGCGCACCGGGCGATTGACCGTGGTCGAACGCGACCACGTCGCGACCGGATCACTTGTCGTGCTGATCGCTGGGCGCAGCGGAGATCCGGCCCTGGAAGAAGCGGTCTCGAAGGCTGCGACGGTCGCCAGCGTGGCCCTGCGCCGCGGGACCGCAGTACTGATCGCAAGCGAGGACGGCGGGTGCGTGCGAGCTCGTACGCAGGCGTCGCTCCTCGACTTGCTCGCCCGAGCAGACGTTCGCGAGCCGCTGGACGATGCGGCGTTGAACCGCGTAATGCGCAGCGCGGACGGCGGCCGGGTGCTGGTCGCAGCGGGCCGCACGGTGTCGACGGGGTGGGCTCCTGCCGTGCAACGCGCGGCGGCGCGGGCGGGAGTGACGGTGGTTGATCTTGCCGGGCAATGACCGCATCGCCGTACTTCGCCGTCTCGACCTTGCGGCCCGCAGCGCGCTCCTTGCCGCGGGTCTCTTAGCGCAGTGGGCGATGTGGATGGACGCGCCTGCGTGGGTGTATCCGGCCGCTGCTGTTGCCCTGGTCGTGTTGAGTGCGGAGTCTGCGCGCCGCCCGTTCGTCGCTCCGGTCGGTGCGCGTTTCGGCGCAGGCTCCGGCTGGCGACGGCGCAACGCGTATCGGATCGTGGCCTGCGTCGCGCTCGCCGAAATCTGCGTCGGAGTGGTGGGCACGTTGCCATTCTCGGGTGCCGTACCGATGGCGGTTCCCATCGGCGTCCTGTTGGTCACCGTGCAGGGCGCGCAGGTGCAGACGATCGAGTCACGCCGTGCCGCCTTGATTGGCCTGGTCGTCGTCGCCGTGATGCTCGCGGACGCCGGATTCTTCGCCCAGAACGGGCGGCCGGCAGTGGCCGTGGTGCCCGCCGTCGTGCTGCTGCTGGTCGCTGCCGCCTTGTTGCAACGCGGGTCGGTGCTCGCGCGTACTCGGGCGGCCATCGGTCTTCCGAGAGCCGCGGTCTTGCGCACGCTCTTCGTGCCAGTGACGACCGCGATCGTGATCGGCGTGCTTGCGTTCCTTGCGATGCCCAACTCCTTGCGGCTCGCAACGACCACCAACGCCGGTCATGTCGCACTCGCAGCTGCGGCAAGTGATATCGCCACTCCGGGCCTCGATCCGAGCGCGGCACGCATGGACTTGCGCGTGCGCGGCGAACTCTCTGATCAGCCGGTGTTCGCCGTCGCGGCAAGCTCGCCGTCGTACTGGCAGGGCGAGGTGTTCGACAGGTTCGACGGCACTAGTTGGACGTCGACCGGTGCGGTAGGCGACGATGCTCAGCTTGCGACGGCGGCTGCGTCCGGCACGGACGCCCAGCCTTCGACGTCCGCGCTGCCTGTTCGCACCGACACCGTGCAGGTGCTCTCGCCTCGCGGGCTCGACGTCGTCATGGCGCCGGGTGCGCCGACTGCGTACGACGGGCCGGGCGAGATGGTCGCGGGAGCCGATGGCACTGCTTTGTTGACTGCGGCCGGCACGACATCTCCCTGGACGTATCAGGTGTCCTCGGCGAGTCCAGCGTCCAGCGCGGCAGCTTTGCGCGCTGCGACGGGCAGCGATCCAGCCGACCCGAAGTGGACGGCGGTCGAGCCAGGTCTGCCCGATCGTGTTCTTACTCTCGCCGCGCAACTGACGGCGTCAGCGCCGACGCGGTACGACGCGGTGACCGCAGTGGACGACTATCTGCAGACGCACGAGACCTACGACCTGACGTCGCCGGTACCCGCGCCGGGGCAAGACGCCGTTGACGATTTCCTCTTTGGTTCCCATCGCGGCTTCTGCGAGCAGTTCGCCTCGGCCGCCGTCGTCATGCTGCGCAGCACCGGCATCCCGGCGCGGCTGGTCACGGGATACAGCCAGGGTGATCTCAGCAGTGAGCCCGGCGAGCGGGTCATGCGCGGGACGGATGCGCACGCGTGGATTCAGGTGTGGTACCCAGGCGTTGGTTGGGTCAACAGCGATCCGACAGCGGCGTCAGTGCTGCCGCCCGCCGCGGCACCGCGGGAAGCTGCAGCACCGGCATCGGATCGGCACCCGCTGCCACTGACCGCCGCGATGCGGGCGATGCCTGGCGGACGACTCGGCTGGCTGGTTGCCATTGTCATGGCGATGGTGCTTGTGGCCGGCACGGCACTGCTGATCGGTGTGCGCCGGCGACATCGGCCGGGCGTGCTGACGATTCCTGTTGACCACGAGCCGCGACCTGGTGACGGACCCGTGCTGCAGGCGTACATGCGCCTCGACGCTGCGTTGGGTGGTCAGGCGCGCGAGCCGGAACAAACCCAACGCGTCGTGGCCCCGCATCTCGAGACGGCGGGTTGCTCTCGGGCGCAACTGGCTGCCGCGTTGGATTGTCTTGAGCGAGAGTGCTACGCCATCGTGTCGCCCGCACCCGGGGAGGTTGCGATGGCGGTCGACGTGTTCGACCGTCTGCACGCATCATTGGACGGCATGGTGGTTCATTGAGTGACGCAGTGGTGCCCTGAGTTTCGCGTCATGCGTGCGGCGTCCGATTTGACCTGCTGGTGACCGAGGCTGGTCTCATTCGGTTAGAGGGAAATGCCGCGCAGTAGTCAAGGAATCACAAAGTCGCGCCGAACACGAACTCCAACGTCCCCCCGGACCTTGGAGCCCACCCGTGTCGCAGCCTGTCACTATCGAACGCAAGCGCCATCGGATCCGCATCATCGCCCCGGCAGTCGGCCTGTTGGCCGCCGGTCTCCTTGTGTGGCAGGGCAGCTACGCCGCCTTCTCCGCCACCACTGTCGACACGGGTAACGCGTGGGCGGCGGGCAACTTGGTGTTGACCAACAACGGCGGCACCGCGACCTACTCTGCGGCCACGACTGCCACGTTCGGCGGGACGAACCTGAAGCCGGGTTCCACCGGGACGACGTGTCTGACCGTCAAGAGCACGGGTAGCGCAGCAGGCACGCTGGCGATGTATCGCAGCGCGCTCGCCGACTCCGCTCCCTCGTTGGGCGCGCAGATCCAGCTGACTGTCACCGAAGGGGTGCCGGCGACCGACGTGCAGGCGAACTGCACCGGCTTCCCGGTCGCCGGTGTCACGACCGTCGCGACCAACCAGCCGTTGTCGACGTTCCCGAGCACCTTTGGGACCGCGACTGGTACGACGGGGGTCGCCGCCGGGACCGTCCTTGAGGCCTACAAGGTCGTCTGGACATTTGTGACTACCGGCACCAACCCCGGCGACACGGCTTTGATGGGCAAGACCGTTACTGCCGGGTTCACGTGGGAACTCAACTAGAACGCTAGTTGTCCGGAAAGAGCCCCTCATGACAGGTGAGGGGCTTTTTCCTGCCCGGTTTCGTCCGGTATTGCGGTCGGCTTGGCCCTGCTGCGGTAACCCAAATAGCCCGCAAGCAGGCAGGCCGTTGGGCCGCGTGACATCTGGTATCAACCGACCGGCCAGATCGTGACCAAAGTCATCAAGTCGGTCTCCGTTTGGACCGAACAACTCGCCAAGTCCAACCACTAACTGGGAGCCATCAATGTCCAAGCAGTCTGACCGCCGGCGCCGCGTCGTCCGTGCAACCGCCCCGGCCGCCGGCCTGTTGGCCGCCGGTCTCCTCGTGTGGCAGGGCAGCTACGCCGCCTTCTCCGCGACCACCGTCGACACCAACAACGCGTGGTCGTCCGGCTCGCTCGTGCTGCAGAACAACGGTGGTACTGCCGCTTACTCCGCCGCGACCAGCGCGACGTTCGGCGGCACGAACCTGAAGCCAGGCGCGACCGGCACCACCTGCCTCACCGTCAAGAGCACCGGCAACTCCGCCGGCAACCTGGCAATGTACGAGAGCGCCCTCGCCGACTCCGCGCCCTCGCTCGGCGCGCAGATCCAGGTCACCATCACCGCGGGTGTGCCGGCCACTGACGTACAGGCGAACTGCACCGGCTTCCCGGCTGTATTCACGACGGTTGCCACCAACCAGCCGCTGTCGACGTTCGCGAGCACGTACGCGACCGGCGTCCCGATCGCCGTCGCTACCGGCACGGTCCTCGAGGCCTACAAGGTCGTGTGGACCTTCGCGACCACCGGCACCAACGCCGGCGACTCCGCCCTCATGGGCAAGACCGTCACCGCCGGCTTCACGTGGGAACTGCAGTAGGAGTAACTGATCACTAATCCGTCGAACTAAGCCGTCGGCTCCCGGGCCCCCGAACGTAGGGGCCCGGGAGCCTACGGTGCGTTTCCGTGTGTCGAACATCTGAAAGGACGTCTGGTGGCTACCGAGGTTGCGGTGGAGGTACCTGCGCAAGCGGGACCACTGCCGCGTCCGGTCAGCAACCTCACGTTGTTCGGTGGTTTCGTCGGCCGCACGTGGTTGTGGTTCCTCGGCGGCTGCCTGGTCGTCACGTTGGTTCCGTTGCTGTTCGGCTGGCGGCCTTACGTCGTCGAGTCGTCGTCAATGGCACCGCGAATCAAGGTCGGCGATGTGATCCTCGCCGCGCCAGAACACAACCCCCAGAAGCTGCTCGGCCGAGTCACGGTGTTTCACGACCCTGACCCCGACCGCATCGGGAGTATCAAGTCGCACCGCGTCGTTGCGATCAACTCTGACGGAACGCTTACCACCAAGGGTGACGCCAACCAGTCGGTCGACAGCGTGCACGTGAAGTTGTCGGGTGTCATCGGTCTCGGCCGACTGCTGGTCAGGTACGTCGGCCTACCGCTTATCTGGGTGCAAAAGGGCGAGTGGCTGAAGTTTGCGCTGCTGCTCGCGTCGATCTGGTTCGCTGCGCTGTTGGTGATGCGCGATCGCGACGAGGTCGCTTCGTCCGACAGCGAAGGAAGTGGTCCGGACGGCGGGGGGGCTGACGTCCGCGATCCGTTCGAGCCACCGCAGCAATACAGGGGACCGGAACGCCGGGCACAACCACGCGACGCTAATGGTCGCTTCCTGCCGAAACCTCGGGTTGATCCGGACGTCGGATTCAGTGTCGCAGTCACCCCTCCGCCTGAGGTAGTCGCGGAGCCATCACGTACTTCTCCCGCGCGAGCGACCCTCGTGCGGCTTCGCCAATTCCGGCCTGCGAAGCCAGCGTCCCCGTTCGGGCGCTTCGCCACCAAGCTCGCCCGCCGCACCACGTACGCCGCCGTTGCGTCGCTTGCCTTGCTATTGCCGACCGCGAAAGCGGCATTCTCGGCGACCACCTTCAACACCGCAGACAAATGGGTCGTGCCGACCTACAACTACACGACAGAGACGAACAACCTCGGGCCGTACTTGTACTGGAAGCTCGACGACACGGCGGGCACGACTGCCGCCGACACGTCGGGCAACGGTAGGACCGGCACGTACAACTCGACATGGACGAAGAATCAGGTTGGAGCACTCGTCGACCAGACGCCGAACGTCGCCGCGAAGGAGGCCAACGCCAACGCGCCGGCTGCGAGCACGTCATGCGTCTACACGACCAGCGCGACAGGCATGGCGACGCCTGGGCCGATGACGTACAGCGAAGTCATCTGGTTCAAGACAACGTCGACCAAAGGCGGCAAGCTGGTAGGCCTGGAAAACAACAGGACCGGTGTTTCCGACAGCTCGGGCGCCGGTGGTCAATACGACCGCATGATGTACATGGATGCCAACGGCGAGATCTGGTTCGGTGTCTACAACAACACCGAGATCGTGACTCACTCGCAGGCAGGCCTCAACGACGGCAACTGGCACATGGCGGCCGCGACCATGAGCCCCAGCGCCGGGATGTCGCTCTATATCGATGGCAACCTGGTCGGCACGAACGCCAACACCGTCTCTGAGACCGAGACCAAGGCGAGCTTTTGGCGGGTCGGCTGCGGCAACTTGGCCGGATGGGGCGGCGACTGGACAGGCGCGGGCGCGCCAGCCAACAACGCGGCTGACAACCTGAACTACCCCTTCAATGGATCACTCGACGAGGCGACAGTGTGGCTGACCACGCTCACATCGACCCAGATCGCCTTCCTCTACTGGATTCACTGACCCTTATCGGATCCGCTGCCCCGGTCATCTTCATGACTGCCGCCCTTCATGAGTACCGACAGGCGGCCGATGAGACAAGGGACCAGTCGATGCTCCCGGAGGACCTATGACGAGCGGCCCCATGCTGGCTGCCCTGCCTGACGGGACGTCGCGCGCGCTCGCGGCGGCGGTCGCGGCCAGGCTGATCGGCAATGTCGAGCGGGTCGTGCACGGACGTCGTGCTGCTGTCGAGTTGGTTACTGCCGGCCTTCTTGCCGGTGGACACGTCCTCGTGCAGGACGTTCCTGGCAGCGGCAAGACGACCCTGGCGCGCGCATTCGCGCGCTCGGTCGGTGGCAGCTTTCGGCGGATCCAGGGCACTGCCGACTTGTTGCCGGGAGACATCACCGGGTCTGCGATGTGGGACCCGGACCAGCACAGCTTCGTGTTCGTGCCTGGTCCTGTCTTTGCGAATGTGCTGCTCGTTGACGAGCTGAATCGCGCGACGCCGCGCGCGCAGTCTGCGTTGCTCGAGGCCCTCGACGAGGGTGCGGTCACGGTTGACGGCGTCCGCCATGCATTGCCTGAACCGTTCTTTGTCGTCGCGACCCAAAACCCCACCGACCAATACGGCACTTACCCGTTGCCCGAAGGTCAGCTCGACCGATTTTCCGTTGCCCTCACGCTGGGGGAGAACGACCTCGCGACCGAGCGCCAAGTAGTTCGCGAGCAACTGTTGCGGCCGACGGTGGACGACCTGCAGCCCGTGGTCTCGCCGCACGACTTGCGATGGGTACAGGACGAAGTGCGTCGCACCCACGTCGCCGATGGCGTCCTCGATTTCGCTTTGAATGTCGTGCGCGCAACGCGTCGTCACCCCGCGGTCCGCATCGGTGCGAGTTCGCGAGCCGCGTTATCGCTGGTGCGATGTGCGCAAGCGCGCACTCTCGTCTATGACCGTGAGTTCGTCGTGCCGGACGACGTGAAGGTCCTCGCGCCGTTCGTGCTCGGGCATCGACTCGTGCTCCAGCGCGGAGCACAAGGACCGCGCGGCGCAGGGTTCGACGCACTCGGCGCTGGGAGCGCGGTGGTGGCCGAGGTGTTGGCGTCGGTACCGGTCCCGGTCCGTGGCTGAGTCTGTCTTTCCAACCGCCCGTGTCCAGCGGCTGCGGATCACCTCCAACGGGTGGGCTGCCGTCGCCGGTGCAGGGCTGATGTTTGCACTGGCTGTTCAGACGCAAAGCGTGTGGATGCAGGTTGTCGGCAGTGCACTAGTTGGACTGCTCGGAATCTCCGCGATTTCCGTCATGCGCCGAAGAGACGGCCTGACGGTCAGCATGCAGGTACCGACCGAAGTGAGCGTCGGCGTCCCGTTCGACTTCGAGGTGGAAGTCAGCAATGGCGGGCGACGGCGCACGGCACCGTTGCGCATTACGTGTTACTTCCCCGCCTCGATCCCCGTCATTGTTCCGCCGCCGGTGGTGTACGTCGATCCTGTTCTTGCCGGCGAGAAGACCACGGTTTCGATCACCCGCGTTGCGGTTCGGCGCGGCTTCGTGAATCAGACGGTACTGATGGTCGATGCGATCGGATCCTTTGGATTCTTCAGGTCCGCCAGGCCTTTTGACGGCGTTGGAGGCATGTCCGCGGCTCCGTTGGCCGGGCCACCGCTCGATCTCCCGCGGGTATTGGGCGTGCAGGCCGAGGGTTTCGGTCCACTCGGCCCAGGCCTCGATGTACGGGGAGTTCGGGAGTGGCGACCAGGTGATGCAGTGCGTCACGTGCATTGGCGCTCGACCGCACGTACTGGTCGCATTGCGGTGCTCGACTACGCCGAGCCGACTGTCGGCACGATTGGCGTGCTGGTCGCCGGGACCGCGCCCGACGCGCGCTTTGAGGCCGCGCTGGCCGTCGCCCTGTCGACCGCGTGGCGGGCTCTCGGCGACGACCTGCATCTCATCGTGCCGTTCTGGATCAAGGGTGAGATCTCGCTCATGAGCAGTACGACGTCGTCGCTCTCGCCCTCGTCGTGGCACCGGATCTTTTCGGTCATCCGCGCGGAAGTTCCCGACCCGGCCACCGTCGATGCGCTGTTCGCCGGTGTGGGTACCGGTGGCATCGTGCTCATGGCGATCGGCGACGGCGTTTCCTCTTCTTTTCTGTCTTACGTTGAGTCCACAGCGCTACTCACTGGCGTCCGCGTCATCGACTGTGCTGAGTACACGGACGGTCAGCTGTGAGCACCCGAGCGAGCGCCGCCGTCAACGCGCGTGCCACGCGTATCTCGCTGCTTGTCGGCGGTGCGGCCGCGCAGTTCGCGGTGATGCCTTTGCTCAGCGGAGCCGCCGACGCCGTTGCCTTCGTGTCCTTCCTCGCGATCGGCATCGCCACCATCGGGCTGCCGCTGCCCAAGGTCGCGGCGAACGTGCGACCTGGAGGCTTGCGACTGAAGATGGCGCCCCGGCAAGCAACCGCGCTCGCACTCATCATGGTGGGCGCTGTCTTAGTGCTCGCGCGGGTCAACACGTTCGATGCGGATTCGAAAGCTGCAGCGCTCACGACGCTGCTCCTCGTCGTCCAGGTTGCGCATTGTCTTGCCTTGCAGACCCGACGTGAGGCGGCATTGGGCTGCGCGATCGTGGTGGTGCTGCTATCCGTCGGTGCGGCTTTTGCAGGTGATGTGACGTTGCTGCTGCCGGTGATGGTCGCGTTGCCGGCGGTTGCTGTGACGGCGGCACTGTTGCACCGCGGGTCGCTTATCGACGCCGCCGACGTGACGTCAACCGGGGGCGTGGGTGCGATCGTCCGCGCATGCATGACGCCCGTCGCGCTTGCCACGGTTCTCGGAATCGTTGTCTTCCTCGCGTTGCCGGATACCGGTCAGTTACACACCCGCGCTCGCTTCGCGAATGGTGCGAGCACCTCGTCGTCCAACACCGATCCCGTGCCAGGTAGCTCGGGCGGCCGTGCGGGGAGTGACCCCGGGTCGGGTGTGATCGATCTTGGCTTACGTGGGTCACTGAGCAGCGAGCCGGTGTTCGAGGCGCCGGCTGATTCGCCGGCTTATTGGCAGGGCGCGATCTTCAGTAGGTTCGATGGGCGGTCGTGGATCGCGCACGGGCCTTTCACGGAGTGGACGTCCGGGCCCGGTGCGACGCAGCTTGCCCCAGCCGACCCGACATCGCGAGCAGACGATGTGGTGCGCACCTACACCGTGAAAGCACTGACGACGACGCCGCTTGACGTCGTCCTGGCACCAGGACACCCGACGAGCTACGTCGGGCCCGGACACGTCATCGACGACACTGACGGAACTCCGCACATCGTGCATGCTGCGCCGACCGGCACCGGGGCGACGTACACGGTTTCGTCAACGTCGCCCAAGGATCCTGCCGTGGTTGGCTCGGAGGGAGCTGATCTTACGGATCCGCAGTGGCTTGCGCTGCCGAGCGACCTACCCCCACGGGTGAGTGCGTTGGCGGCGTCACTCGTCGCGGGTTCGACAACCCGACTGAACGCCGTGAACGCGGTTGAGGACTATCTGCGTTCGAATGAGAAGTACAACCTGAACTCGTCGGTACCCGCGGCCGGCGAGGATGCGGTCGATGACTTTCTCTTCGTGTCGCACGAAGGTTTTTGCGAACAGTTCGCGACCGCGGCCGTCATCATGCTGCGCAGCCAGGGGATCCCGGCACGATTCGTGACCGGCTACGTCGACGGCGATACGAATATCTATCCTGGCTTGCGAGTCTTTCTCGGCAGCGACGCGCACGCGTGGGTGCAGGTGTTCTACCCAGGCGTGGGATGGGTCAACAGCGACCCGACTGCCGGCGCCGTTCTGCAGACGACTGCGCAGCCGCTGCGGCAACGCATCGGTTCGTTGATGAAGCGACTGTGGCACGGATTCCCCGGTGGGCGGGGCGGCGCTGTGGTCGCGCTGGCGCTCGCCGTCGTGCTCGGCACGGTTCTCAGCACGATCGGGCGCGCATGGCTGCGCCGTCGGCGCCGGTACGCGGGTGTCGATCGAGGGCGCAGTGGAGATGGGCCGATCCTGGCTGCCTATCTTCGGCTTGACCTTGCATTGCACGGAGTCGAGCGCGCTCGTGCTCCGAGCGAGAGCCTGGGCGAGCTGGCCAGCCGGCTCGGTGGGTTCGTGGCGACGCCGGGCGAGGTTGCTGCCGCGATCAGTTGCCTCGAGCGCGAGACGTACGGCGTCGACCCACCATCGGCGGCAGAGCGCGCAGTAGCAGTCGCGGTCTTCGATCGACTGCGCGCGGCAGCCGGGTCGGAGCTAGTAGCCGTGGCTTCGCAGTCCTGACCGACCGTTGGTCTTCACCGGGCGCAAGAACGACCGTTGAAGACCAACACCCTCCCGCGACGACGCTCAGGGCTGGCGAAGTGGGCTAGAAGAGGCGGGCGGTCGGGTCGTCGGCACCGCGCAGCGCGTCGTAGTCGATCGTGATGCACTCGATGCCTCGATCGACGGCGAGCACCCGCGCCTGCGGCTTGATTTCTTGCGCCGCGAAAATGCCACGCACCGGCGCTATGAGGGCGTCGCGGTTCATCAGTTCGAGGTAGCGCGTCAGCTGCTCGACCCCGTCGATCTCGCCACGACGCTTGATCTCGACGGCCACGCTCACGCCGGCGGCATCGCGGCACAGCAGGTCGACTGGGCCGATCGGTGTCGGATATTCGCGACGCACCAGGGTCATGCCGTCGCCGAGAGCGCCGGGGTGTGCGGCGAGTAGCACCTGCAGATGCGCCTCGACGCCATCTTTGACCAGGCCGGGATCGACCCCGAGCTCGTGACTTGAGTCGTGCAGCAGTTCTTCGATGGTGAGCACGAGTTGCTCGCCGGCCTTGTTCGTGACGGTCCAGACGCCCGGAGCTTCCTGCAGCGTGCACGGCGGGCTCATCCAGTTCAGCGGCTTGTAGGCCCGGTCGTCGGCGTGGATGGACACAGAACCGTCCGCTTTGACGAGGATCAGCCGCTGCGCGCTCGGCAAATGGGCTGTCAGCCGGCCGACGTAGTCGACGCTGCACCGAGCAATGACCAGCCGCACGAGCGTCACGTTAGCGGGTCAGGTCAGCGGGTGCCGGAAGCGGTCACGGCGAGACTCTTATCGGACGACGGCGGTGCGGCTAATCTCGTTACGTGCAGGGAGTCTTGGTGATCCCGCCGTAGAAGCTTGCTGAGTAAAAGGTCTTGCCGGACCCCGAGAGTAGTTGCACGCAGTAGCCGCCCGTTTGCTGGGTCGTCGAGCCCAACGTCGTCGCACCCGGTGGGTACGTCAAGATCGTGACGTTGACGGTCTTGCTCGACATCCTGAAGCCTTCGGTCTTCAGCTCCGGAGGTACCGCCGCGGAGGTGAAGGTGGGTTCGCCGATATACGTCTGGAAGTCGGCCCAGTAGCTCTCTTCGGCGATCGCGGCGCCGTGTACGTCCGCCTTCGCTTGGGCGTCATAGGAATTCTGCTTCTGGCTCAGGAAAATCGGGATCGCGATCGCCGCCAGGATGCCGATGATGATCATGACGACGAGGAGCTCGATCAGGCTGAAACCAGACTCGTCGCTGGCGACGGGATGTGTGGCGTCCTGGGCAGCGTCGGAGTCCCGATTGCGCGCGAGTCGTCCGCTGGGAAATGCCATGCGATGATCATCGGAGTTCGGCCAACGCGACTTTAGGTTTCCTTTAAACCGACCGGTTCCAATCGCACGATTATCGACTTCGACGTCGGCGTTGTGCTGGTGTCAGCCGTGCTGTCGAGCGGCACCAGGACGAACGTTTCGGGGAAATAGGCAGCTGCACATTCCCGTGCTGTGGGGTAGGAGACGACTCGGAACGCGGGTGCCAGCGCCGGGCCGCAGTCGCCCACGTTTTCGGTTCACTGACCGTCAACTTGTCGCGCCTGCGGGCCGTAGTCTGACCCAAAATCACCACGACCGGTCGCGCGTACTCAGCGTGGGAAGGCTTTCCGCCATGGTGTTTGTGCTCAGCGGCGCGGCGGCGCTTTTTCTTGGTGTCGGCTGGGTTGTGCAGCAGCGCGTGGCAACTCACTCAACGTCTGGTGGGCTGCTGTCGTGGACCGTGCTGATGGAGTTGGTCAGCAGCGGGTTGTGGTGGCTGGGCATCGTGGCGATGACGATCGGACAGACGTCGAGTTCGGTCGCCTTGCAGTTCGGTCCGGTCAGTACGGTCGAGCCCGTGCTCGTCGCGTCGCTGCTTGTGGCGTTCGTCATCTCGGCCCTATCGAGCGACCACAGTCCTCGTTGGCAGGAGATGGCGGGGCCGACCATCCTCATCGCTGCACTGGTGGTGTTTCTCACAGTCGCGAGCCCGCGGCAAGGCAAGCAGCCCGACCCGAGCTGGCAGGCGATTCTGAT
>DATCDK010000031.1:0-8588 GCA_036510735.1 Acidothermaceae bacterium | reverse complement strand
CGTTGCACAGTCCGCGTCCGCATCAGCTAGGTGTCGTTGAGGACCTCCTGGTCGACCGTGCCTTCGTTGATGATGCCGACAATGGGGCCACCGAGGTTGCCACGCTGGCCGACGTCATCGTTCCGGGCCCACACAACGTTGCCAATGCACTTGCCGCCGCAGCACTCGCGAGGGCCTATGGCGTCCCGCCGGGTGCGGTCGCGGAGGGACTAAGGACATTTACCCCTGCTCCACATCGGATTGCCCAGGTCGCAATGATCGACGGCGTTCGTTTCGTTGACGACTCGAAGGCCACCAGCCCGCATGCGGCCGCGGCATCGCTCACGTCCTTTGACTCCATCGTGTGGATCGCGGGCGGGCTCGGGAAGGGCATCGCGTTCGACGATGTGGTTCGAATGGCCGCACCTCGTTTGCGGGCTGTCGTGCTCATCGGCGCATGTAGAGCGGAAATTGCCGATGCACTAGCGCGACACGCACCAGATGTCCGCGTGGTCGAGGTCGCGACGCCCGAGACTAACCAAGTGGAAGCCGTCATGGATCGCGTAGTCGCGCAGGCACTGGAATTGGCGACCGCAGGCGACACTGTTCTGCTCGCACCGGCTGCCGCGTCGATGGACATGTTCCGCGACTACGGCCAGCGCGGTGATGTGTTCGCGGCTGCGGTACGCAGGCTCCAGGAGCGCGCACTCCAGGAGCGGACAAGGTGACCACGACCACCGGAACGAGACCGGCCTCGGTCACGCCAGAACCGATCACGGCTGCTGAGGGCACGGTCACCGCCCTGTGGTCGAAGATCGAGAACCCGCCGGTGCTCTGGCGGCCACTGGCGTCGTACTACTTGCTGCTGGCAAGCACGGCACTGCTCGTTGGATTCGGCGTCGTCATGGTGTGGTCGTCGTCCTACGTCGAGTCCGACCAGGTGTCGTTCGCCGTGGTCGAGAAGCAACTGCTGTGGCTGTCGATCGGTATCCCGTTGCTGTTAGTGGCGAGCCGGCTGCCGTTGAAGGTATTCCGGTTCCTTGCCTATCCCGCGCTCTTTGTGTCGTGCGGATTGCTGGTCGCCGTACTCGTCCCTGGCCTCGGTGTCTCGGCGAACGGCGCGACGCGGTGGGTCGCGTTCGGTGGCCCCTTCACGATCCAGCCGTCGGAATTCGCCAAGTTGGGCTTGGTGTTGTGGGGCGCCGACCTGCTCGCGCGCAAGCACAAGCTGGGCACGCTCGACAGTTACCGGCGGATTCTGGTGCCGCTGTTGCCGCTCTCGCTCTTCGTGCTCGCGTTGATCGAGAAAGAGCACGACCTCGGCACCATGCTCGTGGTTCTCACCATCGTGTTGTCGCTGCTCTGGGTCGTCGGCGCGCCATTGCGACTGTTCGTGGTCACGATGCTCGCCGTCGTTTGTGGCGTCTCTTACCTCGCTATCAGCGAGCCCTATCGACTGCAGCGGCTCTTGAGTTTCAGCCACCCGTTCAAGGACTGCCTCAACACCGGGTGGCAATCGTGCCAGGGTATCTACGGCCTCGGCGCGGGTGGCTGGTGGGGCGTCGGTCTTGGCAGCAGTCGCCAAAAGTGGGGGTACCTACCAGAGGCACACACCGACTTCATCTTCGCCATCATCGGCGAGGAGCTGGGGCTGGTCGGCACGATCGCCGTCCTAATTTTGTTTGCGGTGTTGGCTTATTCGGGCATCCGGGTCGCGCAGCGCAGCCGAGACATGTTCTCCCGTCTAGCGGCATCGGCCATCGTCGCGTGGCTCCTCGTGCAAGCGCTGGTCAACGTCGGCGCGGTGATCGGGTTGCTGCCGATCACGGGTATTCCGTTACCACTGATATCAGCCGGCGGCTCGTCGCTGATCCCCACGATGTTCGCGTTGGGCATGTTGATGTCGCTCGCTCGCCGAGAGCCGAGCGCCGCGGCCGCCATTGCCGCGCGGGGCCCCAATGTGTTTCGGCGAGGTCTGCACAAGACAGCAGTGGTATTGCATCTATCCCGTGGCGGTCGGTGACCTGGGGTGCACGTGGTGCTCGCCGGCGGGGGTACCGCCGGCCATGTCGAGCCCGCCCTTGCCGTCGCCGATGCGTTGCGACGTCGCGACCCCGAAGTCGGTATCACCATGCTCGGTACAGCGCGCGGACTCGAGACCCGGTTGGTGCCGGCGCGGGGGTATGACCTCGCACTCATACCGCCGGTGCCGTTGCCGCGGTCGCTCACGCCGTCCTTCCTGACGGTCCCGACCCGGATGCGGACCGCCGTGCGTGAAGCCACCGCCATTTTCGACAACGTCGGCGCCGACGTTGTCGTCGGCTTTGGTGGCTACGTGGCGTTGCCGGCCTATCTTGCCGCCAGGAGTGCAAAGTTGCCGTTCGTGGTGCACGAGGCCAACGCGAAGGCCGGCCTGGCAAACCGATGGGGCGCCCGCTTCACGCCATACGTCGCCGCGAGCACACCCGACCCGAAACTGCCGCACGCGCGGGTGATCGGCGTCCCGCTTCGACGAGCGATCAGCACACTCGACCGCGCCGAACTTCGCGGTCGCGCGCGCGCCGAGCTCGGTCTGCTTGACGGTGCTCCGACCTTGCTGGTCTCGGGGGGATCGCAAGGAGCGCGCTCGCTCAATCGGGCCGTGGTTGGCGCTGTCGCAGACCTGCTGGCAGCAGGTATCCAGGTGCTGCACATCGCGGGTCCAACACAGCTCGGTGACGTCGACGCCGCGAAACCGGAGCCGATTCCCGGCCAGCCGCCCTACGTGCTGGTCGCCTACGTCGACCACATGGAGCTGGCCTACGCGGCAGCCGATCTGATGTTGTGCCGTGCCGGCGCCATGACCTGCGCCGAGTTGACCGCCGTCGGCTTGCCCGGGGTCTACGTACCGCTGCCGCATGGCAACGGCGAGCAGCGCTTCAACGCCCAGCCCATCGTCGAATCGGGCGGCGGGCTTTTAGTGTCGGACGCCGAGCTGCGCCCAGCCTGGATTCGTGACCAGCTCATCCCGTTGCTGACGAACCCGCGCAGGTTGCAGACCATGTCGGTGCGGGCCGCCGATTTGGGCCGTCGCGATGCGGACGAGAAAATGGTGGACATGATCGTCGAAGCGTCGGGCAGCCATGCCGAGCGAGCGGGTCGGCCGCGCGGCGGCCGCGGCAGATGAACGCGACTGCCCAGTCGCAGGCACTGCCGGTCGGTGAGCTCGGTGTCGTGCATTTCATCGGCATCGGGGGCGGCGGCATGTCTGGCATCGCCCGCATCATGCTCACCCGCGGCGCGACAGTGACCGGCAGTGATGCCAAGGAGGCCCGCGTACTGGCAGCACTGCGAGTGCTCGGAGCCAAGGTATTCGTCGGCCACGACGCGGCGAACCTCGGCGCTGCAGACACTGTCGTCGTGTCCACAGCGATTCAGGAATCCAATCCCGAGCTCATCGAAGCGCGCGCCCGCGGCTTGCGGATACTGCCGCGTGCTGCCGCGCTGGCCTCGGTGATGGCAGGCCGCCGCGGAATCGCGGTCGCCGGCACGCACGGGAAGACCACGACGACCTCGATGCTCGCGCGTGCACTGCAGCACTGTGGCGAGGATCCGTCGTTCGCCATCGGGGCCGATCTCAACGAGCCGGGCTCCAATGCACACGACGGCGTTGGGGGGCTGTTCGTCGCTGAGGCGGACGAGAGCGACGAGAGCTTCCTGCTCCTGTCACCGTTCGCCGCGATCGTGACCAACATCGAGGCCGACCATCTCAATCATTACGCCGGCCTCGCAGAGATCCATCAGGCGTTTGAGCGCTTCGCCCAACGGATTGCACCAGACGGCTTCTTGGCGGTGTGCGCGGACGATCCGGGCGCGATGCAACTCGCGCGTTTTGCACGACGGGAAGCGATCGACGTCCGGACCTATGGCGAAGCGGCCGATGCCGATGTGCGAATCGCGAAGCTTGAGTTGGCGGGTACCGGTTCGTCGTTCCAGATCGTCGCGGGTGGACGCCGATTGGGTGAGGTCACGTTGCGAGTGCCGGGTCGGCACAACGCGCTCAACGCGGCTGCGGCGACGACGGTTGGCCTCGGCCTCGATCTCCCATTCGCCGAGTTTGCCGCGGGCCTCACCGTCTTCACAGGTGCGCGGCGGCGGTTCGAGCCTAAAGGCGTCGTGAACGGAGTGCGCGTCTACGACGACTACGCACACCACCCCACAGAGATTGCCGCGATCCTGCTGGCAGCACGCGAGGTCGTCGGCAACGGGCGATTGGTCGTTGCCTTTCAGGCGCACCATTACTACCGCACAGCGGATTTCTGCGCCGAGTTCGGCCAGGCTCTTGGGTTGGCCGACGACGTTGTGGTGATGGAGGTCTACGCGCCCGGCGAGACGATGCTGCCCGGTGGCACCGGGACCGCACTCGCGGCGGCCGTGACGTTGCCGCCCGAACACGTTATCTTCGAACCGTCATGGTCCGCAGTGCCAGCACGACTAGCCGAACGTGCGCGACCTGGCGATCTGGTCTTGACGATGGGTGCCGGGGGAGATGTCGCGATGCTCGGGCCGGAAGTACTCGAGGCGTTGCGGCAACATGCGCAGACACCAACGGCGTTGACCTGATCGCACGCATTCGCTGCATCTGCCTCGCAAGCTCGCGGGGCGACACGCCGTGACCCGCGTTGACCCTTTGCGGTCGTTGGCTCTAATCTTCGTGACGTTCTCAGGTTGACATAACTATAACGGTCTACTTGAGGATGAGGGTCGTGGGTAACCGGTCTGCGATCTCGCCGTCGGTGGTGGCTTCCCCGCATCACCGCTCGCGGAGCTTGTACTGGGCGCACAAGGGTTAGATGTTTTGTGTGGCTGGAAGTTCGTGTAGTTGGAAGTCGCGCGTGACTGACGATTGACCGACGAGGGAAGGCAAGGCGAAAGTCCGTGGCAGCACCGCAGAATTACCTCGCGGTCATCAAGGTCGTCGGGATCGGTGGCGGGGGCGTTAACGCCGTCAACCGGATGATCGAAGTCGGTCTGAAGGGTGTCGAGTTCATCGCCATCAACACCGACGCGCAGGCACTGCTGATGAGCGACGCCGATGTGAAGCTCGACATCGGTCGCGAACTCACCCGCGGCTTAGGTGCTGGCGCTGATCCTGAGGTCGGCCGACAGGCCGCCGAGGATCACACCGAGGAAATCGAAGAGGTGCTCAAAGGCGCCGACATGGTGTTCGTGACTGCTGGCGAGGGAGGCGGCACCGGCACCGGTGGCGCACCTGTTGTTGCGCGACTTTCGCGCGCACTCGGCGCGCTGACCATCGGCGTCGTCACGCGTCCGTTCGGATTCGAAGGCCGTCGTCGCGGCGAGCAAGCCGACGTCGGCATCGAAGAACTCCGCGACGAGGTCGACACGCTCATCGTCATTCCCAACGACCGATTGCTGTCGATCAGTGACCGCAAGATCAGCGTGCTCGACGCGTTCAAGTCAGCCGATCAGGTGCTGTTGCAAGGCGTTTCTGGCATCACTGACCTGATCACCACTCCGGGATTGATCAACCTCGACTTCGCTGATGTGAAATCCGTGATGTCCGGTGCGGGCTCGGCGTTGATGGGCATCGGCTCCGCGCGCGGCGAAGACCGCGCGGTGGCAGCTGCGGAGATGGCGATCTCGAGCCCGTTGCTCGAAGCGTCGATCGAGGGCGCGCATGGCGTCTTGTTGTCGGTCGCCGGCGGCTCCGACCTGGGCCTGTTCGAGATCAACGAGGCTGCTCAACTCGTCGCAGAGGCCGCCCACCCCGATGCCAACATCATCTTCGGCGCAGTCATCGACGATGCGCTGGGCGACGAGGTTCGCGTCACGGTCATCGCTGCCGGATTCGACGGTGGTTCGCCGCGGCCAGCTCGCCAACCCACGCGTCGGGCAGTCGAGACACCACGTCCGACGGACGCGATCGACGACGCGATCAACGTCACGACCGCCCCGCCCGCCCCCCGGACAGAGCAGCGCGAACCGGAGCGGGTGTCCTTGCCAGAGGCCCGCGAGGTGCCGCGTCGCGATCCCGCCGCCCCACGTCGCACGATCGTGTTCGAGGACGAAGTCGAAGAAGAACTCGACGTCCCCGACTTCTTGAAGTAGGTGCTCTGGCTCGGGAGTCTCGGTGGTGATGTGCGGTTTGCCTTCACCAGTCGCCTCGGCGGGTTTAGTACAGCGCCGTACGACAGCCTCAACCTGAGCTTTAACGTTGGGGATGACGCTGCCGTCGTTCGACGCAATCGACGCGACGTTCTCGAGCGGCTTGGTGTCCCGCGCGCCGCCTGGCTACAGGCGCAGCACGGCGCACTGGTTCAGGTCGTCGACGGGGATCGGGTCGTCGACGGCGCTTCCGAACAGGAGACCGGGTACGAGGTCGACGGCCTAGTGACGGCGGCGACCGGTGTCGCCCTCGGCGCGTTGTCGGCGGACTGCGCGCTCGTTGTGCTCGCGGACCCCACTGCCGGATTGGTGGGCAGCCTGCACTGCGGCCGGCCAGGCCTGCTGGCGGGCGCGGTCGACGCAATCGTCGGTGCGATGCGGGAGAACGGCGCTCAGCAGATCCGCGCCGCCGTCGGGCCTACCGTGTGCGGCAGTTGCTACGAGGTGCCCGCGGAGATGGCAGCAGCTGTGGTGGTCGTTGTTCCCGCCGCGTTCTCCCGGGCGCGAAGCGGCGGTGCAGGTCTCGATGTGCGCGCGGGTGTCATCGACCAGTTGCGCCACGCTGGCGTGCGGGTCGCGCGTCTCGTCGGAGGATGCACCCGCGAGGATCCGACCACTTTCTCCTACCGTCGTGACAAGGTCACTGGTCGAATGGGCGCCTTAATCTGGCGGGCGACGTGACGGTGCCCAACGGATCGCTAAATGCGAGGCGTCGCGAGCTCGCGGAGAATCTTCAGCACGTTCGACAGCGCATCGTGGCCGCCTGCGTGGCGGCTGGCCGCCCGGTCGATGAGGTTGCGCTCATCGCGATCACGAAGACATTCCCGGCCTCAGACGTGGTCCTGCTTGCAGAGCTTGGCGTGACAGATATGGGTGAGAACCGCGATCAGGAAGCCGCGCCCAAGGTTGCTGAGGTGGCGGCGATGCGCGCCGGTTCAGGCGTTCTGCGGTGGCACTTTGTCGGCGCGTTGCAGACGAACAAGTGCGCCTCCGTCGTTCGCTACGCGAGCCTTGTGCATTCCGTCGACCGGCTGCGCCTGGTCGACGCGCTCGCCCACGCCGCGGAAGAATCAGCGGTTAGCTGCCTTGTGCAGGTCGACCTCGATGAGACGAGCCGTCCCGGTCGAGCCGGCGCTCGACAAGAAGAGGTCGGTGCGATCGCCGACGCGATCGCCACCGACTCACGTCTCGAACTCGCGGGGGTGATGGCCGTGGCGCCACTGGGTGCCGACCCCGAACCGGCGTTTCGAAAGCTTGCAGAAATCGCCGACGCAGTCCGTCAGCGCCACCCGTCGGCGCGCATAATCTCGGCCGGGATGAGCGGGGATCTCGAGGAAGCCGTCGCGAACGGCGCGACTCACCTGCGTGTCGGCTCGGCGTTGCTGGGCGCTCGGCGGCATCCTGTCCGGTAAGGTCCGGACGAAACCGACGTCTGAGGGGACCAGAGGGAGACACGGATGGCCGTCATGCGCAAGGCGATGGTCTACCTCGGCCTCGTCGAGGACGACGCCGAGAACTACGACGAATACGACGAGTACGAGGCTCCAGCGCCGGTCCCGGCAGGTCGGCGTGCGGGCATGCAAGTTGACCGACCGTCTGCTGCCGACATCGAGTACGGACGCCGCGGCGCGGCGCCCGACCTGCGTGATCGCGCTCCGGCCTACGCGGGCGGCCGGTCCGGTGGGGGAGCCACCGCGATGGCGGTTGCTCCCATGGGCTGGGCCGACGCGGCCGCAGGCCCGATCCGTGTAACGACATTGCACCCGCGGACGTATAACGAGGCACGCGCGATTGGTGAGCATTTCCGCGAGGGCACGCCGGTGATCATGAATCTGACTGAGATGGATGACGCCGACGCGAAGAGGCTCGTCGACTTCGCGGCTGGGCTGATCTTTGGTCTGCGTGGCAGTATCGAGCGTGTGACCGCGAAGGTCTTCTTGTTGTCGCCGCAGGATGTTGAGGTGACGGCGGAGGACAAGCAGCGGATCGCCGAAGGCGGATTCTTCAATCAGAGCTAGGCGGCCGGCACGACGTGGGCACTATGTGGCGGGTCCTGGCCGACGTGATCGTCGCGTTTATTGTCGTCATGTTCATCCGGCTGGTTTTCGACTACGTACAGCTTTTCGCACGAGAATGGCGGCCCCGTGGCGTTGTTCTCATCGCTTTGGAGACCTGTTATTCGCTTACCGATCCACCACTGAAATTTGTGCACCGCCAACTGCCCCCACTGCGGGTCGGCGCATTCAGTGCAGACTGGACTGTGGCCTGGATCGCCGTCATCGGCACCGCCTACATTCTGTTATCAGTAGTGGGTTCCCTATAGTTTGTCCGGCGCGTACCCAACGATTCCCCGAGGTGACCCGATGCCGCTGACCGCTGAGGACGTGAAGAACAAGCAGTTCACGCCTACCCGCTTCAAGGGCGGCTACGACGAGAAGGAA
>DATCDK010000030.1:0-2266 GCA_036510735.1 Acidothermaceae bacterium | reverse complement strand
ACGCGGCAAGCCGGGCTCGAGAGGACGCAAATGTCGGACGACGTCGAAGCTCCGCTGCCCGAAGAACATCACCACCACGTCGGGGCGACGGCTGCCGCGCTCACCGCGCTCGAACGCCGGCTCCTTGCGCAAGCCAAGGGCGTGTACCAGGTCGAGCAGGATCTGCTGCCGGCGTGGTTACGGCCGACGGAGGGCGAGCATCGGTGGCAGATGGGTGTCGCAGCAGGCGCCGCCATCGCGTTGCAGTCCTCGCTGCCGGCGTCGCTGTCACTGCGGCCGCATTATCTGCTGCCTATTCTCGAGACCCTCCTGCTGGTCGGCCTCATCGTGTTTAGCCCTGGCCGAATCGTCCGCCATTCGACTCCGCTGCGGGCCGCGGTGCTCGCACTGATCGCGGTGATCAGCATCGACAACGCGATCTCTGCGGGACTTCTGGTCCACGCCATCGTCAGTGGTACAGCCAATGACGCAGGACGGCTGTTGCTTGAGGGTGTCGCCATCTGGACGACGAATGTGATCGCGTTCAGTCTTTGGTACTGGGAGTTCGATCGCGGCGGGCCGGTCGCACGTGCGCACGCGCTGCACAAGCATCCCGATCTGCTGTTCCCGCAGATGCAGCAGCCAGACATCGCGCCGCCCGAGTGGGAACCGACGTTCTTCGACTACCTGTTCACGTCGTTCACCAACGCGACGGCGTTCAGCCCGACCGACACGATGCCGCTGTCACACTGGGCGAAGGCGACGTTTCTTGCGCAGTCAGGGATCTCGCTCGTGACTGTCGCGCTTGTCATTTCGCGCGCCGTCAACATCTTCCACGGCGGCGGGTCCTGACCTCTACAACGCGAGCGCTACAGCCAGTCCTTGCGACGAAAGATCCAGTACAACAGGCTCGAGCCCAGCACGATGATCAGCGAGGACGTGATGAGGCCGCTGTCACGTTGGAATCCCGGGTACGGGAGGTTTTGGCCGTAGAAGCCGGTCACCGCCGTCGGCACTGCGATGATCGCGGCCCAGCTGGTGACCTGCTTCATGATCAGGTTCATCCGGTTGCCCTGAATCGTCAGGTTCGTCTCGAGCACAGTCGACACGAGGTCGCGTAACGATTCGGTCCACTCGGTCGCCCGCAAGACGTGGTCGTAGACGTCTTGGTAGTAGGGCATCAACGTTTCGTTGACGATCTTCGTGTCACGCATGAGCCCGTTGACGACTTCTCGCATGGGCAGCACGAAACGTCGAAGGAGAATCAGGTCGCGCCGCAAATCGAACGACTTGCGCTGCACCTCGCGCACTCGGTCGCGGCTGTCGTCGAACAGATCGTCCTGGAGCGACTCGATGCGTTCGTCGAGATCCTGGACTGCCTTGAAATGGCCGTCGACGATGTAGTCGAGCACGCCGTAGAGCAGGAATCCGGCTCCTTCTTTGATCAGTCCCGGCGCCGCGTCCCAACGCTTCACGACTTCATCCATGTCGAACTTGCGATCCTTGCGCACCGTGATGAGGGCGTTGCGCATGACGAATATCGCGAGTTCGCTGCTGTCGAGGTTCGACGTCTCCGGGTCGATCGCAATTGCATATGCGCTCAAGAACAAGTGCGTGCTGTAGTGGTCGAGTTTCGGGCGCTGCCGTTCATGCGAGGCGTCTTCGACAGCCAGGGCGTGCAGCCCGAACTCCTCTTCGACGTCATCGAGCCCCGCATCATCGTCCATCGTGCAAATGTCGAGCCACACGACCGCGCCGGGGTCATTGACGCACTCGGAGATGTCGGCGATCGGGAAGTTCTCTCTCTCGAGTACCCCGTTGCGGTACAGCCGCGTGCGCGCCATCTCAGTCGAACTCAGCAGAAGTCGGGACGTCGATTGGCTCGCCGGCGAGCGCCGCTTGCCGGGCCCTGACGTAAGCAGTGTTGTTGCGTTCGGCGACGAAGGTCATGATCGGCACCAGTCCGGCGAGTAGCGAAAGGAGTGCGCGAACGAGCGAGAACCGGTACCGAAATGCGAGCTCGATGCTGAGCACGACATAGACGATGTAGAGGAACCCGTGGATGGTCCCGACGATCTTTTCGACCGTGTCGTTGTGTCCCCACACCTGTAACGGAATGCCGATGAACACCAAGATGACCAGCGCGGTTCCCACGATGTAGGCGAGCAGCCGATAGCGGTCGAGCGGTGATCGCAGATTCAACGCGCGCGCTCCGACCGGGCGTTCAGGCGTGTGAGGTAGTCGTTGTAGTCGGCCAGCTCAGGATCAGGGTCTCGGTCGTCCGCGG
>DATCDK010000029.1:0-3916 GCA_036510735.1 Acidothermaceae bacterium | reverse complement strand
GTAGGTGAAGATGTATCCGGCGGCGAACACGATCCCCGGCAGTGCGACGGCGGTCAGCAGCACGAGGTCGAGCACGCGACCGCTGAGCCGCGCGCCGCGGGTGGACAGCAGCCGTGCGGTGACCGCTCCGAGCATCACGGTCGCGGTCGCCGTGATGACGGCTAACCGTGCGGAATACAGCAACGGGCCATACAACGCCGGGCTGTGCAGCACCCGCCGGTAGTTGGAGAAGCTGAACGCGTGGTTGCCGACAAGCGAGCCGAGCCCGTTGATCATGGACGCGGACACCGCGCCGAATGCGGGCACCCCCAATGCAACGACGCACAGGCCGAGCATCGCCGCCCATGTCGCGACTTTTACTCGCGGGCTCAACTGGTGCCGGCGCGCCGGCCGGCTGCGGCCGCCGAGGACCCGGTAGCTGCGGCCGCGGGTCGCGCGAGCTTGCGCGAGAAGCGCCAAACCAGCGAGTGCCATCAAGCACCACCCCACCGCGGCGGCGACCGGGAACTGCACCGGGAAGTTGTCGATCGCGTTGTACAAGGTGAACGTCGCGACCGGGAAATGCGCATCGTTGGCCAACGTTGCGGCGACCCCGAAGTCGCTGACCGATTCAGCGAACACGATCGCCAGCGCCGACCAGATCGCCGGCGCCAACAACGCGACAATCGTGCGGCCGGCAGCGAAACGTCCACCGCCATGCACCCGCACCGCCGCCTCGTATTCCTCGCCAAGGCCGCGTAGTGCTGAGGAGATCGCGAGGTAAGCGAACGGGACACCTTTGACTGTCAGCACAACAATGACACCGACCGGCCCGTAGAACACCGACCGCAACAGCCCGGGATGAACCCCGAGCACGTCCAAGACCCCACCCGGTTCCAGCAGCCGCTCCCACCCCAGTGCCACCAGGTAGGACGGCGCGAGTAGCAGCGCGAACATGCTGCCCGCCCAAACCCGGCGGCCGGGCACGTCGGTGCGCAACACCACCCATGCCACCGCGAAGCCGATCGCCGCTGCAGCGATCGCGGTGGTCACCCCGACGAATACGGAGTCGAGCAGACCGCGAAGGGTGGGCCCCGACAACGCCTGATGGAACCCGGCCAGGGTGAACCACTGCGGGCCTTGGGCGAACATCCGCGGAGAGACGGCGACCAGCAGGAACAACACGATCGGCAACACCAAGATGGCGACGATGATCAGCCAAAACACGACCAGCGGTGACCCGCCGAACCGCGACGCCGCCAATCGCAGCGGCGCCGCCCGTAGGCGTCCGACCGCCTCCGGCGGCCGGACGTCTACCCGAACAGAATCAGTGACCGGCACGAGGCTTGGCTACTTGATGGTGGTATCGAAGAACGTGTTCACTTGGTTTTCCAGCGGGCCCCAAAAGTATGGGTCGAGCTGCTGGTAGGCGGTCGGGAACGCGGGCAAAGCCGGCAACGCGGTCACGCCGGGAACGACGGGCCAAAACAGAGAGTCGCCTTGGGGATCACCGGTTTGCATCACCGCTTGACCCGCCGGTGACAACACGTACTGCACGAACTTTTCGGCCTCCGCCTGCACTGCGGGGGAAGCGGCCTTGTCGATGCCGATCACCCCTGGTAGCAGTGTCGACTTCGGCAGATACACGACCTTCGGATCGAACGCGGCGCTCTTCGGAGCCTTCGCCACCTCACCGGCCGCAGCGGAGCTTTGGATCATGCCGTAGACGATCTGCCCCGTCTCCAAGGCGTGCAACGTGTCGCCATTGGTCGGGTAGACATGCAGCCCATTTCCCTTCAGCTGCCGAAGGAATGCCTCCCCGGCGGCCACCCCACCTGTTTGGCCACCGAGCTGATTCATCAGCCCGGCGATGAACGGGTATGTCGGCCCGGACTGGGACGGGTCGTTCATTCCAACCAGGCCGCGGTAGGCCGGGGACAGCAGATCTTGGTAGGTGGCCGGCACAGTCTTTGCTTTCGCCGCGTTGTAGATGACAGCGGCCATCACCGTTGTGCTCACCGGGACGTAGGAATGATCGGCTGGTACCAACGACTGGCCGACGGTGTTCAACGGCACCGGCGGTGCGTAGGTCAGCAGTTGACCCTGCTTGTCCAAGGCCGCGAACGCGGTGTCACCGTCCACCCACAACAGGCCCCACTGCGGGTTGTTCTTCTCCGCCGCGACTTTCGTCAGCAACGGGCCGGTGCTGTCGTCGTCGAGCTTGACCGGGATACCCGTCGCGGTCGTGAACGCCTTCGTCATCACCGAGTCGTAGCCCTGTGCCGAATAGACCACCAGCGGCACAGATGCTGCGCTCGCGACCGCGGACGCTGCGGGTGTCGCGGTAGCGGAATCCGATGAAGGGGCGGCGGAGGAGACCGCGGTCGGTGCGGGCGACTGTGGCGAGCTCGCCGCCGCGGTCGAAGTCGATGAACTAGCGGAGGCAGTAGACGTCTTCGTGCTGCTGCACCCGGCCAAGGCAGCCGCGACCGTAATCGCCACCACCCCACCAGCAATCGACGGAGAAATACGCGCCCTCATCTGGTTCCTTCCAGTCGCCCATGACGGCCAGAACGTAACGGCCGTTAGCCACAGTTGCTCACAGCGGTAACGAGCGCACGACCGGCAGGTGGCCAGAAGGTGAACGGTATTCGACCTCTCGGTGCACTGCTGCCGTCACCGCGACGCGGCACCGCCGGGTAGACCTCCCGCACCATCGGGGACCGCGACGGCACCTCTGGCAACCGGCGGGAGATGGCGCGCCCAGCGCCACAACGCGACGTCGTAAGCGGCCTTCACGAGGCCGGCGACGACCAAAGGTGCGCCGAGCGACAGCTGTTGCAGCGCCCCGCCGATCACTGGTCCTGCCGGCCGCACCGCGTACCGGGCCGAATTGGTGACCGCCGCGGCTACGGTCCGCTCCTCCGGCATGACAACCGTCATGACGAGCGCCTGACGGGTCGGCACATCCATTTGCGACAGCGTCGTCCGGGCGAGCAGCAGGCCCACCGCGATTGGAAACGACGGCGCGAACGCGACCGCAAGCAAAAGCACATTGCTCGGCAAATGCGTGCCGACCATGGTGGCGACCAAACCAAAGCGGCGCGCAATCACTGGCGCGAGCCGCACCGAGATCGCCTGGATGAGCGACACCGTGAAGAACATCCAGCCCAGATCCGCGAGGGATGCGTGGTAGCGCTGGACGAAGAAGTACGACAGGAACCCGGTCGTGACGAGCCCGCCACCCGCGGCGTCAACCGCAAACAGCGCAGCCAACCGGTGGACCACCCGTCGCGACGGCCCGGGCGGCAACCGCAGTGACAACCTTCGCCCCTCGAATTCCGGACCGGCGGAAATCTCGACTGCCGGTGACAGCCGTGTCGCGACAAGCGCGCCGGCCACCCCCACCGGGATGAGGACCGCAAACAGCCAAACATGCAGACCCGCGTCCCCGGGTCGTTGCACACCGGGCAGCGTCGCGCCCAGCGCGCCGACCGCACCAGCGACCGCTCCTACCGCGTTGTACCGCCCGTACACCAGTGCCGAGCCACCATCGGCGTCGGCGAGCATCACCTGCTCAAGAGTGGTGGCCGGCCCGTTGTCGACAACGTCAGTGGAAAGGGTGCCGGTGGAAGCTACGACAAGCATCAGCCAAAACGGCGGACCGGAGGCAAAGATCGCACCCGCTACCGCGATCCCAACGAAGAAGGTTGCATACGAGGCTCGCCTGCCGACGCGATCAGCGACGGCGCCTATCACCAAGCTCGCCAGCGCGGTGCCCCCAATGATCGCCGTCAGCAGCACGCCCGCCCGCAGGTGGCTGTAACCCGACGTCGCGAGGAACGCCCCGAGCAACACCGCCGTAAACCCGTACCCGGAGGCTCGCAGCGCCTGACCCGCACACAGCCACCTTGCGTCCCCGCCTAGGCGTGGGCCC
>DATCDK010000028.1:0-5524 GCA_036510735.1 Acidothermaceae bacterium | reverse complement strand
CTGGTCGCCTTCAGCAGGCTCTTCGCGCAGTCGGAACTCTTCGCGCTCGAGGCAAGCAAACGCATTCGCGCTGATGCGCTCTCCACCATCTACGACTGCGAAACCGAGACGCGGTCGGACGCCGACGCCGTACCAGGGATCTTCGAGGCAATCTGGACGCCGGTCTGGCCCGGCGAGGATCCGTTGACCGGCTTTCGTACCGGCTCCGACTCGGTCTTCGGCCACCGGCCAACGGTCGCGATGCCTCAAGACGAGCGGACGGCGGCTCTGCTGTTGCTGGTCACCAGCACGTTCGTGCACCTGTCCGCGAGTCGAGCGGAACCGCTGCCCATCATCCGCGGTGCGATGGACGCCCCCGGCAGCACCTACCGCTTCGTGACCCTTGATCCAGCGCTGGGCCGGTCGCACGTTCGCGCAATCCGTGAGTCCCGGCGCGCTGCGGCCCGCGACAGCGCTCAGAGCGATCTCTCAGAGCGGGGGCCTGCTGGCCGATAGGGCCGGGACAAGGGAGCAGCGATTCCGACGAAACGGCCAGGCATCAATCTGGTGCAGCTCGTGGCCTCGGCGTGCCTGGCGGTCGCTCTTCTCGCGCTCTCTGGAGTCGCCACCTGGTCGGCATTCGCAACAAGCGACGCCGCCTCTACCGCGACCCAAGCGAGCCGCCTCGACGACGCCTACAACAGCGCGCGCTTCGACATCGGCGCTGAGGAGTCCCTGGAACGCAAGTACCGAATCGAGCCGAGCGCCGACGTTCGCGCACAACACCTGGCGGCAAAGACTGACCTTGACGCGGCGTTGGCCACCATCAGTCGGGACGGCGATGCGGCTGACCGCAAGGTCGCGGCTGACGTCACCGAACGCAACGCCACCTACCTGATCGCGACCGACCTGCTGTTCGCGGCGACCGACCAGCACAATCCAACTGCGGCGACCACCATCGACCACAACTACGTCGACCCGATCTTCAACACCATGCAGACGATCGTGTACACCCAGGCCACACTGCATCGGGGTGTCGACGCCAAGGCCACCCGCCGTCTGCTCAGTGTCGAGAGTGTCGCGCGGTGGGCGACCTCGCTGGCCGTCGGAGTCGGTGCGGTCCTGATCCTGCTGTTCAGCCGCCTGCGCAGGCAATCGACGAAGGTGCACCGCGCACAATCCGACCTGAACGCCTATCAAGCGACTCACGACGAACTCACCGGCCTGCCCAACCGCGCGCTCTTCGCCACGCTCCTCGAGAGTGCACTAGCGCAGGCCCGCGAGGCGCAGGGCTCGGTGGCGGTGGTCCTGCTTGATCTCGACCGGTTCAAGGACATCAACGACACACTCGGCCACCGTTACGGCGATTACTTGTTGCAGCAGATCGGTCCGCGCATCGGCGCTGTCTTACGGGACGTCGATGTGCTGGCGAGGTTGGGCGGCGACGAGTTCGTGTTGCTGTTCCCATCGCACGCGACCGGCCAGGAGGCGATCCACGCCGCGTTGGATCTGACCCGGCGGATTCTCGATGCTCTGCACGAGCCATTCATGGTGGACGACGTGTCGCTCGCCGTCGAGGCCAGCGCGGGCATCGCGGTGTGGCCGGCGCATGGCGACACCGGCGACGCCTTGCTGCAGCATGCCGATATCGCGATGTATCTCGCGAAGTCGCGGCACGAGGATCTCGCGATCTACGACAGTGCGCTCGACGGTCACAACCCGCGCAAGCTGACGCTGCTGTCGCAGTTGCGTGGCGCAGTCGACAACGGTGAGTTGGTCCTGAACTTCCAACCACTGGTCGACATCGGCAGCGGCGCGGTTGTCGGCGCCGAGGCGCTGGTGCGGTGGAATCACCCCGACGAGGGTCTGCTGCCGCCAGGTGAATTCGTGCCCCTCGCCGAAGGTAGCGGGTTCATCCACGAGCTCACCCGATTCGTACTGCGCGCCGCTTGTGAGCAAGCCAAGGCGTGGGAAACCGCCGGGCTGCCGCTCGTGGTTTCGGTGAATATCTCGGCGCGGTGCCTGCTCGACACCGGGCTGCCGCAGTCAGTTGCCGCAACGCTGCTGGCAACCGGTCTGCCGCCGCACCTGCTCAAACTCGAACTCACCGAGACGGCGATCATCGCCGACCCCGACCGCGCCCGTTCGATCATCGGCAGGCTGCACACGCTGGGCGTCGGGCTGTCGATCGATGACTTCGGTACCGGCTATACGTCGTTGTCGTTCCTGCGCGACCTCCCGGTGCAGGAGATCAAGATCGACCGTTCATTTGTCACGAACATGGTGACGAACCCGAAGGACGCGATCATCGTCCGCACCGGCGTAGAGCTCGCTCACCGACTTGGCCTGGACTCCGTCGCCGAAGGCATTGAGGACGTCGAAACGTATGCCGCACTCGTTGCGCTCGGCTGCACGACCGCGCAAGGGTTCCATCTCAGCCGACCGATGCCGAGCGACGACTTCGACAGCTGGCTCGCTGACTGGAACGTCGCTCAAGAGATCGCAGGGCAAGCGATCTTGGCCGAGCCGACGCTCGCGCCCAACAGGTAGACAGCGGTCATATCCTGTCGGCCATGTACAGGCGGGGGTTGATCGCCAGCGTCGCCGCGCTCGCCGTGGCGGCATTGGTGGTGGTGGTCATGGCGCTCAACCGCGACTCGAGCCTCACGAACGCGGTCGCGATCGTGCCGCCGAGTTTCCCGCCGGCCGTGTCTGCATCATCGTCGCCTGTCGCGAGCGCGAGCGTGGCAAGTGCTGCACCTGCCAGCGCAGGCGTCACCAGCCCAGTTGCGAGCGTCAGCGTCGCGCCCGCGCTGCCGGTTGTGGCGTTCCTCGGTGACGACTTCACGGATGGCTCCGGAGCCACCTCCCCGGCGACGAGGTGGTCATCGCTGGTCGCCGAACAGTACGGCTGGGATGAGAAGAACTTTGGTGTCGCGGGCACCGGGTACTCAAATGGTGGGACCGCTGGTGGCACGCCCTATACGGCGCGGGTCGCCGCGCTTGTCGCCACGGCACCGGCAATCGTCATCGTTGCTGGTGGCCGCTTTGACATCGAGAGCGCCAACGGTCCGACGGCGATCAGGGCCGGTGTGACGGCCACGTTCAAAGCCCTCCGCGCCGCGCTACCCAAAGCCGTCATCATCGCTGAGAGTCCCGTGTGGCCGTTGACGAAACCGCCCGCGACACTTGCGCTCGTGGCAGCCGATGTAAAGGCAGCAGTCACCGCGGCTGGCGGTCAGTATCTCGACATCGGCGAACCGTTGTTCGGGTTGGCTGTCGATATCGGGCCGCACTCGCTTCCGAACGACGCGGGTTACGCCGCGCTCGCCAAAGCGTTCGAGACGGCATATCACCCGACTCCATAGACCGACGTCCGGCCTTGGGGGTGTCGTTGCTCCGCGCGTGCAAGAACGCGCGCTGAGCATCAATGGTCGGACGGCGAGGCCTCCCAGCGGTGAACCTCGTACGTGCGGCGGCAATCTGGGCCAATTGGACGACCCGCAGGCGGCGGTCGACGGGTAAATTCCGCGTAACGGGTCGAGGAATTGTCCAACTTCTTCCCCGGGGGCTGTCCCGGCCGCTAGCGTTCGGGGTGGTCGACGGCGAACCGTCGATGCCAGGGGACGCACGCGGCACAGATTGCGCTTCTGCGGTTGCAGGCTCGGGGGGGTAATGCACGGGATTCCGTGGGCAAGGTTCACGCGACGTCGCGAGATGCTGCACATCGCGATGCTCGTGGTTCTCGACTCGATCGCGATGACCTCAGCGTTCGAACTCGGCCGCCTGGTACGCGACAGCGAAGGCCGGCCGTTCGCTCATGTGATCAGCGACGCGCACTTTACCGCGATGATGGCCGCCCTGAGTCCGCTGTGGGTGGTGATCTTCGCGATCTGCGGCCTCTACCACGTGCAGGTGCACGGCGGGCGCGTCCGCGAGGTCGGCCGGGTCATCGCGGCTGTGGTGGGCGGCGTCATGCTGCTGATCTCGGTCGACTACTACAGCTTCAAGAATGCTTTCTTCCCGAGCCATTCGGTGCCGCTGTTCGCTCTGCTCATAGGTGTTCCGCTCGTCATCCTCGAGCGCCAGGTCGTCCGTGGCGTCATGCGCACGATGTTCGGCACTGGCCGCGGCCTGCACAACGTCATCCTCATCGGCACCGGACCACTCGCCGTCCGCATTGCAAGAGAGCTGACCAAGCCCAAGAGCGGGTACCGACTGATTGCCGCGGTCGGTCGGTCGCATGAGCGACTGCGCATGATCGGCGGGGCGCCCGTGTTCTCGACGCTGGAGTCCGCGGTCGCGGCGTTCCCCGGTTGGCGCATCGACGAGATTGTGCAGGCGGAGGTCAACGTGTCGCCGGCGGAGGCGACCCGCCTGATGGATTACGCGAATGCTGCAGGCGTGAGTTACCGCTTCGTTCCTGACAAGTACGACATGTACGCCGCGGCCTCGCGGATGACCACCCTCGACGGGTTGCCGGTGATGGAGGTCCGGCTGACGTCGCTCGAGGGCTGGGGCGCGGTCGGCAAGCGAATGTTCGACGTCCTGGGCTCGATCCTGTTGATCTTGGTGTTCTCGCCGCTGCTGGTCGGAATTGCGATCGCGCAGAAGGTCGCCGAGCCCGGCGCACCGATCTTCTATTTCCAGCAGCGGATCGGATACGGCGGCCGGCAGATCGAGGTCGTCAAGTTCCGCAGCATGATCTGGAAGTACTGCACCGGGCCGGATCGAGAGTTCAAGACGCCTGAGGACGCCTTCATCGCGATGGGCCGGGCAGAGCTCGTCCCCGAGTTCCAGATGAACCAGAAGGTGCCGGACGATCCGCGCGTGTCGAAACTCGGTGCGTTCCTGCGCAGGACGAGTCTCGACGAGCTTCCACAACTGTTCAATGCGTTGAGCGGCCACCTGAGTCTCGTCGGGCCGCGGCCGATCACGCAGCAGGAGCTTGATCGCTATGGAACGCAGGCGTCTAGCTTCCTCGCTTTGAAGCCAGGCATCACCGGCTTGTGGCAGGTCTATGGCCGCAGCTCGACGACATACGAGGAGCGGGTGAAGCTCGACGTGTACTACGTCGAGAACTGGAGCCTCAGCATGGATGTGTCGATCCTGGCCCGGACGCTCGTCAGTGTCGCGGCACGCAAGGGCGCGATCTGAGTTTCTTTTCACATATTGCGTCGGTAGTGACCATTGAACGCGATGGCGAGCGACCGTTACGATCGCCCAGCGGTGCCCGGCCCTCCTCCCCCGTAGGGTCGGGCACCGCTTAATGTCGCGGGTCGGGCACCGCTTCATTTTTTTGCGGCCGACAGCGCTACCAGACTTGCATCCCTCGAGATTTGAATTAGCCTGTGGCGGTGTTCAAGGAGTACGACAGCAGCTGGCCTCGCCGCTCGACGTTACTTTTCGTCGCTTTCGCCGTCGTTGTTGTCGCATTCACCGCATTCGCACTCAGTTGGTCTGGTCTTAGCGGGTTCAGGAATTCGGCCAGTGCCGATCCTGCGGTTGCTCCGTATCTGCTGGCGATTCCCGGCAGCGCGACGCC
>DATCDK010000027.1:0-56996 GCA_036510735.1 Acidothermaceae bacterium | reverse complement strand
GCGACCATGGCCCAGGTGTAGAGCACGATCTGCTTGGCAACGACCGGTGCGCTGGCCACCACGGGCAGCATGGGCACACTCGCCGCCTCGTAGTCCTTGCGGAACCGGAACGCGAGCGCCCAGAAGTGCGGCGGCGTCCAGAGGAAGACAACCCCGAAGAGGACGACGGGGGTCCAGGCCAGCGAGCCGGTCACCGCTGCCCAGCCAATCAGGACGGGCATGCAGCCGGCTGCGCCGCCCCACACGATGTTCTGCGACGTCCGCCTCTTGAGCAGGGCCGTATAGACGAGCACGTAGAAGGCGATCGCTGCCGCCGTTAGGCCCGCCGCCAGCAGGTTGGTCGCGAGAGCGAGCCCGGCCACGGCCACCACGCCGAGCGTGAGACCGAAGGTCAACGCACCTGTCGGGCTGATTGAACCGCGGGACAGCGGGCGCCGTTCGGTCCTGTGCATGAGCGCATCAATGTCGCGGTCGAGGTAGCAGTTCAGCGCGTTCGCAGAACCCGCGGCAAGCGCGCCACACACCAAAGTCGCGCTGAACACCCGGAAGGAGGGGACACCCCGAGCAGCGAGCACGAGCGCTGGCACGGTCGTGACAATCAACAACTCAATGATACGGGGCTTGGTGAGCGCGAAGTAGTCGCGGGCGGTGGTCAGGCGTGAGCGCCAGACCGGAGACGCGACGGCGGAAACCGCGGCCACGTATCGCCACCCTTCTCGGCTGGTGAGAACCAGCTGACCATGTTGTCTTGCGCAATCGATTGCTCGGTTAGCGCGTCACTCTAGGACGTCCTGAACCCCAGCGCACCAGGTCGGCGCCGTTATTTTTGATCAGAATTCTCTCAGGTTGATGCAGGATCATCGTCATGTGTTCGTAAGGTTCGAGGGCTATAAGCAACAGGCGCCACAGCAATGTATAGGCGCACCAGTGGACTCCGATTTGTGGCATTACCCTGAGCCGCATGCGCACCAGACAGTCGGCAGTGAACTTGGCCCTGTGGACTGTGGTCCTACTGCTCCTGGTGGTCGCGTTCGTCATGCTCGG
Source organism: Acidothermaceae bacterium (assembly GCA_036510735.1). Lineage (GTDB taxonomy): Bacteria > Actinomycetota > Actinomycetes > Acidothermales > Acidothermaceae > PALSA-607. The sequence goes on along the minus strand of DATCDK010000027.1, from coordinate 55,952 downwards.
ACGCTGGCAATGGCAGCGGACGTACCGGCCCGTCGACGGCTATTCAGCTGAACCAGCTGCAATTCCCTTGGAAACATTGGTACCAGGGGGCGCTGCGATCCCCGCGACTGCCGTGGCGCGCCAGGTCACGGTCACCGGCGACTACGTCACCACGGGCCAAGAAATCGTGCCGGGTCACTCGCTCAGTGGTCAGACTGTGTCGTGGGTGGTGACCCCGCTGGTGCTGGCCGACAAGATGGAAGTGCTCGTCGTGCGCGGTTGGATCGGCACGACCGGAGATGCGCTCGCAACTGCGCCAACCTCCCCGGTTTCGGTAACGGCCCGGATCGAGATCGGTGACGTTCTAACTATTGGAACGATCCCGGCCGCGCGGTCGGCCCTACCGTCCGGCTACCTCATCAGGACCGCGCAATCGCCACCCGACCCGCTGTCATTGCAGCCGGTGCCAGCCGGTCCCCCGGACGACCACGCGCCCCAAGAGTTCCACCTGCAAAACGCGATCTACGTCGTCCAGTGGTACCTGCTCGCGATCATCGCCGTCGTGACCTGGTGGCGATCCCTGCGGGTGAGACGCCGACCGCACGCGGCTGATGATCAGCGACCGCTCGCTCCGGCCGTCTAGGAGTAGGCCCCGGCTCACGTCTGCGCAACGAGACCGTCGAGCACCTGCTTCAACTCGGCGGCAGTGGTCGGCCCGATGACGCGCGCCGCGATGCGACCGTGCGTGTCGAGCACGAGCGTGCTCGGGATGCCCATCTGCGGCAGCATTTTCAGCTTGCTGAGCAAGGCGCCCTGCGGATCGACGAAGCTTGGATAGGTCATCCCCGCCGAGGTCGCGAACGCCCGCCCGGCTGACGTGGTGTCTGCCTCATCGATGCCGACGAACACGACGCCCTGCGCCGCGTAAGACTTCGCCGCCGCACCGAGCATCGGCGACTCCTCGCGACACGGACCGCACCACGAAGCCCAGACGTTGAGGACAACGACCTTTCCCTGTCCGACCGAACCCAACGACAGCGCAGTGCCGTCGAACGTCTTGCCCTTCAGCGCCGGCGCCGAGTGCCGGTCGCTGATGGCGTATGTCGTGAGACCGACGACGTCGACCGAGCTTGAGCCCTTGGTGGAACCGCCTGCCGCTGCCCCGCACCCGGTGAGCGTGATGGAGGCCGCGATAAGCACGACCGCAAAGCGCCTAGGCATCTGGACAGGCTAACCCGGCCTTACAAGAGTCCCGTCCGCTCTCCGGGCCAGGGGTCGGTGCGTCACGGCTTCGTCATGTGCGGCGGCCATAGTGAGTTCGTGATGTCAGCGAGTGCGCCGAATGCCCAGTGGCGGATCACCAGACGCGTCGCGCCCACGATCGCCGTCCTGACGCTTGCGCTCGCGGGCTGTACGTCGCCACACGGGCAGCCCGCGCAGAAAACCGCCACAGCGCCATCGCAGCCGTCGGCGAGCGCTCCCGTGGCGGTGTCGCCGCCACCGGACGAGGCGCCGGCATCGTCGCCCGCACCGGCCAGCGGGTCCGGAGTTCCTGCACCGGCCTCGAGCACCGCGCCGCCGACTGCCACAGCGGGTCCCGCGGTAACGGCCACGACGATTTCGGTGAGGTTGCCGGTGGCGTTGTCCCGGGTGGTTGCAGTGCCGCTGAGCGGAAATGTGGTTGTGGCCGGGGGGCTCGATTCGCACGACGTCACGACCTCCCAAACTCTGATCTTCGACCCCGGCTCGACGTCGATACGTGCAACGGGGCACCTCCCGATCGCGGTACACGATGCTGGCGCGGGCGTCGTCGGCGGCACGGGGTTCGTGATCGGCGGCGGCTCGGCCGCATCGAGCAACGCGGTACAAGCGGTGCATGCCGATGGCACCGCGGCGGTGATCGGAAGGCTCCCGCAACTTCGCTCGGACGACTCCGTCGCAGTTGCGGGCGACCAGTTGTACGTGATCGGTGGATATGACGGCGTCCACGAGCTCCCCGGTGTTCTGGCTACCACCGACGGTGTCACGTTTCATGCAGTGGGACAGCTGGGGGAGACCGTGCGTTACGGCGCCGCGTACGCGTCGTCGGGCGCGGTGTGGATCTTCGGCGGCGAACATCAAGGCCAACCCATTGCCGACATCCAGCGCGTCGACACCGGCACCGGCGTGAGCACAGTTGTCGGCAAGCTTCCACACCCGCTGGCACATGCGGCGGTGGCCGTCGTCGGCGGTCGGATCCTGATCCTCGGCGGATCCGACGGGCACAACCCGCAGAACACGATCTTCGCCTTCGACCCCGCCACCGGCTCGGTACGCCTCGTCGGCTCCATGCCTGAGTCCGTTTCCGACACGGCGACGGCCGTCGTCGGCGACACGGCCTATGTCCTCGGTGGCAACGCCCTGACCGCGGAGCAGACGATCGCGCCGACAACCGCCATCGTTGCTGTGAAGGTCGCATCGGTTAGTGCGCAGGCGAGTGTCCAGGGCGCTCCGGCCGCGCTATTCAGCGGCAAGCTCCTCATCGCGGATCGCGGCAACAATCGCCTCACGCTTGTTGACCCGGCGGGCACCATCGATTGGACCTTCCCGAACGCGGCAGCACCGGCGCCGCCGTCCGGATTCTTCTTTCCTGACGACGCCTTCTTCATCGACCACGGCACCGCGATCTTGTCCAACCAGGAGGGGAACAACACGATCGTCGAGATCTCCTATCCCGCCGGAAGACCGCTCTGGTCGTATGGCCACCCGGGCACAGCGAGCGCAGCAACGGGGTACTTGCATGAACCGGACGATGCCTACAAGCTCGCCGATGGGCGCGTCATCGTCGCGGACGCCAACAACTGTCGAGTACTGATCATCAGTGCACAGGCGCAACCAATCGGTCAGATCGGTACCACGGGCAGCTGCATCCACAGGCCACCGACGTCGCTCGGATATCCGAACGGCGATACGCCCCTGCAGAACGGCGACGTCTTGATCTCCGAGGTAACAGGCTCGTGGATCAGTGAATACACGATGTCCGGCGCCCTTGTCTGGACGGTCCACCTTCCGTTGACGTACCCATCGGACCCACAGCAGATCGGCCCCGACACCTACATCGTCGCCGACTACACCAAGCCCGGCGGAATCGTCGAGTTCGACCGAGCCGGGCACATCTTGTGGGAATACCGCGTCCCAAGCGGGCACGGGATGCTCGACCACCCAAGCCTTGCCGAGGTACTGCCAAGTGGGGTCATCTGCGTCAACGACGACTACCGGCATCGAGTGGTGATGATCGACCCGAAAACCAAGACCATCGTGTGGCAATACGGCGTCGACGACGTCTCAGGCACCGCGCCAGGGCTGCTGAATACTCCGGACGGATTCGACCTGCTCGCGCCCGATGGCACCACGCCCACCCATCCATGGACAGGCTGACCCGCGGCGGTCGCTAGTTGAGTGTCTCAACGGTCTCGATCGCGACGACATAACGCTGCGCAGAACCGGGGGCCAGTTGCCCTGCCGGCAGTTCGACCACGAAGGCTGTTGGACCGAACATCGAGTCTTGCCACCCGGTGACGCTGCCTGGGTAGTCAGTCAGTCGTGCCAGCGGAAGACCCACGAGAGCACTGAAGCGCCGCTCGATGGTGATCGGTCCCTGGGAATCGTCGACGGCGGCAAGATGCTGGTGAAACCAGATCGCGAGCGTTGGGTGGATGCGGGTGATGAGGAGTGCCGCGGCGGCCGATTCCGGCTCCGACAGTGCACGCGTTCCGGCGTAGTCGAACGAGCCACGGGGGCCAAGCGGCCGCCATTGGAACGGGAAGTTCCGATTGAGGTCGACGCCGTCAGCGTTCTGCCGCGTCGAGGCTGCCGCGCCGTCGGGATTGAGCTCCTGGACGATCCATAGGTCTGCGTCCACCTGGGGTACAGCGGCCTTCAGTGCGGTCGCGATCTGGTCGCCGGCCAACTCGTTGCCATGAATGCTGCCGACGATGAGGACCCGGTGCGCACTCGCTGGATTTCCAATTTCGGTCACCGCCAAAGGCCGTCCCCGCGCCGAGTACCCGAACGTTGTCGTCCGGTTCACCAACACAGGCGGCCGCGTCGGCGATGGGCCCTCGGGTGCTGCCGCAATCGCTGATGTGCCGGCGGCGGTCGGGACAACGCGCGAAGGCAGTGGCGCCGACGATAACATGGGGGGCGGTGGCGACGACACGTGCGCCGTAGCCGCGTCGGCGTCGCGATCGGCTGCACAGCCGGTTAGCACCAGCACAACGAACATCCACCACGCGTATTGGCGACGGAGACTCACTTCGCCTTGTCGAGTGCGGACTGCAACGACTGAATGTACCCGTCGCTCGTGTAGGTCGCGCCCGACACCGCCTGAATGTTCGCACTCTGCGCGGTCAGCGTCTCCTGAATCAGGATCGGTACCGCCTGCTGGTCGATTTCCTGGTCGACATCGTTGCTGTCAGGGAGCCGGACCGGAACGACGTCGGTGATCTGGGCCCCGGTAAATTTCACCTGAACCTGAACATTGCCGTAGCGCGTGCGAATGGATGACCCCGTAACAGCGCGGGTCTGCGGTTGGGCTGAGGGTGCAGCTGCGGAGGGCTTCTTGGCAGGCGGCCCACTCGAGGACGGCACAGTTGTGGGCAGCGCAGTTGTGGGCGCCGACGTCTGGGGCGCCGGCGGACTTGACGCCGTCGCGGCGAGCGGAGGCTGCAGCGATTGTCGAGCGGAATGTGTCTTGAATCCGAGCAGCAACGCCAGCCCTGCGACGGTGGCGACGATCGCCGCGAGTGCCCGCTTCATTAGGGTCCGCCTAGAGGGCCGAGAGCCGCCGTGTGAGCAGCCGCGAACGAATACGGAGGTACGAGATCAACCCCATCGGGGATGTTGAGATACCCAGCCGCGACGCCTCGCACGCCCGTGTGTCCGTATTGCCAGACGACTGTGTTCGTCCGCGGGTCCACGACGATCACGCGATCGTTGAGGTCATCGTTGAGGAGGATGTCGCCGTTCGGCAGGGGGAGCGCAAGAGACGGATGATTCAGACGGCCCGACCCAGTCGGGGCGTAGCGCCAAAGCGTTTGTCCGGCTTGGTTGAAGACGACGACCTGACCCGGAGACGAGTAGTCGACTGTCAGATATCTGTTAGGGCCGATCTCGTTCGTGTCCGATGGGTATCGCACGCTTGGAGGATGCGTGCTCCAGTACACGTGTCCGGTGAGGTCTATCTCATCGACCCAGTCGCCGTTGATCTCGGTGACGAGATAGTGGCCAGTGGTTGTCGGGAACGCGCCGTTAGGACTACCGAAGGTGGACGGCGGGTGGTGCGTGCAGTGCCCCGTGATACCCAACTGCCGCGTAACTGTCTGGGCGGCCGGCGACACGACGATGACCCGGCAATTCTTGATGTCGGCGCTCACCAGATCGCCGTTGGCCAACATCATCGCGTCGTCGGGATTCCACACGTACCCCGGCCCGGAGCCGTGCACGCCGGGGTGCCCGTAGCTCGCAACAATTCGGTGCGTCGCGACATCGATGACACGGATCGCAAAGTCGTCCTCTTCCGTGGCGACGATGTACTTGCCATCGGCACTAAAGAACGCGTCGTCGGGGATGAGGAAAGTCTGACCTGCCGCAAGGTCGCCCGGACGCGGGAATTGCCACACCAGACGTCCCTGTGGATCGATGACGATGAGCCGGTTGTTTCTCTTGTCGGCAATCAGAAGATCGGCCGGGAGCACGCTGGGGTCAGATCCTGGCTGCAGGAAACCCACCGCCGCAGCAGGTGCTACCCCCGTCCAAGCCGGGTCGGCAGCCGTCGAAACGGCGGTCGGCGACGAGATCGCAGGCGCAACCACCGAGGGCACAGCCACGGCTGGTGTACTCGGCAGGCTCGAACCTTGCGGTGCAAATGTGCTCGCAATCGGCGCCGCCGCTTGAGCAACCGGCGGAGAACTATTGGCAACGAACGCGCGCGGCATGCCAGCCGTCGACGATGCGGACCTCCCCGTTAGCGCACCGACCACGGCCGCAGCAGCGGCCGCCGTTGTCACGACGGCGACCAGGATGCGGCGGTGACGTTGGTTCGGCATCGCGACACTCATAGGGCGTGTTGGCGCCGTAGCAGGCCTGCGGACATCATCCCGGGCACGATGGGTGCCCAGAACGTCAACAATCGAAAGACAATCACCGCAGCTATCACCGCGCCAGCAGTGGAAGTGCCGACGCGGGCGAGGCCGGCGACCAGGACGGCATCAACGCCTCCGATTCCGCCTGGCGTCGGAATCGCCTCCGCGATAGGAACACCTACCAGGTAGACAACGGCGACGCGCCAATCGGCGATATCGCCGTCAAATGCCCACGTCGCCGCAAGCAGCGCCAGCAGGTTTGTTGCCTTCACACCAGCTGTCGCTGCGAGCAGCAGCGCGAGGCGCTTCGGCTGGTGCGTTGCACTCGACAACGCACTCAGAGCGTCATGGAACGTGACTGATATCCGCCCATCGTCGCGCAGCCGGCTCCGGGCGGCGCGTACAAGCAACCACACCATCAAAATCAGGACGACCAGTACCGGGACAATCACCGGAAGACCGTGGATCCGAGCGGTGAGCAGTGATTGCCCGATCGGTAGCTTGGTCATCGTCGGGCTTATGACGAGTACGCCGATAGTTGCGATCCCGATGTGCGCTATTGCGGATAGCGACAGTGCGGCACCCACGGCTCCCGGCGACAACGCCTGGGTGCGCAGGTATCGCGCATTGACTGCCGTGCCACCTACGCCACCCGGCGTCACCCGGTTTGCGGCCGCGGCTGCGAACTGTACAAGCATTGTGCGACCCGCCGGCAATCGGCGACCAGCAGCCGCTGACAGAGCTACAGCTGAGCAGCAATAGCTCGCGACCACGGCACCAACGGCAATGAAGATTGCCGACCACGACGGACCCGGCAACGCCGAGATCTGGGCGACGGCCTGAGTCAGGCTGGCGTGGTATGCGATCACCCACACGATCAGGGCAAGAAGCGCCGTTCCGCCGATCGCAGCGCGCCACCCGAGACCACGACAGGGCGCGGCAGAACTCGACATGTTTCCAGAGTGCCTGACCGACCTTACGAACGGGTGACGGATAGTCGCGCCTGCCACCGTTCCTGCGAGCGATTTTCACGCCATTGTCAGGTCGACGGTGCATGTTGGAGACCGAAGCACTTGGCCTAGCGGCGAGGGATTCTCAGGAATCTGTCAGACCGCTTTATGTCAGCTGTCAGACAGTTGCTTCAAGGTCAGAGTGAACGGGTTGGCGAATCCAACCGATGTGTTGATACCGAGTTACTGCATAGGAGGTCGCAATGACCACGCGAGCTGACGGAATGCGTCGGATAGCCACGGCCAACGCAACCATCGCAACAGTGAGTATCGCTGGCGTCGTCGGCCTTAGCGTGATGCTTGCCCAGCAAGGCATCCATCACACCGCAGCAACTACCCCAACCGCGGTGACAACCACCACTCAGACGAGTCCGACCAGCACGTCGAACTCATCGTCGGACGACGGCACAACGACTGTCACTACGACGCCGCAGGCCACCGTTCAGCAATCAACGTCAGGGTCGGGTCACCACGCAGTTTCGAGTGGATCATGACGCTCCCCGCAGCGCAGTGGCCTGCCATAGGGACAACGGCGAGCGTCGTTGTCACTGACCCTGCATACCTCGAGGCTGCACGACACATCGTCGTCGATGAGTTGGCACAGCTGGACCTCGCGTGCAGTCGGTTTCGATCCGACTCTGAGGTCGCTCGCCTGGCAACGCGCGGCAACGCATGGACACCCGTGAGCGGCATGCTTGCCAACGTCTTAGCGTGCGCACTTGATGTGGCACGGGTGACCGACGGCGACGTCGATCCGACCATGGGCACGGACATGAGCCGGCTGGGCTACGACCGCGACTTCGGCGAAATTCAGAAGGCATCCGCCGTGGGTTCAGATGTCGCCGTGCTGCCTCTCACCTATCGCCTCGTGTACCGGACGACCTGGCACGACGTCGAGTTTGATCACGCTAAACGACGGGTGCGCGTGCCCGCTGGGCTCGTACTCGATCTAGGCGCAACCGCCAAGGCGTGGTGTGCAGATCGGTGTACCGGTCGGATTCATCGCGAGCTCGGCGTCGGCGTGCTCGTGAGTCTGGGCGGCGACATCGCAACAGCCGGAACCGGTCCGGACGGCGGGTGGGTGGTGCGCGTGCAGGATCTGCCTGACGTCACCACTGGCCCGAGCGCCGTCGTTGTTCTACATGACGGATGCGCAGTCGCGACGTCGAGCACGATCACTCGCACATGGCAGCGTGGCAGGTCGCGTCTTCATCACATCCTCGACCCGGCCACTCGGCGTCCGGCCGTGCCGATCTGGCGAACGGTGACTGTCGTCGCCAACAACTGCGTCGATGCCAATGCCGCAACCACCGCCGCGATCGTGCGCGGTCGCGCTGCCGAACCGTGGCTGGCCAGTCGCGGCGTCGCCGCTCGCCTTGTCGACCACGACGGCCGCGTTCACACCCTCGGCAGCTGGCCAGCGGAGGTTGCAGCATGAGCAGCGCATCGATCGACAAGGCACTGTGGTATCTCGGCCGGTCGAGTGGCGTCGTCAGTCTCGTGCTGCTCACACTGGTCGTGGCTCTTGGCATCGCTACCCGCTCCGGCCGCCTTCTGCCGGGACTTCCCCGATTCGCCGTCAGTGCGGTCCATCGCTCCGCCAGCCTGCTCGCTGTGGTGTTCCTGACGCTGCACGTGGTGACGTTAACGCTCGACCCGCAGTCGCAGCTGCGCTGGCTCGATGCGGTGGTTCCGTTCGGCAGCCACCCGAAGCCGCTCTGGATCGGACTCGGTGCCGCATCACTGGATCTCATGGTCGCGCTCATCGTCACGAGCCTGCTGCGTCAGCGAATCGGACATCGCGTATGGCGCGCAATTCACTGGGCGGCGTACGCGCTGTGGCCATTTGCTGTTCTGCATACCATCGGCACAGGCACCGATATGCACAGCGCCTGGATGCTGGGGCTTCTCACCGTGTGCACGCTCACGGTCGCCGGGTTGATCGGCTGGCGGCTGTCGACGCGATTCCTCGACCCGACTGACAGGACGACCGGCACCCAAGTTCCATCTCGTGAAACGCGCTTGCTCACCGTTTCGAAGGGCGTCTGATGACAATCTTGTTCGACGAAGACGTGCAGACCGATGCCGAGGTCGCTGCTCATGGCGCCCTGATGGGGCCGTCGCCCGCGTCACAACGCGAGTTGCGGGCTCACCTGGTTGCGCACGGTGCAGTTCCCGCTATGGATGCGAACGCCGTGCTGCGGCTCGCCGTCGACAGCGGTCTCACCGGACATGGCGGTGCTGGCTTTCCCTTGTATCGCAAGCTTGAAGCGGTGATTGCAGCGCGCGGCTGGGCGATCGTGGTTGCCAACGGTGCCGAAGGCGAGCCAGCGAGCGCCAAGGATCGGTGGCTGCTTGCTCGACGTCCGCATCTGGTGCTCGATGGTTTGCAGCTTGTCGCGCGGGCGACGAATGCAACCGACGCGTATCTCTACGCCAACCACCGGCTGGATGTCGCGGTGTTAACCGATCTGCTCGCCGAGCGCCGCCACGCCGGATTGGACCCCGTCTCGGTCACAGTGGTTGCAGCGCCCGACGCGTTCATCTCGGGCGAGGAAACAGCGGTGGTCAGCCACATCTCGGGCAGTGCGGCACTTCCTCGCTTCAAGTCGCCCAGGGTCACCGAGCGTGGGGTGCGTGGTCGGCCGACGCTGGTGAGCAACGTTGAAACGCTCGCCTTGCTGGCACTGATCGCCCGACGCGGGGCAGCGTGGTTTCGCTCGGCGGGCACACCCGACGCGCCTGGCACGATGCTGCTCACGGTCGGCGGTGCAGTACGTGCGCCCGGCATTGTCGAGACAGGACACGGAACGCCCTTGGCAGACGTGCTCGCTCTCGCCGGCGGCGCGTCGACGCACCTTGAAGCCGTCCTGCTCGGTGGCTACCACGGCACCTGGCTGACAGCCGACGAAGTGACCTTCGCCAAGCTGTCACGATCCGATCTCGCTCCGCTGGGTGCGTCGCCCGGCGCCGGTGTCGTAGTCGCGATGGGCGCAGGAACGTGCGGTCTCGTTGAGATGAGCCGAGTCATGAGCTATCTCGCGGAGGAGTCGGCCGGGCAATGTGGGCCGTGCTTGAACGGCCTCCCGCGCATCGCGAACGAGTTGAAGTCCGTCGCTTTTGGAGGCGCCGGTGGACGGCGCGCTGTCGATGAAATGCTCCGACTCGGAGGAATCGTCGTGGGCCGCGGCGCATGCCACCACCCTGACGGAAGCATGCGCTTCCTACGTAGCGGCTTGCGGGTTTTCGCAGCTGAAGTCGAGTTGCACCTTGCGGGCCGTTGCAGCCGTACGTCCAGCGATGTCGTGCTGCCTACCGCGGTCACGCGATGAAGACCACAAAGGCAGGGCCACGCATCGTGGTCGACTGGACCGCGTGCGACGGCCGCGGACTATGCGCCGAACTGTTGCCTGAGTTGGTCAGCCGCGACGAGTGGGGATTCCCGCTGATTCCCGAGCCGAGTGTGCCTGCGTCACTGCGTGATCACGCCGAGCGAGCAATCGCGGCCTGCCCAAGGCTTGCGTTGCGGCTCGCTAGCACCTAAAGCCCGAAAGCGTCAGCCATCGATGGTGCGGAGGCCGCGGCTTGCAGATGCGGAAGAACAAGAATGTCTTCCGTGGTGCGCAGCAACGCGTAGTGGTCGAAGCGCTGCGTGGCGACAGTACCGACCGGCACGCTCGGGCCGATGACGATCGTGGGTATGCGGTTGCTCGATCCTTCGGCTTCGTCCCACGTGACAATGATGAGCGTGCTGCCACTCGTGTAGTTCGGCCCAGCGAGGATCTTCGGAATCCATGTCGCCAGCCACTCATCGCCTGTTCGCACGGGGCAATCATGGGTGTCGTCGCCACATCAGCCCGGCCTGGTCAAGCTGACCGAAGATCGAGTTGGCGCTGATCTGATGTGCCGACGGATTTGCGTCATCAGTCACTCCAAACGTCGACCCTCCGGTAGCTGCGAGGTAGTTCGGTAGCGACGGGTGCGAGACACCGTTGTCGTTCGTTGCCAATCCGCATTGCATAGCGATTGAGTTTTCAAACGGCGCGTTGCTACTCCCGATGACAGAGCCATAGCCCTTGTTCTCCATCCAGATCCACAGGACGTGGGTGTAGTGGGCAGTGCCGCTGACTCCGCACGGGCGAGCCCTGGTCGGACCCACCGGCAGCGTCGGAGTGGCGGTGCGATTCGGCGCGGCTGAGGTTCGTTGTGCTACCGGACTACGCGATGGTGGCTGCGCTGACGATGCCACGACCGTCGGGGACACCTCCGCGGCAGAACTCGCGACGGGCACAGGTGCCGACCCAGCAGCGATCGAACTCGGCGGCGCCCCGCTGCGGACGACAGGTGCCACCGAACTGGCGTGCGTCGCCGCAGCTGGGTGGCTGGCCGTGCAGCTCGAGATTGCCAGCGTCAGACCCACGCCCAGGACGACACATCGAACCCTCTGGTGGCCAATCACAGCCGTGGCGAGACGAGCCGTGGCAGCGCCCCGCTGCGGTATCGCGGCCAAGTGACGGTCATCCGCGCTCCCCCGAGCTCGGAGTCGCCGACGGTCCACCGTCCATGCGTGGAACACACGATGGCGTCGGCGATGGCGAGCCCGAGACCAGCGCCTTCGCTGCCGGTCTCATCGATTCGATGAAACCGATCGAACAGGCGCGCTCGCTCCGCAAGCGGAATCCCCGGCCCGTCATCAGCGACCGTCAGTGCCACGTGGCTCGCAGTGCATGCAACGGTGACGACGATGCGGCCGGGAGAATTCGCATAGCGGGTCGCGTTGTCGAGCAGGACCCCGATAAGACGGTCAACCCATTCCGGCGCGGCTGCCACGTGTGCGAGGTCGAGCCCTGTGAGACTCACCGTCAAATCGAGATTCCGAGACTGCACGACTGGCGCGAACCGATCTGCACATTGCCGTGCCACTGTCGTCACGTCGACAATCGCGGCCTGTGGCGCGGGCGGATGTGAGTCGAAGCGCGCGAGCCACATCATGTCTTCGACGATACGACGCAGCCGCTGGGTCTCACCGGACACGCGCACAAGTGCGTCCCGGTAACCACCAGCAGTCCGATTCGTCGCCAAAGCAAGCCCGACCTCAGCTTCAACCACCGTCAACGGCGTGCGCAGTTCGTGCGACGCATCGGCCGTGAACTCGAGCTGACGCAATCGCGCGCGCTCGAGAGGCTTCGACGCCGCGCGCCCGATGATGAAGGCGCACACAAAGACGCCAGCGAGCAGAAACGGCGAAACCGCCAACGCAGACGTGAGGAGCACGCTGCGAACATGCGACTGCTGCAAAAGGCTTTCGGCAGCAATCAACTGGGATCCATCCTGCCGCTTCATGGAGCTAAACAGGAACTTGCGACCGTCGATTGACGCTGTGCGTGGCAGCGCAGACAAGTGCGTCACGATGCCGGCGGGCAGCTGCGGGGCGTCAGCGCTCGCCGCTGTCACGGCGTTGGCAGCGTTGACTTGCCAGAGGTAGACGGGTGGATCATCAACATCATGCAGGACTGAATCTCTCGAAGAGAGTTCGCTCCCCGTGAATCGCTGTGCGTTGCTCAGTTGCGCATCGACATGTGCGCTTGTTTCGTGTAGGAGATTCTTCGAAACGAACAGCACAATGACCGCCACGATTGCGAAGTAACAGATCGCGACAGCGATCGTTGCGGCAAGCGCAACACGCAGAGCGCGCCGAATCGGAGCGGATGCTTTCATTACTGCGGAACTCGCACGGATGAATGGTCCCGTATAGAACCTTACGGATGCCTGAAGGGTTGACCAGCGCAGCCCGGGACTATGGGCTAATCCACCTTCATTGAACTGTAAGGCGCTGGCGTTAGCGTCATGCTCATGCAGCTTCGAAGGGACGAGGCAGTCGACTCGTCCGAGCGGGTCGACATCCGTGCGACGGGAGTTGAGGGGAATGCGCGGCTGACCAGCTCGGCGGCCGTGCTCTTGCTGATCTTGCTCGCGGCGGAGGGCCTGACTCTCCCCGCGATTCACGCGTTACTACGCCCGCACGTGTATATCGGGTTCGCGTTGATTCCTCCGGTGGCTTTCAAGCTTGGCAGTACGTTGTACCGGTTCACGCGCTACTACACGCGCGCGCCTGGATACCGCCAAAAGGGGCCGCCGCCCGCATTGTTGCGCGCGTTGGGCCCGGTCGTGGTGCTCTCCACGGTGCTGCTGCTCGCGAGCGGTGTGGCGCTGCTGTTTTTCAACGGATCCTGGCAACAACGGATGTTGACGGTGCACAAGGCAAGCTTCATCTTGTGGTTTGCAGCCATGACCGTGCACGTCGTCGCTCATATCGTCGAGACTGTGCAACTGGGCCCACGTGATTGGCTGCCACAGCAGACTCGCTCCTTGCCGATGGCCGCTGCCCGCCGCTGGAGCGTCGCCGCGACCGTTCTCGCTGGCGCTTTGCTCGGCGCGTGGGGTCTTGGCCACGTCAGCGGTTGGCATCATCATGGCTGAGACGCTGCGGGCGCTTGCGCCATCGCTGAGCGGGCCGGCGGACCGGCGGCGCGGTAGCGTCCCGGCCACGCGTCGTAGCCCCACACCGCTCAGTACTCGACCCAACGTCGTGCTTTTCGGCGTTGCGCTCGGTGCCGTGGCCGTACTGCTTCTGTGGTGGCGCGGCACACCGTACGTGCGCGGCATGGGTGACTGGCTAACGAACGGTGGCCGGATCACCGGCTTGCTCGCCGGCTACACGATCGGCATCGTCCTTTTGCTCATGGCACGAATCCCGGCTTTCGAACGCGGCGTCGGATCTGATCGACTTGCGCGGTGGCACGCCATCGGTGGCAGGTACGCCGTCAGTCTTGTCGTCTGCCACGTCGTGCTGATCGTGTGGGGATACGCCGTCACAGCGCATACCAATCCCGTGCATCAGACCGTCAGCCTCGTCAGCAGTTACCCCGACATGGCGATGGCCACCGTAGCTGCCGGCCTCCTCGTCTTCGTCGGAGCTGTGTCTGCGAGAGCTGCACGGCGACGATTGAAGTACGAGACCTGGCACTACCTGCACCTCTACACGTACATAGCCGTGAGCTTGTCGTTCAGTCACCAGCTTGCGACCGGCGCGCAGTTCATTTCTAATCCGCTCGCCCGCGTGGGATGGAGCAGTTTCTACATCGTGATCGGCGCGCTCCTCGTCTGGCACCGGCTCTTGAGTCCCATTCGAAGCGCGTGGCGACACCGCATGCGAGTGGTCGGTCTGACGACCGAAGCGCCGGGTGTTGTTTCGGTCTACATCTCGGGCGAGCATCTCGACGAACTCGAGGCCCAACCGGGTCAGTTCTTTCGCTGGCGATTTCTCAGTCGTGAGCATTGTTGGGCGGCCAATCCATACTCCTTGTCGGCAGCGCCGCGGCCCGCGCTTCTCCGTATCACAGTGAAAGCACTGGGCGACCACAGCGGTGACCTCGCAGGCGTTCGCGTCGGAACCAAGGTCCTTGCCGAGGGTCCGTACGGCGGATTTACTGCAGCGCGCAGAAAGCGGCGGAAGGTCTTGCTCATCGCCGCCGGCGTGGGCATCACGCCAATCCGGACGCTATTCGAGACGCTTCCAGGTGCGCCGGGAGACATCACCTTGCTCTACCGCGTCAGCTCGTCAGAGAACGTTCTGTTCCAAGACGAACTCGAAGCCATCGCCGACAACCGTGGTCACCGGCTCTACCTCCTCAGCGGCCCGCGAGGCGGAAGCGGCGACCCGCTTTCGGCTGGTCGGCTGGTCAACGCCATACCGGACGTCCGACAACACGACGTGTACCTATGCGGACCACCTGCGATGACCGAGGCTACGATTCGTACCCTTCGGCGTTGCGGTGTCTCGCGTCGCCGCATCCACCGCGAGTCTTTCGAGCTATGACGCGCGGGTCTCGGCCGTGAAACGTGCAGTCCTTGCGACGCTCGGCACAATCACAGGCATCGTTGTGTTACTGAGTACGAAGTCTGCCCCGGTGCGGGCTGCCCGCCCGCCATTCGTTTCGCCCTTGAGCTCAAGCCAACCGCCAATCCTCGACACACCAGCAACCTCACCGAACGTGGCGTCGACAGCACCATCGAGTGCCGCGGCGTCCGTGGCATCGCTTGAACCTACGACGCAGCCAGCAGCGCCGACAACTCCAACACCTGGGATCCATGCACCCGCGACGAGAACACACACCGCTGCGCCAACCAAGACCCCGACCCAGGTCCCGACGAAGGCGCCTACCCGGTCAGCAGCGCCGCCCACCAAGGCTGCGAGTGGCACGTTCCTCGGGGCAAGCGTGCAGACGCGCTACGGCCCGGTTCAGATCAAGATCACCTATGCCGCCGGCCGCGTCACAGGGGTGGTCGCGGTCCAGCTTCCGTCGGGTCGTTCTCGGGACGCCGAGATCAACAACTACGCCGTGCCGATTCTCGAACACGAGACGCTGGCGGCACAGAGCGCGAACATCAACGCCGTGTCGGGCGCAACCTACACAAGCGACGGCTACGTACAATCGCTCCAGTCCGCTCTCGACGCCGCGCACCGCTAGCGGATCGACCATCCGCTCGCCGGCATCGCGTCCTAAATGCCGATGCCGTGAGCGGCTTGTCCGACTCCTGCAGTCACGAGCATCGCGATGCTGCCCCACGTCACGACTCTGACGGTCGGTCGCAAAACCGCGCCACCAGCTACCCGCGCGCCGACAGCGCCCGCGAGAGCCAATCCAGCGACTGTGACCACAAAGATCAGCACGAGATGCGAGGCCGACGTCGTTGCAAGCATGCCGATGAAGGGCACCAAGCCGCCGACCAAGAAGCTCGCGGCAGACGCGACCGCGGCTTGAACCGGTCGGGCTCGCGTGTGATGCGCCTGGCCCCACTCATCTCGCATGTGCGCAGCGAGGGGGTCGACGGCATGGAAGGCAGCCGCGACCTGCTCGGCGAGTGCTCGCGGCAGCCCCCGCTGCTCGTAGATGTCGGCGAGCTCGCCGAGCTCGCCGATCGGATCCCGCTCCTGTTGCCGCGCCTCAGCCTCTATGTCGGCACGTTCGACGTCCACCTGCGAGCTCACGGAGACATACTCACCGGCGGCCATCGCCATCGCGCCTGCAGCGACCCCGGCGATGCCAGCAGTGAGCACCGTGCCCGACGATGCGTGACTCGCGGCCACGCCGACCATGAGGCTCGCAGTGGATACCAGCCCGTCATTGGCTCCCAGCATGGCCGCGCGAAGCCATCCCGCACGTCCGGAGGTGGGCGTGCGCTCGGCCGGGCGCGCCGCGACACGCAAAGCTGGTTGAGTCGTCACCCAACCAGCAAACATGAGGATGCCACGGTCCTGTAGTGCTGAAGGTCCGACCGCCCGGGCCGTTTGGCACTGCCACCTGAATGGATCGCTATTTCGCGTAGAGCTGCCCGTCGGAGCCTTTGGCGATAGGTATTTTCCCTAGTCCCGTGCTGGCCGGACCGACTTCGACTGCGCCCGTGCTGCCGTTGAACTGCGAACCGTGGCACGGGCAAACAAAAATCGCATTTGCCTGGTCGTACTGGACGGTGCACCCGGCGTGTGGGCACACAGCGTCGAAGGCGAGGAACACGCCGGCACGAGGTTGCACGACGACAGCGGGATCGCCGGTCGCGGGATCGGTGAACGTCGCCGCCCCCGCCACTGGAACGTTGCTCGCGGCACCGAGCTTCGTTCCAGGCGGATGCGTGGCAGCCTCGGTAGGGCTCGTCGCGGTCGATGACGGACTCGCTGAACTCGTCGGGGTCGATGACGGAGCCGACGGGTTCGAGGCCGATGGCGAGCCGACCGGCGTGCCACTCGCCGACGCGCTTGTCGCGACGCCCGGACCAGTGCCGACTGAGGGCGTCGCCGCCGCCGCGGGCGATGAACCATGCAGTAGCCGTCCGATGCCAGCGATCGCACCCGTTCCGAGAACGGCCACGGTGCCGGCACCGAGCATTGCTGCGCCCACGAGATGCCGGCGATCCATGTCGACATTCGTCGCCTCGTCGGTATGGGCGGCCTTCTCAAGTTCTCGCTCGATGTACGGGCACCCCGCTGGCGCGCACGCAGTATCACGGCGCGCCAAGCACCATCCGCCCTGGTAGTGACCACAGATGTTCTGCACCGTCGCGAACGGCAGATGTACGGGAACTGACGCGGGACGCGATTGGCGCACGGCCGCGAGATTTGCGATGAGGGCATCGGCCGAGAACTGACCGCCGCCGGTCACGATGAGCGGTAGCCACGCAAACATGAACACGATGTCCGAGCCGGTGTAATACGGGTTCGTGTGGAAGCTCACTGCAAGAAACAGGTTCAACGAGATCAACGCACCCCCTAATGCTGCGATGCGGGTGAGTAAACCAAGGAGCGCGCCGATACCCACCGCGACCTCGCCAAGCGCGATGACAGTGCCAATCAGCACTGCATGATGCGCAAGCGGTGTCAGCAGCGCATGAATCGGGCTGTGGTGTGATGCAGCCAGCATCTGAGCTTGGATGCCGCCTGGATTCGATGCACGGAAGAACGACGGGTTCGCCAACTTCTGCAGGCCGGCGAAGCAGAACGTCAAGCCGAGGAACAATCGCAATGGCAGCAGCGCCCATCCGGCCAGCGCAGTTGCGGCCGGCGGTGGTCGCAACCACAACCAGCGCGCCTGATGGACTTTCGGCAGCGCCTGCAACTGCGGCGGCTGGCGGTGCACACGACCCACAGACTGACTCCTTTCAGCGAGCGCACCGTCAAGACCAGCATGCGATCGGTTCCTTGCGGTCACGTGACGATTCCGCAGTAACTTCGCGTCCGTTTGCCAATGCCTATCGAAAGCGCCGTCAAGTACGTCACAGACTTGTAATAGAAGCGCACGTAAACTTGGTGAGGTCAGGGTCGCGAATAGACAGGGGCACAGATGCGTCGGCGTCGGATCACCCGACCGTCGGCGATCCTGCCGTAGTGCTTGCACTGCTGGTCGTGTCGGCAATCGGCGGTTGGCGTTGCTGCAAGCCTCGAAAGCCACCGCCCGAGTACTGCGCATGCGATCCCGTCGTCGACGACTAAGTCGACCGAAGCCCTCGGGTGACGATGCGAAGGCACGCATCGATAAGTGCTGGCCGCTCGTCCAAGGGAACCCCGGAGAGTGGACCGAGCAGCAGCATCGACAGGCCGTGCGCGATGCCCCAGCCCGTCTTGGCAGCGGCGTCGTACTCCTCGGGATTAAGCACTCCCGTGGCGACCAACTCGTCGAGACGATCGGTGAGCAGCGTCTCGGGTGTCAACAGGTTGTCGGCGTCTGCGCGCTCGTGCATGTTCGTCTTCTCCGGTGAGGTGAAGGCGGTCGCGAACAGTCCGGGTTCGTCGAGAGCGAAGCGGACGTAGCCCCGACCCACCGCCTCCATCCGCGTCTGCGCATCGAGAGCAGGGTCATCGGTCGAGACGCATCTATCGAGCTCAGACTGCATCACCAAGGCCATCCGGTTCAGTGCGACCAGCGCGACCTGCACAACGAGGTCAGGCAGCGAGTCGAAATGCCGGTAGGCCGCGTTCGGAGACACCCCAACCCGCCGCGCCGCTTCCCGCAGGACGATCGCGCCTGGCCCACCCTCGTGAGCCAGCTCGACAGCCGCGTCGATGAGCGCGTGACGCAGGTCTCCGTGGTGGTAGGGGTGGCCCTTAAGGGGTGTGGTGGCGGGTGTCACGGGGGTGTCGCGAGCGGCGTCGAGTGGGGTAGTCACGAGCAACATGTTGACAGCGTGAACATCCGTGTGGCAAGTTCACGCTGTCAACATCGAACAGCCGACGTCAGGGAGCCAGTCATGTTCTACACATGGGGATCGGTCATCGTCAGGCGCGCCCGGCTCGTTCTGGCGCTCAGTGTCGCGGCGCTGCTGGTCTTCGCCGTTCTCGGCGTCGGTGTCTTCGGCCGCCTGCTGTCGGCCGGCTTCGACAACCCGGCGTCCGCCTCGAGCAAGGCCAAGGTGCTGCTCGACCAGAAGTTCGGCGGCGATCCGGACATGATCTTCCTGGTGCACGCGACCAGCGGCACGGTCGACAGCGCCGCGACGAGCGCGAGTGGCGAGGCCCTCGCGGCCAAACTCGCGGCCGACCCGAGATTGACCGGCGTCACCTCTTACTGGACGACACACGCAGCGAGCCTGCGATCGAAGGACGGCACCGACGCGCTGATCCTGACGCGGGTGGTCGGCGACGACAACCAGGCCGCCACCACTTCGACCAAACTGCTCTCCGACTACGCCCACGAGAACACGCCGGCCGCGACCGTGCGGATCGGCGGCGCACTCGGCACCGGCATCGGCGGCCAGGTCACCAAAGATCTCGCGGTCGCCGAGAGCATCGCGGTGCCGCTCACCCTCATCTTGTTAATGGTCGTGTTCGGCAGCGTGGTCGCTGCGCTGCTGCCACTGAGCATCGCGGTTCTGGCGATCTTCGGAACGCTCGCAGAACTCAGCGTGCTCACTCACGTCACGAGCGTCAGCATCTTCGCCATCAACCTGACTACCGCGCTTGGCCTCGGCCTGGGAATCGACTACGCGTTGTTGATGGTGAGCAGGTTCCGTGAAGAACTCGCCAACGGCGTCGATGTGCCAGAAGCAGTGGCCCGGACGACGGCAACTGCCGGTCGCACGATCGCTTTCTCTGCGTTGACTGTGGCCGCTGCGTTGGCAGCGATGATCGTGTTCCCTGTCTACTTCCTGAAGTCCTTCGCGTACGCGGGCGTCGGCGTGACGGCGTTCGCGGCAATGGGCGCACTGATCGTGATGCCCGCGCTGCTGACCGTGCTCGGTCACCGGGTCAATGCCGGACGCATCCCGGGCATCAAGACGGTGCGCAGCGCCGAGACTCCGTTCTGGGGTCGGCTGGCCAAGGCCGTCATGCGTCGCCCGATCGTTGCCGCAGTGCCCGTTGTCGCAGTGCTGCTCTTCATGGCAACGCCCCTGTTGAAGGTGACCTTCGCAGCACCCGACGACCGGGCGCTTCCGACGAGTGCGGCCAGCCACCAGGTCGGCGACGCGTTACGCAACGATTTCGCCACCGCGCCCAGCGTCACCGACGTCGTGGTCTCCCCCGCCTTGTCACCAACCGCCTTGGCGACGTACGAGAGCGCACTGAGCGCGGTGCCAGGAGTGCAGCACGTCGTCAACTCCGGCACGGTGTCTGGCACGCAGCGGCTCACGATCACCACCGGCTTGTACAGCACCTCGGGTGCAGCAGCGACGATGGTCAAGCAGGTCCGTGGCATTGCCGCACCTACCGGTACGCACGTGCTCGTCGGTGGCGATACGGCCGCACTGATCGACGGCAAGGAGGCGATCAGTTCGCGGTTGCTGGTTGCGGGCGGCATCATCGTCGTGACCACGTTCATCCTGCTCTTCTTGTTCACTGGCAGCATCGTGCAGCCGGTGCGGGCGCTGCTCGGCAACGTGCTCACGCTGGGAGCCACTCTCGGCGCGATGGTGTGGATCTTCCAGGACGGCCACTTTGCGAAGCTGCTCGGTTTCACTCCGACGCCTACCAACACCTCGATGCCGGTGCTGCTGTTTTGCATCGCGTTCGGCTTGTCGATGGACTACGAGGTCTTCCTGATGAGCCGCATCAAGGAACTGCACGACGGCGGTGCATCCAACGCTGACGCCGTGACCCGCGGTCTTGCGCGCACCGGCCGAATCGTGTCGACTGCCGCAGCCTTGCTCGCCGTCAGCTTCTTCGCCTTCGCCACCAGCAAGGTGAGCTTCATCCAGTTCTTCGGCCTCGGCACCGGTCTGGCGATTCTCATCGACGCAACGCTCGTCCGCGGCGTGCTGGTGCCGGCCTTCATGCGAGCATTCGGTGAGAACAGTTGGTACGCACCGAAGGTGCTTCGGCGGTTGCACAACCGCATCGGCCTCAGCGACGCCGAAGCGCCCGCTCCCCACCTCGTCGATGCATGAAATCGCCGTGTGAAGATGAGTCATGGCTGCTCCACGGATGATCGGGATGCTCGGCGGCATGAGCTGGGAGTCCAGTGCGGAGTACTACCGGCTGGCCAACGAACTGGTGCGTGAGCGTCTCGGAGGTCTCCACTCGGCTCGCTGCCTTCTCGCGTCGGTCGATTTCGCCGACATCGAAGCGATGCAGGTTGCGGGTGAGTGGGAGGCCGCCGGCAAGGTGCTTGCCGAGACGGCCCGCGGACTCGAGGCAGGCGGAGCCGACTTGCTCCTCCTGTGCACCAACACGATGCACAAGGTCGCGGATCAGGTGCAAGACGCCGTCCGCATACCGCTTCTTCACATCGGGGACGTCGCCGCGAAGGCAGTGACGGAGGCCGGGCTGCGTACGGTCGGCTTGCTTGGCACCGCCTTCACGATGGTGCAGGACTTCTACGTCGATCGGCTTGCGGCACACGGGCTGACAGTTCTGGTCCCTGACGCCGCCGACCGCGCAGATGTGCACCGCATCATTTACGACGAGCTCTGCCTCGGCGTCGTGCTCGACGAATCGCGCCAGCTTTATCGCGACGTCATCGAGCGCTTGGTGCAGGCAGGTGCACAGGGCATCGTGCTCGGTTGCACCGAGATCGAGTTGCTTGTGACCAAGAAAGACAGCAGCGTGCCGGTCTTCCCGACCACTCTGTTGCACGTGCAGGCAGCCGTCGACGCGTCGCTCGCCGATCTCGAGAGCTGACCCCGCACAGTTGCCGGGTCAGGCTAAGGGTGGGAGCCGGTGGGACTGGTGTGGATATTCGCGGCGGTGAGCCGGCCGACGTAGGTAAGCAGGTGTTGCTCAGCATGATGCGCGAGGTCACGTGCTTCGCCGTCATGTCGCACCCACTACCTCGCGAGCAGTCATGACGGTACACACGCTGGGCCAATCGCCGATGTCGGTCAGCCGAACGGTTCGCCGAAAGCCCTGCTCGCGTCGAATACCGGCAGCTAAAGTCGTTCTGACTGCTGAGTTGGCTCGGGTTACATACGGGGGAAGTTCATGCTGCACGGCCGACCGGCGCGCGCCTTGACCGCGATTTTCTTCGGCACCGCAAGCTTTGCCGTTGCCGGCCTCGGGTTAGCTGGTCCGGCGGGTGCGACTCCTGGTCCGGTCAACTTGGACTCCGGTGTTTCGGGGCAGCCGAACGACGTCCATCTCTATGCAGCAAGCGCCGCGGGCATGATCTACTCCGTGACCGACCTCGGCGGAGGCGGCATGGAGCACTCCTTCATGCAGCCGACCGGTGGTTCCATTACGCCGCTACCGGCAGGTATCGTCCCGTCCGGCAGATCATCCGCGCTCGTCGGCTCGATGATCGGGAGCTTCGACGGCGTCGCGACGTTCACGTACACGACGATCACCGGCTCTGCCAGTGGCACCGCCACGGTGCCTGCGGGCGGTATGTACCAGGCGACCAGCGTTGACGGGTACCTGTATTCGGCCGTGCCGAACGGCTCGACAGCTACTCACATTTATGACGTCAATGTCAGCACGCACACTACGACGGACATGGCCACGGTGCCCGGCAGCCCGTCATGGCTCTACGTCTACGCCTCGACAGGCGGTGTGCTGATCGAGACGTATGAAACGGAAGCAATTCCGCCCGCGTCGCTCTACTACGTCAGCTACGCCGCGCCCACACAGCTCACTCAGTTGGCGTCGTCAGCGCCGATATCGAGCCTGCCCGTGCTCGGAAGCAACGCGGCGGCCTGGATAGAGAATCCGACCATCGGCGCAGACGACTCGACCTTCATGCCAGCCGACTCCACCGTGGTCCGCATCGGGCTCGACGGCGCGAATGAAGTTCGCACGACTCTCCCCTACGCGTCTGGAATCGCTATAACTCCAACACTGACCGGCGTCACGATCCAGAACCCGGACTTCTCCGAATACTTCGAGACGATGCCCGCCGCCGGTGGCGCGCTGACCACCGATTCGACCTCGGTGGCTGAGATTGCCCTGGCCGCCGGCAACTCCTTCTTCGTGAATCAGAACGGCACGCCGGCCACTGCGGGGCTGTACACCATGACCTCGGCCGCTGGGCCCGCGACACAACTGATCGTCGCCGGTGCGCAGACCCTGCACGCGACCGCGCTCGCACTCTCACCCGGCCGCGCGGCGTGGCTCGACAACGGAGTTTCGGCCGGCACGTGGAGTCGGCCATTGTCGACGAGCGGGTCGACCATCACACCGGGCACTGCAAGCATCATCTCCTCGGCGTCCGACCAATCGAGCGAGACAGCGATCTCGTCGTCGGGCTCCCGAACTGCCTACATGGTCAGCACGTCAACCGGCGAAACGCTCTGGGTCAGCGGGCGCACTGGGGCGCAACAGATCCCAAATCCGGAGGGCACAGATGGCGTAACGATCTCGGGTACCCGGCTGCTGCAAAACCACTGGGACGGCTCGGCGACTCTGTACGACCTGGTTGCAGGGACGTCAACCAACCTCGCCGCCCCGGTCGGCCCGAACTGGGCGACCTTTAGCGGCCAGCAGCCCTACCACCTGTCGGGCAACAGGCTTGCGTGGCTCGCGTCCGACGGTTCGGTATGGGTGAAGAACCTCGACACCGCCGTGGCGACGCAACTGTCGCCTGCGCTCGTTACGGCCGGGCAGACCGTGACCGGCAGCGTGGCCGTCGCGGGTGACATCGTCGCGTGGAACATCTCATTGTGCTCGCCCGTCGCCGGTACCACCGAGTGCTTTGGGCAGTTCCTGAGCTACCGAAACGTCGCCACCATGGGCCCGGTACAGACCATCCCGTCTGCTGGGCCCCTGCAGATCGCGCTCTCTCCGGAGTACCTCGCGTACAACACCTACAACCCGGCGACCAGCAAATGGGATCTGTACGTCAACCCGCTGTTCACCCCGACGGTCACCGACATCGCGCAGCTGACGGATCCTTCCGATCGGCAATTCTCGATTTCGGGCTCGACGGTGGGCTGGCTTGGCACCGACTTCCTCGCCCACGTTCAGGCACTGACCCACATCGCCGAGCGGCCACGGTATCTCGGCAACGGCATTGCGCCTTCGAGCCTGGTCGGCGACGGCACGCAGACCTGGAACGGCGACTTCGTTGCCTCCACCAATCTCACGGCCTGCACGGTGACGATCAAGTCGGGTTCCACGACGGTGCGCGTTCTGTCATGTGACTCAAGTCAGACACCGTTTGGCGAAGGCCTCGTCAGCTGGGATGGCAAGAACACTGGCGGCACTCTCGTCGCGGCGGGGTCGTACACGTGGACATTGACCGGTGCGAATGCTGACGGTGCCATGTTGGACGCCGGCGGTGGCTCGACCGCGATCACCGGCACGATCGTTGTGACAGCTGCCACGACCGGTGGCGATGGCAGCTCCGGTGGCGGTGGCAGTTCCGGCGGTGGTGGCGGTGGCGGCAGTCCCGCCGCTGGCGGCAATGCGGGTAGTGCGACCGTGGACGTCGACAGGCTCTCCGGTACCGACCGTTTCGCAACTGCCGTTGCCGCATCGCAGGCCCAGTTCCCGTCGGGTGGTGCTGGTGCCGTCGTACTGGCTCGTGCCGACGACTACGCCGATGCACTGGTCGGTGGACCACTTGCCGCGCAGAAGAACGCGCCACTGCTCCTCACGACAGGCGCATCGTTGCCCGCAGCCACAAAGGCAGAACTGACGCGCGTGCTTGCCAGCGGCGGGCAGGTCTACCTCTTGGGTGGGACGTCTGCAATCCCTGTAGCCGTCGAGGCACAGCTGAAGGCGATGGGTTACCAGACGACTCGCCTCGCCGGGTCGAGCCGCTACGCCACCGCCGTCGCTGTCGCTGATGCCCTCGGCGATCCGACCACTGTGTTGCTCGCGACCGCGACCAACTATCCCGATGCGTTGGCGGCCGGGCCGGCCGCAGCTCATATCGGTGGTGCGGTGTTGCTAACGGGCGGACCCGTCATGCCAAGTGAAACGGCTACCTACCTAGCAGCTCACGCGAAGACGACGTATGCGATCGGCGGTCCGGCCGCTACTGCGGCGCCGACCGCCCACGCCATCGCCGGTGCGGATCGGTATGCCACGGCGGTCGCCGTCGCGACCACGTTCTTCACGGCGCCCACGACGCTCGGTATCGCCACCGGCACGAACTTTCCCGACGCGCTCGCCGCAGGAGCGTTGCTCGCTCACGTCGGGGCGCCGCTTGTCCTCACCAGCGGCGGCAGTCTCCCTAGCCCGACGCTTCAGTACCTGATGTCGGTCGCCAGCTCCGCGACCTCCGCTCATATCTTTGGCGGCACCTCGGCGGTCAGCGACTCGGTGCGGACGGCGGTCAGCAACGCCCTGCAACACTGACCGCCGCCGGACGGCGGTATTGCCGTTAGCCGTTGGCCGCGACGCCGACCCGGTGTCCCTGCGCGTCGGCGAACACACCGAAGCTGGTGCCGGGCACGTGCTGGGCGGGCTGAATGATCTTGCCGCCGAGCTTTTCGGCCTTAGCGAGCGTGGCGTCGACATCTTCGACGGCCACGAAGAAGAGCACTTCATCCTCGGCACTTTGGCGCGGGCTGATCGCCACGTAGGTGCCGCCTTCAGCTCCGGTGTCGATGAACGTGTAACCAGGGAACGCGCCCTCGGAGGCGACCTTCCAACCGAACAACTCGCCGAAGAAGGCGCGTGTGGCGTCGGGGTCAGCGGAACGGATCTCGGCGTGAATCACGGGATGGGCCATGACGATGCTCCTAAGTCGATGAGGTCGCGTGGACGAGGCTGCAGACAACTTCACGACGAACCAGCGGAGCCAAAATCGACAGCAGGGAGCTGTTGCTTACTTGTGCACGTTGGCGAGGAACGGCTCGCCGCTTTCTAGGCCGGTCAGCAGGTCGAGGAGTCCGGTGGCTTCCCACGTGCGGTTACGCTCGCCCTGGGACAGCCTCAACAGAACGCCGGATTGTTCAAGGTGCCCAAGCGCCTGGTTGACAACCGCCTTGGTCCGGCCTACCGCCGCCACATTTGGTATCGGATAATGTCTAAACCATACTATGCGAGCTCGCGGGTATGGGACCGGCGGGCGACGATTTACGCGAGGGCACCGTCGGTCATGCGGACGATTCGGTCCACATTGCGGATGACGCTGACGTCGTGTGTTCCGACAACGACCGCACATCCCTGTGATGCCAGTGATTGCAAAGCACTGGTGACAGCCAGCGCGTGATCAGCGTCCTGATGCGCTGTCGGCTCGTCTGCCAACACGATGGCCGGCGAGTGCGCTACCGCGCGGCAAACGGCAACTCGCTGCTGCTCGCCAAGCGAGCAGTACTCCACGCTCCTATCCCGGAGTTTGTAGACGTCGAGAGTCTGCATCCACTCGGTGACTCGAGGAGCTCCGTCAAGTCGAGGCGACAGCCTGACGGGAAGCATGATGTTCTCCATGACGGTCAGCTCAGGAACGAGGCCGAGTAACTGCGGCACGACAGTCAGCTCGTCCCACGACAGCGACGCCGGCGGCCGGACCTGGCCGGCGCTGTCGAAGTTCACGACGCCCTCGTCCAATACCTCCCAGCCCGCAAGTACGAGTAGCAGCGTCGATTTTCCGGAACCCGAAGGCCCGACGACTGCGACGCATTCACCAGACTCCACGGCGAAGTCCACGTTGCGCAGTGCGCGCACAGTCTCGTCGCCATGCGGGTAGCTACGCACGCCACCAACCATTCGCAGCAAATCGCTCACCCTTCGACCCGCCGTCCATCATGAAGTCGAACGACAGCGTGCGCAGTCTCTACGAGTGCCGGATCGTGCGAACTGGCGATCACCGTCAGGCCCTTCTCGGCCAACAGATGCAAAGCGTCAATCACCGACGCGCCGGCGACGCTGTCAAGCGAGGCCGTTGGTTCGTCGGCCACCAGAACCGTGGGGTTTCCGGCCGCTGCGAACGCGAGCGCGAGGCGCTGCTGCTCCCCGCCCGACAACTGCGCGGGTCGGTACGTTCGGCGCGACGCCAAGCCGATGAGATCGAGCAGCGCATCATCCGCGTCGCTAGGCGCGCGTCCCCGCAGTTGTGCGCCGAGCCGGACATGCTCGTCGGCGCGTGCGTAGCTGAGCAGATTGAAGGCTGGCTGTTGAAATACGTAGCCGACCCGCGATCGTCTGATCGCTCGACGCTTGCGTGTGCTCAACGCGGCGATGGATTGGCCGTGCAGCCACATGCCGCCGCTATCAGGTCGGTCCAAGATGCCGAGCATGCGAAGCAAGGTGGACTTGCCTGACCCCGACGGCCCGCTGATCACCGTCAGAGCACCGCTCGCGAAGTGCACAGTGACGTCAGCGACTGCAGGAACGCGCTCGTCGCCGACGACATATGCGCGAGATATGCTTTCGACCCACACGCCTCCTGCGGGCGACGCGCTCACCGTCGGCACCTCAGTTCAGTTGGCTTCACGAAGCACCTCTACCGCACGTACGCGATCGCTTCCTAGCTGGACTGCTATCGCTGACACAGCCACCAACACCGCGAGCGCGGCCAGGTCTGCGACGATGAGTGCAAACGGCCAACTCAATACGGCGGACGGCGGGAGGCTCGCCTGAACCGTGAACCGTGAGCGCAGCAACGCCACGGCGATCGCGCAAAATCCCAGGGCGACGACCGCACCAGCCGCTACCAACGCCGAGAGTTCGATGAGTATCGATAGGAAATGCGTCCTGCGGGTCAGACCCATGCGCCTGGCCAGCACATACGACAGGCGCCGAGGGCGTGATCTGGCATCCAGATAGAGGAGAACGCCGCCCAGCGCTACCGCGCCAATAACCACGATGACAGCATTGAGATACGAGAACGTGTAGCTCACGGGTTGCAGATATGAAGCGTCAATCACACTATCCGCGGTGAAGTTCCACGTAGTGGTGATGTGTGCGCTGGCCAATGCATCAGCCGCCGTACCTGGGCTCCCGCTGATCCAGAACTGGTATGTGCCAACCGGGTCAACCCGCTCGAGTGCGGCGAGATCGACGTAGAGAATTTCATAGCCGCCCTGCTCGCCGGGAAAATGTGGGGCACCGCCGACGATCGTCACGTTGGTCGTCACTGGGTTCCCGGCCGCCACCGCCGTCAGCCGACTGCCCGAGGCGACGCCACCGCCTGACAACACGCCGAGTAACGGCTTCCCCGGGCCCTGATCGTGCAGCCGATGGATGAGTGCGGGGAAACTCTGGCCGACGATACCGCCATCCCAGAATGCACCCGTTTGGAACGTGGTCGGGTCGACGCCGACGACGCTGACCAATTCGTTTCCGAATGTGGGGTGATCGATGCGAAGCACCAACGTCGCCCGCTTGCTTAGCGACGCTGGCACGGCAACCGGACCCTGCAGGTTCACCACGTCGTCCGCTCCCGCAATCATTCGAGAGGAGTCATGCAGGGTCCTTTGCACAGACGAGTTGACGAACGCGCTAAAGACACTGATGGCGAGGGCAGGCACGAGTACGGCGATGAGGGTGGCGGATGCCTTCGCATTTCCCCCAATCCGCCGCCACGCAAGCCAGTTCGGGACGCTCAGCCGTGCGCCTCGTCCAGCAGACCTGCGTATCAACCGAACAAGAATCTGCTGAGCCGCTGCAGCGCCGAGGATGAACGCCAACATCGGCAACACGATCACGACTGGGTCAACGTGAGCAACCTGCGGGCCACTGCCGGACAGGTGAGTTCGGTGACTTAACCGAGCCGCAACAATGATGGCGGCCATCGCGACAACCACCGCGGACGCGACGAGTGCCCAGACTCGTTTCTTGCTTCCGGCACGAAGCGCGGGTGGGGATTCCCGACGTTGGCACCCGCGAGTCGCTGCGGCTACCAAGAAGATGAGGCCGACTATCACGCTGACCAACGCCACGAGTCCAACGTCAGCGAGTGAACGGCCGGCCAGAAGCGAACTCGGACCGACAGCGCGCACGAGAGCGTAGGCAAGAGCGACCCCAGCAAGACCGCCGACCAAGAACGGTATGCACGCCTCAAGGGCTGCCTTGATGCCAATCGCGAACGGCGCGGTCCCACGAGCAATCAGGACATCGACCTCGCGTCGGCGCCGGTCGACCCAAAAGCCGCCAGCGACGAATACAAGTCCGAGTGACACGAGCACCCCAGCGATGGCGATCGGCGTAATCGTGCTCGGCAAGGCGCGTCCCACGGCGGACACCCGGTCAACCGGAAGGTCCACCTCGGTCTCTGCGCGCTCAGCCGCTTGGATGTCGAGGCGATCGTTTAGCTGGAATGTGGGATGCGCGCTGACGTACTTATTTTCCACAGTGGTGCGCTGCGCGCTCAACTCACCCGGCAGAGCAAGTACCACCTTGTCGAGCGCCTTTGCCAGGGTGCGAGCTTGGGGCAATGTCAGCCCACCAGGACGAAGCGTCCACACATCGCTGTCCGCCAAGTTGAGCGGCAACAGTTGCGCTGCACTGCGCATCTCATCCTGGCTCAGGAATCCGAACGAAAAAACCGGGGGAGGATTCGCGGACGGAGGCGGCACGATGTACGACTCCGCATCACACCAGAACGGCTGAGCAGGCTCCGTTTGCAAGTCGCGAAACGTGCCCGCAACTCGGATTCTCATCGGTGCGGAACCACTGTCTGCCTGCAGGGCGATCGTGCCGCCAGCTGCGACATGTAAGGCGTTTGCTGTTGTATCGGCCAGCCAAATGCCGTCGACTCCTTGCGCGCGGGACAGAACATCGACATGCGCGACGTCACCATGTTTCGAGGCAAGAGTGATCCAGGTTCCTGCTCTGGACCCAGCGGCACTCACCATCACATGCGGAGCAAAGAGCATCCGCGTTGGCGTAGACAGGTGCGGAAGGGGTGGCACGCTCGCGGCTCGAGTGGCTCCATTGATGCCGAACATGTCGTCCGCGAACTGATCCGGCCCGGAAGCGAAGCCTGCGTAGTTGTCCGTTGACGTAACGGTCAGGCTTCCGGTTTCGCAGCCGTTGTTGAGTTGCTGTGCGAGGCTCGCATTCTCGGCGGACGACAAGAAGAGCGGTGCACTAGCCGACGCAAGCCCGATCATGAGCGCTGCGCCAGCCATGACGAGCCCGACCTGCGGCCGCTCCGTCAGGAGCAACAGGGGTGCCCTCCGCCAAGGCAGAAGGTTGAGCTTCACCCGGGATCCTCCAGGCACGTCGAGGTCATGGAGCCGCCGGCCACACACGCCGGGTTTGTGCCCGCCTGGTACCCGTCGGATACCCAGGGTCCACTAGCGCCATGCTCAGGGGAAATCTCGGGGTCATCCACGAGGTCGCGGGTCGGGACGTCCGTCAGAATGTTGCGACAGCCATGCTGAGGTTAGCGGGGTGATTGTGCGTTCTCTTGGATACGGGCTCGGATCCGAAGTGAGTCGGATTCGCGACACCCTCTGCCGCCGTTGGGCAGAGCGCGGTATCCGCGGCTACCTGCTCACTGCTGTGGTCGCGTCAGCGATTGTCCTCATGTGGTGGGCGGACCACGCGGCGGGCAGGTCGGTCGTAGCGATGTGTTGCAGTGAACGTGTGGGCGCACCGTTCGGGGTCTCGTTGCTGCGGTTGCCCGGCTCATTGCTCGCGCCGGCGGCGCTGCTGCCGGTGTGGGGGTCCGTGGTGCAGGTGCTGCTTGCATTCGGGCTCGCCGAGGCCGCTGTCGGCAATCGTCGGACACTGACGGTGGCAGGACTTGCGCACACGATCGGTACGCTCGCGGGCCGCTACTTCGTCTGGTACGCCCCCGCGGTTCTTGGTGGACTTCCCGCCTCCTGGCGGTACGCGTTGGACACGGGCCCTTCGGCGGCGACGTGCGGTCTGGGGGTGTACGTGGCTACCATCGTCGGCTGCCCTCGGCTTGGAGGCCTGCTCGCGGTTGCTGTGTTGGCCGGTTTCGCGCTGCATCCCGACCTGGCCGGCAGGGAACACATCGTTGCGCTCGTCGTCGGTGCCGCGGCTGCCGCGATCCAGTTGCTGGTGTTCCGGCGCGGTGCCCGTCCACTCCTAGCGCTCTCTGGTGCGCCAACGGGGAGCGCGACGGTGGGTGTGTAACGTGCCCGTTTCGCCGGGCGGCCGCAATGGCTAGAGGTCGTGATTGCGGCGATGATGGCGGCTCAGCTCGGCGGGTAACCATCGCTTGAGTTGCCGGGTACCTGGAGCGCGCAAATGGGCGCCACGATGGATCTTGCTTGCCTCACATGAAGACTCCGTGAAGGAGCCAGAGAACGGCGACCTAGACGTACGGGTACTCACGTAGGGGGTCGGCCGCCTCTTGCGGGTGATGCAGACACGGACCGATGAGGGCATGCTGGCTGGGTCAGTGCAAGGAGGGGTCATCGATCTCGCACCCACGGGCTTGGCGGACCGCAAGCGATGGAAGCGCGATGCGGCTGTCGACTGGCTGCTGTCCAGATTCGCCACTGCGCGGCTGTGGCGAAGTGTTGCTGCGGCGTTAGTTGTCTTTTCAACGGTCGACGCTTTGGTTTTCGCTCGGGTGCATCGCGACGCATCGCCACAGACGGCGCTGGCACTCGCGGGGTTGTCGATCGCGCCGCTTTTGTTTGTGCGCTGGGCGCCGTTCGCAACCCTTGGGCTCGCCGTGGCGGCCAATGGCGCGTTCGTGGTGTGGTCCAGGTTGCCGTGGCCGCCAGTCAGTGTGATCGCTTGGCTCGTCGCTCTCGCGGCCTGCCCTCTGATGTTGTCGCGACCACGATCGCTCGTACTGCTCGGGATATCTGAGATAGCGGTGGTGGTCGGGGCGTCTATGCCTGCCTCATTGAACGGAAGGCCATGGGACGCGCCGGTTACGGAAGCGTTGGCCGCCGTGCTGGCGTGGGGCGCAGCCGATACCTTCCGTGCCCGGCGTGAGGCAGATCTCGTTCGAGCTGGTGTAGCTGCAGAAGTGCGGGACATGCAGGAGCGCGAAGCGTTGACGCGGGGACGCGCGGCGTTCGCGCGTGAGCTGCACGACGTGGTTGCGCATCAAGTCTCGCTGATAGCGGTACGCGCGGCGATGGCGCCCTACCAAGTTGAGGAGCTCTCCCCAGCGGCGCGTGACGCGTTCTCCGAAATTGCTGCGCAGGCGCGTGAAGCATTAGAGGAGATGCGAACGGTGCTCGGTGTTCTGCGGAGCACGGATGGTGCTGTCTTACACGCGCCGCAACCGGGATTGGCGGATCTAGCGGCTTTGGTCGCCCGATCGAGAGCCAGTGGTATGAGCATCGATCTTCAGATCGACGGATCGCCTGTCTCGACTTCTGAGTCGGTGCAGCTGTGTTGCTACCGGCTCGTGCAAGAGGGCCTGACAAACGCTGCTCGCCACGCCCCAGGTGCCGCGGTTCACGTACAACTCACCTACGGATCCGATCTCGATGTGATGATCACAAACGCAGTGGACACACGTCCCGGCACCACCGAATCCGCAGGCCTCAACGGGTTCGGGTTGATCGGCATGTGCGAACGGGTCACCGCCGTCGGGGGCGACTTGACTGCCAGCAGACAAGGGACAGGTTTTCGGGTACGGGCCCGGCTGCCGATCGCACCAGCGGGACATCCTCATGGTTAACGCGCGCGCACTGCGGTTGATGATCGTGGACGACCAGGCGGTCGTGCGACTCGGATTCCAAGCCCTGCTGGACTCCCAGCCCGACCTCAGCGTCGTCGCAGTTGCCGCAGACGGGCGCGAGGCGGTACGGGTCGCGCGCATCGTCAGACCCGATGTCGTCTTGATGGATGTGCGGATGCCGGGTATGGGCGGCATTGAGGCCACTCGTGTCCTGCAGGGTTTGGAAAATCCCCCACAGGTGCTGATACTGACAACGTTCGACCTCGATGAATACGTGTATGACGCACTCCGTGCCGGAGCAAGCGGATTTCTCCTCAAAGACGCGACACCCGAACGGATTCTCGATGCAGTGCGCGTCATCGGCGCCGGTGATGCGTTGCTCGCGCCGGCGGTCACTCGCCGCCTGATCACCGAGTTCGCGGCACGCACCCAGTTGCAGACTCCGCCACGGTTGAGCGACCTGACGCCGCGAGAGCGGCAGGTCTTCGACCTACTTGCCAGCGGACTCGCCAACGCCGAGATCGCCACGCAGTTGCACCTCGCGGAGCAGACAGTGAAGACCCACGTCAGCGCGGTGCTGTTCAAACTCGGTCTTCGTGACCGCGTGCAGGCAGTCGTACTGGCCTACGAATCCGGCACCATCACCCCAGGGGCCAAGGCGAACGACAGCTCAATAGGTCGACCTTGAGTCACTCTGAGGTAGCAGCGGCCGCTGAGATCCGGATACTTGCGGGCGACGCGACGCCGCCCGTGCGCGCATAACGTCAGGGCATGATCGAAGCAACGGATCTGACGAAGCGATTCGGTTCGACCCTGGCAGTAGACGGATTGAACTTCACCGTCCGCCCTGGGTACGTGACCGGGTTCCTGGGGCCGAACGGCGCCGGGAAGTCCACCACCATGCGGATGATTCTGGGCCTCGACCGCCCGACTCGAGGATCGGTCACCGTCAACGGAAAGCCCTACGACCAACTTCGGCGCCCACTCCACCAGATCGGTGCGGTACTCGAGGTCCGCGCGATGCATGGCGGGCGCACCGCCTACCATCACCTCCTTTGTCTTGCCCAAGCAAGCGGAATCCCCTCCCGGCGGGTCAACGAGGTACTCGATCTCGTCGGGCTGGAAAACGTCGGACGAAAGCGGGCAGGCAAGTTCTCGCTGGGCATGAGCCAGCGCCTGGGCCTCGCCGCAGCACTCCTCGGCGACCCCGCAATCTTGATCTGCGACGAACCTGTCAACGGCTTGGATCCCGACGGGATCCTATGGATCAGGACGCTGCTGCGCAGCCTCGCATCCGAAGGACGCGCCGTGTTCGTCTCGAGCCATCTGATGAGTGAGATGGCCCTCACCGCGGACCACCTCATCGTCATCGGTCAAGGCAAGGTCCTCGCCGACGCGAGCACATCCGAGATCATCGCGAGTGGGTCACGCAAATACGTGTTGGTCCGTTCCCGCGACCCCCACCGACTCAGGACCCTCCTAACGGCCGCGGGTGCGACAGTCAACTCGCACCCGGGCGACGACAGCAGCGCGGTAGTCGAAGAACTGCGACTGCACGTCACCGGCATGGACCACGACACGATCGGTGACCTCGCCGCCCGCCACGGCATTCCCGTCCTCGAACTCACACCCCATAGCGCGTCGCTGGAGGACGCCTACATGGAACTCACCCATCGCTACGTCGACTTTCATGCCGGAACCGACGCGAGTACGGCACCGGCAACCGAGTCAGGAATCTGACGTGACCATGACCACCGCCACCGCAGGAAACCAAGCCCAACAGCCGCAACCGCAGACCATCGGTTTCGGCAACGTACTGCACTCGGAATGGACCAAACTCCGGACCGTCCGATCTACCTACTGGACTGCAGGCATCGCTGCGCTCGCGAGCATCGCTCTCGGCGCACTCATCTGCGCTCGCACCGCTTACAACATCAAACATGGCCGCCAAAGCCTCGACGGTTTCGACGCAACGCTGGCAAGCCTCGACGGCCTCTACATTGCGCAAGTCGCTATCGGGGCGCTGGGCGTGCTCACTATCAGCTCCGAATACGGAACCGGCATGATCCGCGCTACCCTCGCCACGGTTCCACAGCGCCGCGCGATGCTCGCCGCAAAACTTCTCGTCTTCGCGGTTGCCACATTCGTCGCGGGTGAGGTCATGAGCTTCGCCGCATTCGGAATCGGCCAACAACTGCTGGGTTCTGCGCACGCTGGCATCTCACTGAGTGATCCTGCTGCGCTGCGCGCAACCATCGGCGGCGGCCTTTACCTTACGGCGGTCGGACTGCTCGGCTTCGGGATGGGCGCCCTCGTCCGAAACACCGCCGGCGCACTCTCGGCGTTCTTCGGGACGCTGTTCGCGCTCACCGTCGTTGACGACCTACTCCCCACCAACCTGCGCAACGACGTCATCCCCTACCTTCCCGCTAACGCCGGCAGTCAAATCATCACAGTGGTCCACACCGCGGGGTCACTCTCGCCGTGGGCTGGGCTCGGCGTCCTCACCTTGTACGGCGCCGCCGCCACCGTCGCCGCCACAGTCCTCATCACCCGCCGAGACGCGTAGGTACGGCCTTGAGTGCGCGGTCTCCACGGCGTGCAGCGGAAGGCTCACGCACCCGTCATGCAATCCGAATACCGTCGGTGCCGTCAGCATCGAACCCAGATCGGGGCAAAGTTGCGTGGGAAGCGGGCCGCCGCACGGCCGCCAGCGCTCCTGCCTTTCGTGCGTGGGTTGTTGGTCATATCTGCGGTCGCCGGATGGGCGCTCGCCGAGCGGTGGCGGCCACCGCAGAACGCGCTCTGTCAAACGAGCAGCGCTCCCCACAGCCATAATGGGCTAGATCTGGTGGGCTAGGCTTCGCGCACTCTTCGGCGGTCAGAGTCGGAGCCGCCTGTCAGAGTCGAACTGACGACCTACGCATTACGAGTGCGTTGCTCTGCCAACTGAGCTAAGGCGGCGAGCCGAACCCGCGACCGAACCTAGCCGGACCTCAGGACGACCCTAGGAGTCTAATGGGTCGGCGACGAGAGCCCGTTCGAATCCATCGCCGGCGCAACTGCCGAGGCGGATGAGACCGCGGACACGGCCGACAGCGCGCTGGTGCAGGCGAAGATGCCAGGGCGTTGTTCAGGCCGGGGCCGTCGTGCGCGACTGCGCCAGCGGGCAACCGAACCCCCGCCACTAACTGCTCTCCTGCTGAGTGATCGCCTTCGGGCCGCCTCGGTTGTTGCGCCAGCCGGACCGACTGCGACTACAGCGGTTCGATGACGACCGACGACCGACGACAGACGGGACGACGACAGCAGCCGTCACACCGAACACGACGGCGACCACAGCGAGCACCTGCGTCACCCGCCGACGCCGTGAACGCGCAACTATTGCGTCGAACGGAGGGCCCGATACCGACGGCGCGCCCGCGCGATGTCGACGCCGTCGACTGACGTTTCTGCAACCTCATCGGCCACGACACGCACCCACGCCTCGGGATCGTTGAACGCCAGGTAGGCCTTGGCTACGACGTCCAGAGGCCGGTAATCGGGACTGCCGTGGCGGCGCCCGCGAAGGGGCTGAGGTTGAAGCTATCGAGCAGTGTGCGCAAGACGCCGTAGTGAGTAGTGCGGGTGCTGTCCGGACCACGCTTTACGTGGGCGCCGACCACGATGGTGGTGATGTGGTTTGCGTGAGAGTTGTCATCTTCGTCGGTCGTGACGATGAGCAAGCTGTTGTGTGTCGTCGTCCAGGTGGCGTAGCCGCTGAGGTGGGCTTCGATCCACTGGTCGCCCTCGGCGATCGTGCCGTCGTGCATGTCGTCGTTGAGGTTCGGGATCACGAACGCCAGATTCGGCAGTTGCGCGAAGTTAGCGGGAAACGCCGCCATCGGCTGGTTCACGCCAGCTGGCAGGGCGGCGAAATTTGCCCAAGGGTTGTGTTTGCGTGCGTAGGCACCCGCACTGCAACCCGTGTAGCCAGGCGAGGGCAAGGATTCGGAATAGCCGGTGAAGGTGTCGCCGGCCGCGAGAAGCGAGGAGCCGAGGTTGGGACCAGTGAATGCGTGCGGGCATGAATCAGTGCTCAGGCCCTGAGTTGATCCTGAAAACAGCGCCAGGTAGTTAGGTTCGCTCGGATGCGTGATCGCGTACGACTGCGTCAGCACTGCACCCGCGGATGCAAGCGAGGTGAGGAATGGCGTGCTCGAAGTGCCGATCAGCTCGCCGTAGGGGTGGTTTTCAAGCACGACGACGACGATGTGCGCGAAACGAGGAACACCTGCAGCGGTCGTGTTCGTCGGCGACGAGGATGGTGTGGACGACGCGGATCTGGACGACGTCTTACTCGGCGACGCGGTAGCAGCCCCCGTCCCTGTCGTTGGCCTACCTAACGGCGTCGGTGGAGCGGACGACGCGCCGGACGGCGACGCGACCGCAGATGATGCGAGGGTCGCTGACGCGGATGCAGCGAGCGACGTAGCGGTTGCCGGAACCTGGCTCACCTCGGCCGACGCGCTTGAGCTGCGCGGGTGGGAGCCGGTACACCCGGACACCACCAGGGCGAGGGCAGCCGCGACGGACCACCGCGCGACCCTCACTCCGACCATCACCGACCGCCCTTGCTCAGAAGTTCGGAGTGCGCGCGCGACTCCGCATCGGCAACTCCTCCCGAGCCACCGCCTGTATCCGGGTCACGTGGCAGACGCGTGGCGCGTCCCCTCGGCCGGTGCCCACGTCCGCGGCGTCGGCGTGCGCGGCGGCGGGCAACGACGGCAAACCCGATGACCGCTGCGATCGTCAGACTGCCGAGGGCCACGACAGCCCGAGCGCCCGTCCACGTCGAAGAACTGCTCCCACCACTCGAGTCGACTCCGATGCCTGCGGGGATCCCGTGGCCCCGCGAGAGCAGATCGTCCTTGAGCACAGCCAGTTCGCGGTCGCCGTACTGCTCCCCTGGCTCGATGTAGGTGTTCTCCGACCACTCATTCCAGCTGATCACGGCGATCGCGTCGGGCGAGGAGCCGTACGCGTTGTCGAGGCTCTGCGTGAGGGTCTGGCCGTCAGATCGCCCGACCACCCGGCTACCACCGAGGTCACGCCCGTCGTAGCCGCTTGCTGCGGGCGCAAACCATAGACCGTGATGGGCATGCACGGCAGCGCTAAGTGCGGCCAACTTCACCGTCGCCGAGGCTGACTTCGGGTCAGCTGACGACCAGTAATACGCCTCGCCGTCGACGATGCCAGCCACGCGTTCGTAACCTGCGACGCTACGCGAGGCGGCAAGCAGGTACGCTCGGTTACCGAGCGCCGCCTTTACTGCACTGACGTCAGCGACCGAGTACTGATCCGTGCCGGTCCAAATGATCACGGGTCGGCCATAGTACCGCGACGTGAGCGCGCTGCCCCACCGGTCGACGAGGTAGACCATGTCCTGCTGCACCGTGGCCACAGGGACCGGATTCCGTGAGAAGTCGAGCGCCTCATAGACCACCCCGAGATCGAAGTTCTGTCCCTTTGCGGTGTTAATGAGCAGGTCAAGCCGACGGTCGAGCGTTGCCGTGTTCTTCCACGACGTGAGGAAGCCATCGATACCTGCTCCCTTCGCCTGGTTGATCTGGGTCGCCAGCACGTTGGGGTCGTCGCTGCTGTACCGCCCGGCGAGCGGATAGTCGACCTTCGCGCGATTCCACGACGCCGCGCTGAACCACTGGTAGAAGTACGCATACACCGGAATTGGCGTGCTTGCTGACGCTGCAACCGCCCCTGACTCCGAACTCGACGGCGCAGAAACCGAGGGCGTCGAGAGCGGGGCCGCGACAGGCGCGAGCGTGGACGCCGACGCGCGAACGACCGTGGTTGGGATCAAAGCTCGTCCGGCGAGGACAAGGGCACTGACGGCAAGCGCCGCGACAATCGACGCCGTAGCAAGAATCCGAGGAACTCGAGTAGAACGGAGGATCCGAATTCTACTCATCGCTTGCTCCAATGCGACGCTGCTTGGAGCGCCGCGACATGCCCACGCCAAGCACCACCACGGAAACTGACGCGCCGAGCACGACCATCGCAAACACGAGAACGTCGGACAACGTGACGACGCGTATTTCGGCGTCAGAGTTCTTGCTCACCAATATCTTCGAGTCCGCGCCGACGACAGCCGATCGCGTCACTAGCGTGTACTGACCCCGAACTAGCGACCGGAGCACGGTGGGTTGCCCGGCACCGAGTAGAACCCCGTATTGCTTACCGTCGGGCCGTGTCACCTCGGCGGCGGAGGTGATGCGCCTGCCAAAGAGAACGTCGCGAACGGTGACTGTGAGATCGAAGGCCGACAGCGAGATTGACCAGTTGCTCGACGTATTGGGATTGAATCGCTGCTGACCGGCGAACACCGCGTCGGATCCATCGACGGTCACCCGCGTCACCGTGTACGTAACTTGCTGCGGCTGCCAAGTGCCGTTGACGAGCTTACCCTGCTCGGACAATACAGAAACTGGGCTGAGAAGTTGGGCACCGGAAATGTCCATGGTGCCGCCTCCGCCGGTGATCTTGACGTCGCTGATCCGACTCGGGGAGATCGAATGGCCGTCAGAATCCGTGAAACCCAAGGAGACGGGTCGGCTCACGGCCAAGGCTGCGACCAGATGCCGCTGGAAGGTTGTACCTGGTGGCAATCCGGCGACCCGCAGGACAGACACGGTTGAACCGACCGCCTGGGATGTGCTGAGCTTCAACCCGGCGCCGACTCCGTTGAGATCTGTCACGGGCATCGTGGCGTGCCCGTGCGCGTCCGTGACGCCAGTGGCGCCTTCGAGCCCGAAGCTGACTCCGGGCGTCGCCGGGACGGTATCGACCATGACGGTGCCCGCCACCGGACGTAGCACCAGCGGCCAGGTCCCATCCGTCAAAGGGTCGAAGGGAGTGCTCGACGTGGTCACGGACACACCGGGGTTGGCGAGCAGACTGTCGACCGACCAGGTCACTACCTGAGCAGTGACGGTGCCGGCGATCAATCTCGTCTGGCGGGATAGCAGGCTGACCACAGGCGTGGCGTGCGGGTCAATCTGCATCGTCTTACCCGTCACCGAGTGCAGCCGAATCGCCTGCACGTCGCCCGGCGAAACGCCGGTGTTACCGCCGCTGATTTGAAGAGTGACCTTCGACGTCACGTCGAGCCCGATCGTCAAGTGGCTCTGGTACTTCGCGGTGTGCGGGGCGACGTTCACGCTAGCCAGCGCCACGGTGTCGCGGGCGTCGAGCACGGTACTCGCGAGGGACACTTTCGATGCCACGCTGTTGAAATCCGCAACCGTAACCTTGGCTGCACCGCCAGCTCCTGTTGTCACTGGCGACGAGCCGACGAGCAGGTGTACCCCAGCCAACGCAGGGACAGTCTGGATGAAGACCGTCCCTGGGACGGGGCCCGCGGCCGCAGCGGCTACGGGCGTACTCGCGAGCAGGGTCGGTAGGACAACCAATCCAGCCAAGGCGTAACCAACGCCGCGGACGTTCACGTCAACTCCGCCATGACGTCGCCACCGCGCCGGCGGCCACCATAGGCAGCCCACGCGACGATCCCCGCAACGAGCAACGCAGCAACCACATACACGCTGTAGATGACCCGCCGATCGGGCACAACGGGTAGCGGAGTACTTGCTGCCGTGTCGATGATCGTTGCCGGGTGCGGGGGTGCATTGAACGACATCGCGGTGCTCAGGTCGGTTGCGTCGGCGTCGCGTGGTGTGAGCGATGGAAGTGACCAGTTGGTCTCGATGAATCGCAGCACGGACCCACTGTCGAGCTGGGCACTGTCGACGCGGCCGGGGGTGGCGTAAGGGCTGATAAGGAGAGCCGGTACCCGCAGGCCGACGATCGCACCGTCCTCAACCGGGGGCGCGACGTGATCATACCAACCACCGGAAGAGTCGTAGCTCAGGACAAACGCCGACTTCGACCAGGCCGAGCTTCCGCCAAGCGCATTGACGACAGTGCTCACCTCACGCTGACCCGCTTGCGGGTTGGCCGGCGGCCGCTCGGTAGATGACGTCGTCACGATCCAAGAAACCGCGGGGAGCGACCCGCTCGCCAAGTCGGAAAAGTAATGTTCGAGGTCGACAACGTGCGACATCAGCGCAGGATTGCTTTCGTAACGGCCCATCGCGAGCAGTGGGACTCGGGCGACCTGCCCCCCGTGGCGTGCCTTGACCGATGCGTTCGCGACAGTGAGACCCGGTTGATAGTGCTCTACGTAGATCTTCCACGAAACCCCCGCCGCTTGCAGCCGGTCGAAGATCACCTGCAGGTCAGGCCACCCACCAGCAGGCACCTGCGTCGTGTCGGGTACGACGGTCCCAGACATCGCGAACACTCTGTTCGCAATGCTTCCTCCCGGCACAGCGCTGAACCAATGGTCGAAGAGCACGCCCTCATCTGCGAGTTGAGTAAGCACCGGTACGTCGGAGGGGAGGTAGTAACCCATCGCACCTTTGCCCTTCTGATGCGGCGTTGTCTGAGCCTGAACGAACCCGTTCATGAGTCCGTTCGCAACCGACGCCTGCTGGGCCGCGGGTGTTGCGAACAAAGTCGGTTCCAACCCGGACGCAGCGAGCGGGAACGGGGGCACGCACGGAGCACTGCTGGGCACGGCAGGCGCACAAACCCCCTTTGGAATGCCGTCAACTCCTGCGCGGGTGCCGAAGTAGTTGTCGAAACTGTGATCGTCTTGTGTCATCACCACGAGGTGGCTTATCGGAGTTTTCGCAGCGACGCCGGTCGCAGCGTGCGCACTCGGTGCGCTCAGTGCGACCAGAACGAGCACCGATGCGCCTGCGGCCGCTGAACGAGCCATCCGGCGGCTCACGGCTGCACCTCATAGATGACGACGACGGGCTGCTCGGCTTTGCCGCCGAACGTTGCGAGTTCGGTGTGAATGGCCCGGCCGCTGTACTTCCGGACGAGAGTGAGTTCTTTCGCAGCGAAGTTCGGGGACCGTTTTGCCGAGTATGCGTCCCACACGATGTACAGGTATTGGCCCGATCGCAGCGCCACATCGGCGTTGGGGACCGGTACATACGACGGGTTGCGGTGCAAAGGATTGGCACTCACCGACAATCCGTCGGCACGGTGCCCGCTGTAGTACTCGATGATGTTGCTCATCGACGGGCCGAGGGTGAGCAGCCGGGTGCCGGCGGGCAGGTGCTTGTCGATCCACAGGCCCGCCTCACGACCGCCGGGAGTCCCGCCTGTGCCAGCCAGACCAGCCGTCGCTGGCTTCAGGACGTCAAGCATCGACGGCACCAGGAGTGACGCTACGACCGCCGCAGTTGCCGCGACGCCACCGCCAACGGCGACCCAGCTACCTGGGTGACGATCGACAAGCCACCCGAGGGTCCTTGCGGCTAGGACGGCAACGGCGGGCGCGATCAGGACGAGATACGGGAAACCTTTGACCGGCCATACCTCGAAGAAGACCAATGGCACAACAATCCACGAGACCAGCAGCACCTGTGGCCACGACACACGATGCCTCAACACCAAGAACCCGACCGCAGCCGCGGCGATCAGCAGCACGCCCATCGCCGCGGGCACAGCCGTCAGGTAGAAAAGAAGGTCGTGATTGGGTCGGCGGCTCAGCTGCCATACCAGGTAGGACTGACCGCTATGCCCGGCTCCGGAGACCGCTGTGACGAGGGGGTACGTGAGCGTCAACGCCACTGCCGCTGCGGTCGCGCCGACCACGTAACGCACCGGCCGCCAAAACACGGAAGAAAGCGACAGGAACACGAAGACCGACCCGATCAGGACGACGGCGGTCTCCTTTGTCAACGCGGCAAGGCCGAGGCATGCTCCCGCCGCAATCAACCAACGCCGCTGCTCGGTACGGCCCAGTGCTGCCAGGCACACAAACGCGGCAGTCCCGAAGAACGTCATTGGCCCATCGAGGAGCACCTGCCGGGTGATGACGACGTGGTACGGCATCACTGCCAGGAGCAACGATGCAAGTGCACCCGCGCGGCGCCCGTAGAGGAGCTTGCCGAGCTGGAACACCAGCACGATCGTGGCAACTCCGAAAGCAGCACTCAAATATCGACCTGGCACATCGTGGACACCCGAGCGATAGAGCGGCGACGCGAGCATCTGGAACAGCAATGGGTGTGCCCGAACGATCGGGAACATGCCGACGTAATGCGGGTTGCCCGCGAGCGATGCAGCCTGGCCCGCGTACACGGCCTCGTCGCTGTTGAACCCAACCTTGCCGAGCTCAATGACACGCAGCACGATGCCAATCATCACGGCGAACGCGAGGATCCCACGGTCGAGCGCGCGAGCACGGTCACGTTCAACCAGCAGACCGTCTGCGGATTGCTCGCGCGGCGTCCGCAACGATTCTCCTACCCGAACCAACAGCGACATTCTTATTCCTTCGGCCCAGGCCGCGTGCCGACTCGGGGAGACATCCTTCGGCCGGTCAACGCCGACGCAGATGCGCGGCCTGACGCGCCCCCGTACCGCATCTAGAAGCCGATGCGACTGGTTGAGAAAGCGGCGTCGTCGTAGACGGCGTCATAGGTGCGGCCCGTGACAGCGGACGAGTCTCCGACCTGCAGGATTGTTACGGCCCCGGAACCCGTGAGATCGAAGGCGCCCGATAGACCGGTAACGGGTTGGCCGTCGAGCCACACCTGATAGCTGCTCGACGTCCCGCTGACCAACACATGCACTTCGATCATGTGCCAGCCGGTACCGAGACTCACCGTGCTGGAACTGCTGAAGGCTCCGCCCGAGAATCCGAGCTTTCCGGCGGAGGTCAGGAAGACATCGGCTACCGAGCCCGCCGACGTGTCGCGCAGACGTAGCAAGCCGATCGTGCCATTGGGAAGGGTCTTCATCTCGACCCAGACACGTGCGTAAGCGTCTGAGTAGGGTCCGACCGGCAACGTCTTCTTCGCATAGACGGCGCCGTTCGTTGCAACGCCTTCTGCTGCAACGGTGCCGCTGTGCGCATCGGTCGACTCGAGTGCGAGTCCTCCGTTTGACGTCCAGGCTCCGAAGGTGCCGGACTCAAAGCCGTCGGAGAACAGTGGCGTGGCTGCGGCCGGGGTCGTAGCCGACGCCGGCGCACTGAGGGCAGACACGTTCGACGCCTGGTCTCGAGCTAGGACCGCGTAGGTGTGCGTGGTCGCGCCCAGCACCGTGTTGTCGGTGAAGGATGTGACCGTACCCAGGCTCCGGAACAACGAGCCGTCGCGGTAAAGGTCGTAGCCCGTGACCCCAACGTCGTCGGTCGAAGCGGACCAACCAACCTGAATCGAGAACGGCGACGTCGCGGACGCGGTGACATTGGCCGGCACCGAAGGCGGCGTCGTGTCGCTACCTGACCCGATCCGACTGGTACCGAATCCGACATCGTCGTAGGCGACGTCGTAGATTCTCGCGGTCTGGACATCACCGATCTGCAGCCCCCCGATCGGGGTTGAACCAACGTTGATCGCGGAGCTGGACAGCG
Organism: Acidothermaceae bacterium; assembly: GCA_036510735.1. GTDB lineage: Bacteria > Actinomycetota > Actinomycetes > Acidothermales > Acidothermaceae > PALSA-607. Next base: position 11,848 of record DATCDK010000027.1, on the reverse strand, counting down.
CGGTGACCAGGGTGTTGTCGAGCCAGATCTGCACGACGCCGAGAGCCCCGGCTGTTGCACCAACCTGAATATTGAGCTCGAGTGAATGCCAGCCTGGCGTTACGACTGTGCTGCTTATCGTGCTCTTCGCCGTCGCGTCGGCATAGAAGCCGAGTTGGCCAACCGAACTGACGAAAACATACCCAATCGACGTGGACGCAGTGTCGCGCAACCTCAGCAGATTTACCTGGCTGCTTTGGGAAACCACGTCGAACCACACCCGAGCGAAGCCGTTGCTGTAAGCGCCTGGCAGCGTGACCTTGGCGTACGTATTGCCGTTTTGGGTGCTGCCCTCTGCCGCGTCGACACCGCCGTGAACAGTCGACGACTCGACCGTCAACCCTGAGGTGGCCGTCCATGCGTGCAAAGTCCCGGATTCGAAACCGTCAGAGAACAGGGAGCCGGTCGCTGGCGGCGTCGTAACAGAGATCGTCGATGTGTCGGCCGACACGTTTCCCGCCGCATCGCGTGCACGCACCGCGTACTGATGGGTCGACGATGCGAGCACGCTCGTGTCTGCGTAAGACGTCACCGGCCCGAGCGACTGATACAGCGCGCCATCGCGGAACACGTCGTAGCCGGTGACGCCCGTGTTATCGGTCGACGCGCTCCAGCCGAGGTCAACCTCGATTGGAGACTGAGCGGTCGCCGTGAAGCCACCCGGAGTGGTCGGCGGCGTGGAGTCGACCACCCAGGTGTAGGCCGCCGGAGATGGATCCGTTGAGTTATTGACCGTCGCGGCCACCGTGAAGGTGTGGGTTCCGTCGGACAGCCCGGCGTAGGACGCCGGGCTGACGCACGGTGTCTGCGGGCCTGCGTCGAGCGTGCACGAGAACGTCGCCGAGCTGTCGCTCGCGTGAAACGTAAATGTGGCGCTCGCAGTCGCCGTGCCAGACGGCGGCGTGCTGTCGACGTAAGTGTCGGGCGGCCCGGTGAACGTGTACGTCTGGACGTCGAAGGTGTTACCCAGCGAGTCGGTCGGGGCGACGGTGACCGACTGGCCCGACACGGTGACCTTGAGGAAATGGAACGTGTTGGCGGCCGATGCTGGCGCCTTGCCGCCAGCGCACGCGGAACCGACGTGCTTGGTCGGTGACCAACCGATCGCGTAGGCGTCGTTCGCGGTCACACACGGTCCGACCGGCTCGAGCAAACCCCCGCCGCCGCCAGTCACATAAGTGATGGGCATGCCGCTCGCGCTTGGCGTATTCCGTTCGTAGATGTGTGCGTGTCCGTTGAAGGCGATCTGAACACCGTTCTGTCCGAGCATGCCTTCGAGATTGGCGGCCCCTTGCAAGGCGGTGTCGGAGGGTTGCGACTTATTGTCGGAATACAACGGATAGTGAGAGAACGCAAACTTCAGTTGCGCCGGGTGAGTCTGCAGATCATTGAGCAGCCATTGGTACTCGGGCGTACCGGGCGCAAAGTGGGCCAGTGCATCGTCGGCGTACACACCAGCGGTGCCGCCGTTCGTGTCGCCCCAAGCGGAGTCAAGAACGTAGAAGCGGGCATTGCCTGCGTTGAATGCGTACCACACGCTTCCGTAGTTCGCCGACGAGCTGCCGCCCACGCAGCAGTAGACGTCGTTGGTGTCACGACCGTTGGAGGTGAGCACGGTGGAGGCCTGTGTCCACGTCGTGATGTCGGTGTGATGCGTGTCGGCAAGCCCGTGATTTCCGGTGGCGGCGAAGAGCGGCACGCTGGCGCCGGGAATCGTCCAGTAAGGAGCGCCGAAGATCGCACTGGTCGACAGGTGCTGCAGGTCGCCGTAGTCTGCTTCGTTTCCGCTGACGTAGCCGTTGTCGCCGACGGTCACTGCGAATAGTGCGCCGCTCGTCGCGATCTGCGCGAAAAGGTTGGCTTCGTCGTTGGGACTGCCGTTCGCGTCAACCTCGCCCCAGTCGCCCAGCACGTCGAAGCTGAATGGAGCCGTCGAGCCGACCGGGACCTGCGTGGTGAACTGCGGAGAAAGGTTGCCAGCAAGCAGGTCCGTGGCGCCGAGGTACGCCCGGTAGCAGTAAGTGCCGCTCGCGGCCAGATTTACCTGAGCGGTCCATTGGTATTCAGACGTCGTGTTGACCTGGATCGTGATCCGGCTCGCTGCAACCGTGGTCGCTGGCGAACAGTTGCCTGAGCCATCGACCGCACCGTACGTGACGCTTCCGGTGGTAGCTGTCTCGTCGGTGGCGAAGTTGATGGCGACATGTTGCCCCACCAGATCGGTGAGGTACGGCGCGCGGGTCAGGTGCGAGCTGTACGGCGCCAGTGCCTTGACTGAAACGGTGTTCCCGAACGCCGACAAGTTACCCGCAGTGTCTTGGGCACGGACCGCGTACGTGTAAATGGTGCCGAGCGTTACGGATGTGTCTACGTAGGTGGTCACGGCGCCTACGGAGGCAAGCAGCGCCCCCCCACGGAAGACGTCATACCCCGCGACTCCGGTGTTGTCGGTGCTTGCGGTCCAACCGAGCGCGACGGAAGTCGGCGTCGCAGTCGCTGTCAGCTGTGTAGGCACTGTTGGCGGGGTATCGACGGTCCACGTGTAAGTCGCAGGTGACGAGTCTTTGACGCCCTTCGACGTCGAGGCGACGGCGAAAGTGTGCGATCCGGCCGCAAGGGCCGTGTAAGCCTTCGGGCTGGTGCATTTCGCGGCCGTACCGGCGTCGATCGTGCAGGAGTACGTCGGCCCCGAGCCGGTCGAGTGGAAGGTGAACGACGCGGTCGTGCTCGATGTCGGATTGGCCGGCCCAGAATCCACGATGGTGTCGACCGTAGCCGCGCTGGCCGGCGACGCCACTGCGACGACAAGAACTGGCGACGCCACTGCGACAAGAACTAATGCGCCGAGCAGTGGGATGAAGCGCAAGCAAGGTATGGTCGACCTTCGTTTGTGTTGCATCACTCAGTGCGCTCGGCTGTTGCCGACCACGTTGTCGGCCCGTCATCCGACATCTGTCGAGCGTCGCGGAACGGCCCAAGATCGAGGACCGTCGTTTCTCGGGCGAGAGCCGGAATGCGGTCCGCCCACGAGTAGTCGGGCGTTGCGAGCCTGCGGGTGCGGATGCCGGACAAAGCCTGCGCCAAGATGTTGCGCTCTGCTGCGCGCAACTCCTCGTAGCCCAGCCCGTTAACGACGAGCGCGGGTGCGAAGTAACGGTAGGGCGGGAACCCGTAGGCGTCATCGGTGTTCGCGATGAGTTCGTCGACCAGATTCGCGCTGTCAAGCTCGGTCAGCGAGTACTCGTTCCGCTCGATAATGAAGAGCTCTTCGACCCGAATGCTGCGTGCCTTGCCGCACGGCACCAACCGATCGACGTCGTACTTCGGCGGCGGCACGATGTACTGGGTAAGCGCGTTCAGGCTCATGATCGGGACATTCATATCGCCGAGCCTGGTCCCAATACCGCGGCCTTCCTTCGAGTGCAGGCGACTCTGCACCCGCAACCGACGCCATTCCTTCTTGGTCAGATCGCCCGCGTTCACCGCCCGCAGCGTGTGCTGGCTGATCGTGAGCGGCTTCGGATACGTCAACGCCACGCCGTCCGGACTCATGATCGTCATGTCGTCGGAGAGGAACTTGCTGTCGTTCTCCCTCAGCAACCGAAGGATCGTGCCGGTTTTCCCTGTGTCGGTGAGCGCTGACATCATCACGCCGCGGCCCTCGAGTTCGAGGCAGGCCGAGTGCAGGAGCATGTAACCACGCGACACCATCACGAAGCGAAGCAGCGCCTCGATGATGTTCGTGTACAGCACGTGAGGAGACCGAACGAGCATCGGTCCGATGACGACGTCGATGGTCGCACCCATCTCGATCGAGAAATCGGCCCCGTAGCGCCCAAGGTGCTCCTCGTACTTCGTCGCTGCGGGGGACATGTACTGCGTGACACGGGTGCGGCGGCGGAAGTGCCCATCGCCCACCTTGCCGGGCCGGATCTCGATGTCGAGCGGCCCGTGAACGCGCTGAGTGCGGAACGCCTCAAGCTCTTTAAGCATCACCGCCGAACCGATCGTCACGATGCCGTGCACGTCGTAGCGGAACGGCAGCAGAGGTCGGACCGCGTGGCGGCGAGCAGACGAGTCGAGACCGCGTAGGTCGATGACGAGCTCAACAGGCCGGCCATTGCTCGCGTCGACGGAGGGATCGGGGGACGACGTCGAACTCGGCGCGGTGGCCGTTTCGGCGGGCGATGGCAATTTTGCGGAATCGAGTGACATCTGAACTCCAGGACGGAAGAGGTAGCGATCGGCGATCAGGAACCGCACTGCAAAGGCGGCGATAAGGGTGAGCACGTTGGCCGTCAGATAGCCCACACCGACGGAGTGGAAGAGCCAGGACAGAACGGGCAGCCGAACCAGGAGCACGGCGTTGTTGACCACGGCGAACCCAAGGAAGCGCAGCCAGCCGGAGCGCTTCTTTGGGCCTCGGAAAATCAGCGAGTCGGTCAGGATGTAGTTCCAGACCGTCGAGCACTCGGTGGCAAGCGCCGCGCCGAGCAGCACGCTGGTACCGAGCGCACTCACGAACATCCATAGCGCCAGGCTGTTCACGATGATGCCGGTCGTGCCGACTGCACCGAAACCGGCCGCACGCGCAACAAGAGATGAATGACGGCCGAATACCGACGCCACTCGCAAGGTGATCAGCTTGCGAACGAACAACCAACCCTCGGCGAGGGACGCCTTGCTCTCGCCGCTGCCACGCTCGTCGAACACGAACGGGACCTCAGCCACCTTCAGGCGTGGCGAGCGACATACGGTCTCGAGCAAGATCTTGAAACCGCGCGGCTGCAAACGGTCTAGATCCACTGATCCCTTGCGTATCGCGAAGAACCCGCTCATCGGATCGGTGCACCCTACGAGCCGGCGCGGAAAGAGCGCACGGGTGAGTCTGTTGGCGCCGCGAGATACGCGCTGACGAACCGCGGTCGACAGACCGCCTGCGCCGCCCGAGTCGGCATAACGGCTTGCGACAACCAGATCCGCGCCCGACCGCTCACCGGCGAGCAACAGGTCAGGAACAACCTCCGGCGGATGCTGGAGGTCGCCGTCCATGACAACAGCCCAATCGCCGTGCGCCGACCGCAACCCTGCGAGTACGGCACCGCCGAGCCCGCCGACACGTTCTGACGGCGCGCGATGGAGCAGGCGAATGGGACGAGTGGCGGTGGCACTCATCAATCGGATCTGATCTGGTGTCGCGTCGGAGCTGTCGTCTACGAACAGAATCTCCGCATCGATGCTGCCCAACGCTCGATCGAGACGCGACACCAGCGTCTCCACGTTGCCGACTTCGTTGCGTGTGGGCACGATGACGGTTAACGACCCATGGACCAAAGAACTTTGCACTGCTGCCGCCCCCGGCTCAGCACCACCCCGAACACTCCACCCCGGTGTGCTCGGGGCAGACTCTAATCAAACTTGGGGTGAACGGGAAGCCGCCTGGCTGTGAATTATTCACGGCACATCGTGAGTGCGAGCACAATCCGCACTGTCCGGACAAATAGATCGTGCTAGCGAGCGTCGGGCGCACCACGAGAGCGAGTTCGTTCTGTGGTGTGAGTGGGCGCCACGACGACGGTTACGCCAGCCGCGGCGATCAGCCGCGTGGTCCGCTCGTCAGATCGCGCGGAGCACGTAATTCCGCAGTTAGGACAGGAGAATTCGACCAGATTACGGCGGTCGCCGTCGAACTCGGGACGCGCGAGAACCATGCGAACCGCATCGATCGGCGCTTCGACAGTGCCGCAGCGTGCGCAGGTAACACGCACGGAGGCGATGACGTTGTCGGTCACAGCTCCATTCAAGCACGCTCCACCCCGGGACGCAGCACATCGGGAGGGCTCGTTTCATCCCTAAGGTGTCGAAACGATGTTTGTGATCACGTCATGCGCTTGACAGCGGTTCGAGCGATCTTTGCATCTATAAATGGATAAGTTTTGCAAAACAGAGACCGCGGCGCCTAGGCGGGGTAGTCCCGGCTCTAGTGGCAGGTCGTGCCGACGGTCGGGGTCACCAGCGAAACCAGGAACGTCTTCACTACGGCGTCCACGCAGCTTGACTGCAGGAACGCCGTGTGGCCGTCGCCGTCGTAGGTGAGCAACGGACCCTTCGCCTCCTTCGCGAGGGCCTGCGCCCATCGGTAAGGCGTCGCGGGATCGCGCAGCGTCCCGATCACCATGATCGGCGGCGATCCTGCAGGACTGATCGGGCCCGGTGCGAGCTCAGGTGCGACAGGCCAGTCGGCGCACGCAACGTTGCCCCAGCCGATGTACTGCCCGAACGTCGGGCCGTCCTTCTCGCCAGCGACAGCCGCAGCGGCGTATGCCGCGATAGGCCCAATGCTGGGGCGGTCGACGCAATTGATCGCCGTGTTGGATTCGATCAGGTTGTCGTAGTTGCCGTTGGATTGCCGGCCGTCGATCTGGTCGGACAAAGTCAGCACGCCCGCCGGGTTGCCGTTCATCGCGGCGGTGAGGGAGAGCGTCAGCGGCTGCCAATCCTGTGGGGTGTACAGCGCCGCAGCGATGCCCTGGACGGCGAGTGACCATGTCAACGTGCGGCCGTTCGATGCAGCAATCGGCGCAGATCGCAATGTCGCCAGCCATGCATCGAGGTGTTGTTCTGCGGTGGCCGCGGACGTACCGACCGGGCACTTCGCTGACGTCACGCAGTTAGCGATCCACGATTTCAGTGCAACCTCAAAACCCTGGGCCTGTACTTGATCCAGTTCCACCGCGGACGCCGCTGGATCGACTGCGCCGTCCAAGACGAGTGCCCGAACGTTCTGCGGGAACATCTGCGCATAGATCGCGCCAAGAAATGTGCCGTAAGAAAAGCCCATGTAAGTGAGCTTGGTTTCGCCGAGAACAGCGCGCAGTACGTCGAGATCGCGCGCAGTATCGACGGTGCTCACGTGTGCGAGCAACGCGCCGGCTTTGGCTTGGCAGCCGGCAGCAAAGCCTTTAGCCAGTTGGTCCTGTTCGGCAACCGCCGACGGCGACTGCGGATCTGCCTCGAACGCGACCCACTGGTCGAGCTGCACTGAACTCAGGCAACGGATCGGCACGCTCGAGCCGACGCCGCGCGGATCAAACGACACGACATCGAACTCGTTGCCGAGTTGGGTCCGGACAAAGCCGGCAGCGGAGTCGAGAAATTGAATGCCGGATGCACCGGGGCCGCCGGGATTCACCACGACCTCGCCAAGGTTGGGTTTGCGTGTGGTCAGCTCGCGCGAGACGGCCAGCTGGATTGCTCCCGCGGACGGATGCGCATAGTCGATCGGCACGGTCAGCATTGCGCAGTACAAGCCGACGCACGGTTTCCACGCGAGGTGCTGTGTGTAGAAGGCCGTCAGAGTTGCCGGGTCGATGTGTGGTAGCGCGGTCGGAACAGGCGGCGATCCCTGCAGCGACGTGTCCGAAGAGGGAGTCGGCGCCGTAGCAGGCGAACCGAGAAGGGACGACGACGGCGCAGGCGCGGACGAACTGATCGGCGGCAGTGAGCTAGTGGCGACGGCCGAGGACGAGGTCACCGGAGCGCTCGGCAGGGACCTCGCCGAGGCAGTCGGACTCTCGACATGGGGGGACGTAGAGGTGCAGGCGCTCAAGCACAGCACCGCCCCCACCACAAGCGGGATAGCCCAGCGGGTTGACGCGATCACGAAGGCGGAGTGGCGGGGTCGCCGCCGTACGCCGCGTCGTATTCGATCCGCGATCCGCAGACACTGGCCTTCGGGCACGCGCAGCGCTTACCCGTTTCTGCGACCTTCACGATGACGGTCTCACTCGGCACGTTGTAACCGACCAACGTGCCATCACCCTCGGGCGACGACACCGCCGTGCCCATCTTCGGCAGATCGGACTTGAAGTCGGTGTACAGCGGGTGCTCGTACTTCAGGCAACACATCAACCGCCCGCACGCGCCAGAAATCTTCAACGGATTCGGCGGCAGATCTTGATCCTTCGCCATTCGCACACTGACCGGTTCGAAGTCTTTCAAGAACGTTGAGCAGCAGGTGTCACGACCGCAAGGGCCGATGCCACCTTGCACGCGTGCTTCGTCACGCGCACCAAGTTGACGCAACTCGATGCGCGCATTCAACGTGCGAGCGAGGTCGCGCACCAGCGCACGAAAGTCGACACGTTGAGGTGCACTGAAGTAGATGACGAAGCTGTTGTCAGAATCCAGATAGTCGACGCCGACGACCTTCATCGGCAACTCGTGCTGGCGGACAAGCCGCTTCGTGGTGACCCGCGCTTCAGCTTTGCGTGCGCGATTGCGCTCGTCACGAGCAAGATGGTCGGACGTCGCGAAGCCGGCGCACATGGGGAGGCCGCCGACCTCCTCTGGCACGTAGGTCGGAGCCCAGATGCATTCAGCTACCTCGTCACCGGCTGTCGTCGGGAACAGCACCTTGTCGCCGACCTTCGGCGCATGCGGTCCGGGATCGAGGTAGTAGAGGCGGCCGTAGCGGGTGAAGCTGACCGCCATCATCATGCTCATGCCGCAACTCTAGACCGAGGCTGCGCACTAAACAGAGGCTGCGCACTAAACGGAGGCTGCGCACTAAACGAAGGCTGCGCCGAGCGTCCCTACGTGTTCGCCGCGAGAATCCCGTCGTTGCCAAGATCCGACTCGGTGTATCCCGCGACCGTGGTGGTCGATTTCACGTCGTCTCCGCTGCTGATCAGACCGCCGAGCCACCCACCGCCGTCCAGACTCGACGCGTCGGTGATATCCGCGACCTTTTGGGAGCCGACGAAAAGCGCGAGTCGTGTCGTCTGGCCGTCGGCGAGCGTCGCGCAGATCCCGGAGATCTCGAGCTCTTGGGTGCCGAGCTTCGACGGCAAAGAGCCCTCATCGAGAATCGTCGGCGTCGACGACATCGTTACTGTCCCTTGATTGCGTTCGATGAACCATCGATTGGTTTCATTCACGACGAACTCATAGCGCACCATCGATGTTGAATCCGGTCCACGCGTACACACCAAACCGAACCCAGCCCCGGTGGGAGGGTTCGCCGATTCGTGCGCCGTCATGTTCAGGTTGACCTGTTGGGCCGGGTCGTCGTACGGCGCGTAAGCAAGCCAATGCGCCGCGACCGTGCTGGTGACGGTGTAGCCGGCTGCCGCATACGCAAACACAGCGCCCTTTGGATCCGAACCGGTCGACCACCCCGACGTCGAATCAGTGAAGTCATCGGAGTACACCTCGATGCCGCTCATCGGGCTCAGCGGCGACGACGCGGTCACCCCGTCGGACGTCGGGCCCGGGCTGGGCTGAGTCGTCGGATTGGGCTGAGTCGTCGGATTGGGCTGGTTCGCTTGATTCGTCCGCGCCGGCGCAGTCGGCTGCGCCGCTGCCGTCGACGACCGCGGGTGCCCAGCCCCGACAGCCTCGACGGCCACAACGGCCACCAATAGCGCCAGGACAATCCCCACGACGATGAGGTTGCGGGCGCGATGCGCAGGCGGTGGCGGCGCATACGAATAAGGGGACGGAGACGGGGACGCGTAAGTGTGGGGCGGGTAGCCGTAGGTCGGAGCGGCGTAGGGATTCTGCGGCGCAGCCGCGTAGGGGTTCTGCGGCGCAGCCGCGTAGGGATTCTGCGGCGCAGCCGCGTAGGGGTTCTGCGGCGGAGCCGCGTAGGGGTTCTGCGCGGGCGGGTAGCCGTAGGGATTGGCCGGCGGAGGCCACCCCTGGGGCGGTTGCCAGGGCGGCTGCTCGCTCATGCGGCGGCGCGCGAGGAGGGAATTCTCACTCCACCGTCGTCGGCGCACATAACGGACTGGTTCAGGACCATTCGGCCCACGGCACTCAGCACATACGGTTGGCCTGACCCGGAAGGATCACCACCATGACGCAACCAGACAGCCCCGACACCACAGCCAGCCAACTGGCACCGTCGCATCTGGCGCTACTCGCCGGTCTCCATTTGGGCGTGCTGATCACCATCAAGCGCGATGGTCGCCCGCAATCGTCGAACGTCGGCTACATGTACGACGACGCGACGAGGCGGATCTCGATCTCGACGACCGCAGACAGGTTCAAGGTGGCAAATCTGCGCCGCGACCCGCGGGCGAACCTGCACGTCATCGCCCCGGACGGCTGGGGTTGGGCGGCCGCGGAGGGCATCGCCGACCTCACGCCAATTGCGCAGGAACGAGCGGACGCCGTTGTCGAGGAGCTGATCACGATCTACCGCACCAATGCAGGCGAGCACCCGGATTGGGATGACTTCCGTCGCGCGATGGTCGAAGACCAGCGCCTCGTCGTCCACCTTGAATTGCAACGCACCTATGGCTCAGAATCACGCTGAGCCATAGGTGCGCCGTCGAACAGAAAACTACGGCCGAGCGACCACGGCGCGGTTAGCCAACGGCCAGGTCGGGACGACGGTCTTGGCGAAGGTTGCGTTGGTGACTCCCGCGAACGAGGCGTACCAGGCGAGTATCGCGGTGAGGAATCCGAACCAACCACCGAACTGAATCCAGTCCTTGCCCGACTGGCCGGTGGCGAAATTACCGATGGTCAGCAGGATGAACGTGATCGTCAGCGCCACGAATACCGCCAGCACGGCACCGCTGGTGCGCATCGCCGCGATCGTCATGTAAGCAGTGAAGATGGCCCACGAGAGCAGGAACAGGGCGACGGCCTTGTGCGCGTCGGCGGCAGGAGCGAGGTGCGCCGCGTCGTACGTGACCAGCCAGTAGAACGCCAACCAGAAAGCGCCAAACGACGCGAACGCCGTAGCGCCGAAGGTGTTGCCCTTGCGGAACTCCCACATACCGGCGAGCAGCTGGACGATGCCGCCGTAGAACAGCGCAAGCGGCAACACTGCGGCTTCCATGCTTGGGTTGAGAACATTCGTGTTGAACGTGCTCAGTACGAACGTGGTCATCGCGAAGCCGGCGAGGCCGAGCGGACCTGGATCCGCGATGGATACTGCCAGCGCGGGCGCGACCGGCGTCTGAGTGGACACTGTGCCTCCTCGATGAGAACGGGGTCCTGATCAACATCTAGGCAGAGCCTGGGATCGCTACCAGCCCTTCGCAACGGCTCCCTGCTCGTGGCGCGCCGAGCGGATCGTTTTGTGCGCCGAATGGTGGGAGTGATCGCCCAGTGGTCACGCGTGCCTCTTTAACCAACCGGCTTCCCGGCCTACTGTCGGGGCGTGAAATCCGTAGCGCTGGGCATCGGTCTTGGCGTGATCGCTATCGCGCTCGGCAGCTCGCTCTGGTACTGGCGGCGCGGCAGCCGAGGGCTCGGCACGCCTTTGCAGCGAACGACCTACGACGTGCTGCACACCGCCGGGTCGGCAGCGCGAGCGCTGCGAGCCGGGCTGACGCGAGAGAGCGCGGCGCGATCGGCTCCTGCCCTACGGGCGCTGCTCGCGGCGCGGGCGACGGCGATCACCGGCACGAGTGGGCTGCTCGCGTGGGACGGCCCGGGGATCGACCACGCTCCCTCGGTTCTCGTGGGCGCACGGCAGGTGCTGGCCAACGGCAAGGCCATGGCCCTCGGCCCGCGCGACCTGCTATGCGCGGACGGCGTCGACTGTCCACTGCGGTCGGGGGTCGTCGTCCCGCTCACCAGCGGCGGGGTCGTCGTCGGGACGCTCGTCGCGCTGGCGCCCTCGACTCGAGCGGGACTGCTACGAGCCGCGGGTGAGGTGGCTCGCTTCGCGTCGACCCAGCTGGAACTGGCCGAGCTCGACAGTGCGCGGGCGCGCGCCGCCGAGGCTGAGTTGCGGTTTCTGCGCGCACAGATCTCGCCGCACTTCGTCTACAACGCCCTGACCGCGATC
>DATCDK010000026.1:0-4188 GCA_036510735.1 Acidothermaceae bacterium | reverse complement strand
GCGTTGACCAAGTCGGTGAGGTACTCGTCGACGGCCGGCGTCGGGTTAGGCGCGATCGAGCGGCTGATGCCGTCGACCGTTGCGAGTAAAACGTCGACATAATCGCGACGCACCTGGAACCGGCCGTCGCGCAATGCACCGAGCAAGTCTTCGGCCGCGTGCGCTGTTTGCAGCACCGCAGTGAGGCCCATCATGCGAGCCGAGCCCTTGACCGTGTGCGCATCGCGGAACAGACCGGCGATGAGCTGGCGCGGTGAGGCATTCGATTCGAGCTGAAGCAGGCCGGCGCTCAGGGACGCGAGGCGCTCTTCGACCTCGGCACGAAACGTCGCGAGAAGTTCGGGATCCTCGGCCCAGCTGCCCACGGCGGGCTACGCCACTCGGAACTGGGCAATCGACGCACGCAGTTCCGCCGCGAGAACATTCAGCTGGGACGCCGATGCCGCCGCCTGCTTGGAGCCGACCACGTACTGCCGCGACACGTCAGAGACCTGCATCATCGCGGTCACCACCTGGTCGGACGCCGACCGCTGCTGCTGAGTAGCGATCGAGATTTCCTTTGCTGCGGTGGTGGTTTCGTCGACCATGCCGGAGATCCGCTCGAGCGCGTCGACGACTCCGCGGGCGAGCTCGGTGCCCTGGTGAACCTCCTTGGCACCTTCTTCGGTCGCAATGATCGTCGCGTTGGTCTCGGCCTGGATCTCGCTCACGATGCCCTGGATCTGCGCGGCAGATTCTTGCGACCGTTCCGCGAGCTTGCGAACTTCGGACGCGACGACCGCGAACCCTCGGCCGTGCTCGCCGGCGCGCGCAGCCTCGATCGCCGCATTCAGCGCAAGCAGGTTGGTCTGGTCTGCGAGGTCGTCGATGACCTCGAGAATGCGGCCGATCTCCTGCGACTTCTCACCCAACGACAAGGCACGAGTCGCGATCGAGTCGACCCGGTGCGCGATGGTGTCCATCGCTGACACTGAAGCTGCGACGGCCTCGCGGCCTTCCTCGGCGAATCGCAAAGTCTCCGCGGCGTAGCGTGCGACGGCCTCGGAGGTCTCGGCGATCTGCGCCGCCGTAGCTGCGAGTTCCTCGATCGTCGATGTGGTCTCGGCAACTGCGGACGACTGCTGCGTTGCCGACGCCGCGTGCTCTTCGGCGGTCGCAAGCAATTCAACGGCGGACGCCGAAATGCTCTCGCCACTGCCACGGATCTGCTCCACGAGCAACCGAAGATTGCCGAGCGTGTTGTTGAACGCGGACTGCAGGGAGGCGAGCGCCTCGTCACCATCGGCCACGATCGAGCTGCCGTCGTTGTATCCGGACAGGTCTCCACGCGAAGCGCTGGCGAGTGCTTCCGACAGCCGGTCAACCTTGACCTTCAGCTCTGCGCGCTCGCGACGAGTTTCGTCGAGCAACGTCTCGCGCTCGGCGCGGTGTCCTTCGATGAGCTGCTCACGCAGCTGTTCGACTTCTTCGATCTGCCGTGCGCGCTCGGCCTGTGCCGCGTCCGCGACGCCGTTGATCGACTGCGCGAACGCGCTCGCGACGGCAACAATTGCAGGCAACCCAGCGAGGATCAACATGAGCGGTACGACGGCGCTCTTGTTGAAGCCGTGGGAGACGCCGGTGGCGAGCAATGTGAGGCCGCTCGCGCCGATGGCGTAGGCGATGGCCTTGACGACGATGTCGGTAAATGCGGTGGTCAGCAGGACGGGCACGTACAGCACCCATAGCGGTGTTGCGACTCCGTGCCCGGCCACGAGGGCACCGGTCACGCCACCGAGATAGACAAGGCGGCCGAGATCGACGACCAGCCCGTTGTGCTGCAGCAGTGGGTTGTCGAGCTCAGTAAGTGAGACGGCGGTGATGATGGCGGCGCCCACGGCGGCGACACCGAGGCCGGCCAGCAGGGCAGCGGGGTTGATCGTCACGCTGCCGATGGCATCGCGACCGGAGACCAGGACGCCGACGACGGCGAGCCCAAGCATCAGCCAGGTGCACGCTGCAGCCACCCGTTGGGGCCGCTTCGAGACTTCCACCAGTCCTCCTGAAGACCGACACCGGCCGAACCTGCGTGAGCTCGTGCGGCGGTGCCGGCACGCGTTCGGCGTCTGACGATCCATCGGGCGCGATCGGGCGGTACTGAAGCCAAATCGGCCTCACGCATCGCCCAACCGGCCTAACGGCTGAGGCCAGATGCCTACCGCGAGGGGGCGAGCCGATCAGGAGCCAGCGCGCCTTGGGCTGGGCAGCCGCAGGCGCAAGGCGAGCACCGCGGCGGGGTCGAGCACCGCGATCGGGCCGGTCGGCTGGGTGAACTGGCCTTGCAGCAGCGACATCGCTTCGGATTCCAAACTCATCGGCGGCGGATCGATCGAGTCGACGTCGCACTCGATGACGCCTTGGACGCCTTCGGTGAGCAGCCCAACGGTGATGTTGTCGGCGGTCAAGACGACGAGGCGACCCAGGGATCCGGTGGGGGTGATGGGCGCACCCATCAAAGGCCGGATGTCGAGGACGGCCAGGATCCGGCCGCGCCAGTTCGCCACCCCGGAAAGCCAGATCGGGGTGCCAGGCACCCGGGTCAGCTTGGGGAGCCGGCCCACTTCAGCGACAGCGGACATGCCGACCGCATAGCGCGATCCCCCGAGCCGCAGCAGCACATAGCCGTTGGGCTCAGCACGAATGCCGCGCTCCGAGACGTCGCTTGCGAGGTCGAGACCAGTCGCCATACCCGACTCATCGGTCGGGTCGGGTCTCGGGTGAAGCCGCGGGCGGGGTCTCGGGTCCCGTCGTCAGCGGAGTCGCCGAAGTCCTGGTCGACATGACTCGACCGCCGAACACGCCTGCCACCACGGCTCCGATGGGGCCTGCGACGGCGAACGCGATCACGTCCCACCCAGAGCCCGGCAGCAGGATGTCGCCACCGGGACGAGGCCCGAACAGGGCCACCGCCGCCGCAATGAACCACCCAAGACCCGGCAGCGCCGATGCGTCGCGGCTACCAAGACCCCAGACGGCGAGAAGCCCGAACGCACAGTTCGCGACACCAACCATGACGGCGCCAACGGAGATGTGAACAGCGCCGAACTTGACGAGCGCCGTCGCTTCCAGGACGCCGATGAAGCCGGTCACGATGCCGGCGACCACCAGCGACACGGCCGCGGCGGCTGTCACCAGGGCGCCGCGCCCGTTGCCGCTCACCGCGGCAGGCTATCCGGCAGGTTCGACCGTGGGCTCTCGCGTGACTCGCGGACCGGCCGCCTGCGTCGGGAGTACTGGCTGTGTTGGCTGAACTTGCTCACGCAGGTCGATGACAGGAGCGGTCGTCGTGCCCGACCCAATGCTGCGGGTATGACGCGCCGCATGTTCCCGCTGTGCCTGCTCGAGCACGTCGGTGATCTCCGTGCCAATCAGCTCGTGCCGCTCGAGGAGCGCGTCGCGAAGTGCGGTCACTAGGTGGCGGTTGTCGTCGAGCAACGCCTTGGCCCGCAGCTTCTGCTGCTGCAGCACTTCTTCTACCGCAGCGCGGCCGTCCTTGTCGCCAAGCACGCGGCCGACGATGTTGGTGTCGGAGAATCCGCTGTTCTGCACCGCGCCGAAGGAGACCAACGAGCCTTCCATGCCGCAGGCGCCGACCATGTTCGCCGCGACCCGGGTTGCCGCAACCAGGTCACCGCTCGGCCCGGTGGAGACGTCGCCGAAGAAGAGCTCCTCTGCCGACTGCCCGCCCATCGCGATCGCAATAAGGCCGAGCAGTTCAGTACGCGACTGGAGGTAGACCTCTTCACGGTCACCGTGGGCAAGCAGGCCCAGTGCACTGCGCCGCTTGATGATGCTCAGCACCTCGAGCCGGCGACCGGGAGCAACCAGCCAAGCCATCGTGGCGTGACCTGACTCGTGAGTCGCAATCACCCTCGCCTCGTGATCGGTGTAGAGAACCGGCTGTCCGAGCCCGATCTCGCTGTCGAGCCGAGCGTGCTCGACGTCGGACCACGACATCGCCCTGCGGTCGTCCTGCACCGCGTTGATCAAGGCCTCGTCGAACATGCCTTCGAGCATCGCCGGGCTGTAGCCCTGAGTGACCGCGGCGAGGGCTTCAAGCTTCTGCGGATCGTCGAGTTCCGGTGCGTGCGCCTTGCGAGCAAGGAAGTGGGCGATCAGCTCGCGACGTCCCGACTTGTCGGGCCTGTC
>DATCDK010000025.1:0-11650 GCA_036510735.1 Acidothermaceae bacterium | reverse complement strand
CCGTGGGTGTCCTTCGCGAGCACTCCCCTGCGCAGCAACTCTTCGCACACCTGGCGGCCGGTGCCGATCGCCGGGTCGATGTCGACGCCGGCCCACAGACCACGCGAGCGGAAACCGACGACGCCGTTGCCAATCAGTCCTGTCAGGCGATCAGCCAGCTGCGCGCCGCGCTCTGCAGCTCGCTGCTGGTACTCACCCGTGTTCAGCAAGCCGATGACTGCCCGACCGACCGCACACGCGAGCGGGTTCCCGCCGAACGTGCTGCCGTGCTCGCCCGGATGCAAGGCACCCATGACATCCCAGGTCGACACGACGGCCGAGACCGGCATGATGCCGCCGCCCAGTGCCTTGCCGAGGATGTAGACGTCGGGCCGCACGTCTTCGTGATCGCACGCGAACGTGCGGCCGGTGCGACCAAGACCTGACTGGATCTCATCAGCCATGAACAGGACGCCGCGAGCGGTGCAGATCTCGCGGACCGCGCGCAGGTAGCCAGTCGGCGGAATGACGACGCCGGCTTCGCCCTGGATTGGTTCGATGAGCACCGCGACGGTGTTGGCGTCGATCGCTGACGCGAGCTCATCGGCGTCCCCGAAGGCGACTTCGCGGAAGCCTGGCGTGAACGGGCCGAAGTTGCGCTTGGCGTCACGGTCGCTGGAGAAGCTCACAATGCTGATCGTCCGGCCATGGAAGTTGTCACGTGCCACGACGATGTTGGCGTGGTCCGGCTCTACGCCCTTGACCTCGTAGCCCCACTTGCGGGCCAGCTTGAGCGCGCTTTCGACCGCTTCAGCGCCGCTGTTCATCGGCAGCACGGTCTCCATGCCGCACAGCTGCGCCAGTTCGGCGCAAAACGACCCGAGCAGGTCGTGGTGGAACGCGCGGCTGGTCAACGTCAACCGCTCGAGTTGGTCGCGAGCAGCGGCCACGATGACCGGGTGACTGTGCCCGAAGTTCAGCGCTGAGTAGCCCGCGAGGCAGTCGAGGTAACGGCGTCCGTCGACATCGGTGACCCACACGCCGCTTCCTTCGCGCAAGACGACGGGCAGCGGGTGGTACGTGTGCGCCGCGTGCTCCTCGTCGCGCTCGATGTACTGAGCGGCAGTTGTCAGCTCGCCTTTCACCGTGATGTCGCTGACCATCACATCGCTACGCGGCGTCATGCGCGCAACTCCAATGTGCAGCACTTCGGGCCGCCGCCGGCTTTGCGCAACTCGCTGAGCTGCACCGGCACCGGCTCATAGCCGCGCGCCCGCAACGTGGCCGCGAGCGCGACCGCCTCTGCGGGGAGCACGACGTGGTAACCGTCGCTCACCGCGTTGAGTCCCAACACGGCGGCGTCGGCTGCAGTGGCAATGATCGCGGCAGGGTAGAGCTCGCGCAGCACCGCTTGGCTCTGAGGGCTGAAAGCGCCTGGGAAATAAGCAATTTCGTCGGGCCCGAGCACGCACAACGCGGTGTCGAGGTGGTAGTAGCGCGGATCGACGAGCTCGAGAGTGACCACCGGAAGACCGAGCGCCTCGCCCGCTTCGGCATGTGCGGCCGGGTCGGTACGGAAGCCGGTACCGGCAAGCAACCGGCTGCCAGCGACGAGCAAATCGCCTTCACCTTCGTTGACGTACTGCGCATCGTGGGTGTCGAACCCGGCGGCGCGGAACCAGCTCAGGTAGGCAGGGCCTTCGGCAGCGCGTTCGGCGTGCAGAAACTTCGCGCCGTACACACGATTGTTGGCGACCGTCGCACCGTTCGCCGCGAACACCATGTCGGGTAAACCGTCGACGGGCTCGATCTGGGAGACGTCGTGACCGAGGCGGCGATACGTGTCGAGGAGACCCCGCCATTGCGCAACGGCGAGCTCGGTGTCGACCGGCACCGAGGGATCCATCCACGGGTTGATCGCGTACTCCACCGCGAAGTACCGCGGCTCGCACATGAGGTAGTGGCGACGCGTCGCCGCCCGCTCGTGCGTGGCGGTCAGGGTGTCGGGCGAGGTGGATCTGACTGAATCGCTCACGGTTGCGGTCATGCTCTAACCATGGGCGACCCCAGGCTTTCGAACAAGCCTGTTCCCTTGCGTCATAGCGACAGAGTCAGCCGTGAAACCGCCCCCAGACGGCGATTTGTTGCGCCACCAGCCCAGGGGTGCCGGGTCGGGTCTTCGCAGCCCGCAGCGCACCTAATCGGGCGGCGCGAGGTACGCCCAGGGCTGCGACGGCCCGCCGCGAACCACTTCACATCCCGGGTGGTCGTCCGCCTGCCCGAAATACCCCGGCGCGTCCGTATTCGAACAGCCACACGGGATGTGAAGTTGGGGGCCGGAGCGCTAGCTAGGGTCGGTCGCCGCCTCGCGGCGCAACAGCCGAGACAGCACCAGCACGCTCTTCGTGCGGACCACGAAACTCTCCGCCCCGATCCGCTCCAGGACGTCCTCGAAGTGCCGCATGTCGGCCGCGACCACGTGGATGAGGGCGTCGGCCTCTCCCGACACCGTGCAGGCGTCAACAACCTCCGGGTGGCGCGACACCGCCTCGGCGATCGCGGTTGGCGACGTCCGACCCTGGCAGTACAACTCCACGTACGCCTCCGTCGTCCAGCCAAGTGCTGAGGGGTCGACGATCGCGGCGAATCCGGTGATGACGCCGTTGGCGCGCAACCTGTCGACGCGACGCTTCACCGCCGGCGCGCTGAGTCCGACCTGCGCGCCGACGTCGGCGAAGCTGGCTCGCGCGTGGTCGCGCAGCACCGCGAGAATCTGCTGATCGATCTCGTCGAGGGCCATCAAAGCGACCTGTTGTCGCGTAGTGACATGCGCGGACCGTAGCGCGGAGCAGCAACGCCAGTTGCTTCAACCAGCCGGACGACGCGTTGCCGGTGCGGTCGGTAAGGCTCGAGAAGCGCAAGCATTCCGGCGTCGTCAGTCCGTGCGCGGCCGGTGAACAAGAACCCCACCGCGTTCGGCAGGTGGTAGTCGCCGACCGACACGACATCGCCGGCACCGTGACTGCGCTGCACCACCTCGGCGGCAGTCCAGACACCGATGCCGCGAACGGTCATGAGCCGCTGCATCGCCTCTTCGGCGGCGAGCGCGCCGACTTCCTCGAGCCGCGGCGCGACGGACGCAGCACTGAGCAGCGTGCGCCGCCGCGCGCCGTCGAGGCCTATGCGGTGCCACTCCCAGTCGGTGATCGAACGGATCGCCGTGGGCGAGGGCAACACCGCCATGCCTTCCGGTACCGGACCAGGCGCCGGCTCGCCGAATCGGCGCACCAATCCAGTCCAGGTGCGATGCGCTTCGATGCCGGTGACCAGCTGTTCGAGGATCGCCGGCACCAGCGCCTCGAAAACGCGACCACTACCGCTCAGTCGCATGCCTGGGAGCCGCCGACGAGTGTCACGCACCCTGCCGGGCGGGAGGTCGAGGCCGGTCCAGTCGTCGTCCGCACCAAGCAATGACGGGACGGCGGCGAGGGCCCAATCGGCGCCGCTTCCCCAAGCCTGCGTGGAAATCTCGCCTGCCGCAGGGTCGGCGGCGAGCCGAACAGTGGCGGCACCATTCGGCGTCCGCCATGTTCTCCAGTGCGCACCATCTGACCCGACGCGATGGCAAGGGTCGTAACGTCCGCGCCGGTGCGGACCCAACGTGGCATCGAGGTCGAGCGGCCCGCTCGGGCGATAGCGACGCTCGAGCGGCAGGACCCCTGCGGTCAATGTCATGACTCGTCGCTCGAGAAGCGCACAGAGCCGGGCGCGAGAACCACGCCGGGCCATACCCGCACGCCGGTGAGCAGTTCGTTACCCGAGCCGATGTCGGCGCCGTCACCGATCACCACGCCGTCGAGCACCGCGCCCGCACCGATCCGCGCACCGCGCCCGATCGCGCTCGCCCGCACCCGCGCACCCTCCGAGATCACCGCGTCGTCGAAAACCACACTGCCGTCGACGACGGCGTTGTCGCCGACCAGAACCCCTGCGCCGATGCAGCTTCCGCCGACGACGATGGCCGATGCCGCCACCCGCGCGCCGGCGAGAATCAGCGCTTCGCCGATCGGTCCAGGCAGCGCCGGCGACGGCGCGATGCCGCGCACCAGATCGCACGACCCTTGCACGAATGCGGCTGGCGTGCCGAGGTCAAGCCAGTAGCCCGAGTCGACGTATCCCATGACCGTCGCGCCACTCGACAGCAGCTGCGGGAACGTCTGGCGCTCGACAGAAACCACTTGCCCGTAAGGGATTGTGTCGATGACATCGCGGCGGAACACGTAGCAGCCCGCGTTGATGAGATTCGTCACCGGCTCGGGCATCTTCTCCAAGAACGCGGTCACCCGACTCTGCGAATCGACCGGCACACAACCGAACGCGCGAGCATCATCGACCTCGGTGAGGTAGAGCGTGACCGCCGCGTCGTGCTTCGCATGCAACGCAAGCTGCGCGCCGATGTCGTGTCCCGAGAGCACATCGCCGTTGAACACGAGCACCGGCGAATCGGCGTCCCCACGGAGGCGCGCACTCACGTTGCGGATCCCACCGCCGGTGCCCATCGGCTCGGTCTCGGTCACGTACTCCAGATCAAGACCGAGCGCCGAACCGTCACCGAAATGCTGTTCGAACGTCTCCGCGCGGTACGACGTCGCGAGCACCACGTGATCGACCCCGGCGGCGCGAGCTTGGGCGAGTTGGTGGGTCAGGAACGGCACACCGGCCGTCGGCAGCATCGGCTTCGGCGCGGTCAGCGTCAGCGGGCGCAGCCGGGTACCCCGCCCGCCGACCAGCAGAATCGCGTCGATGACTCAACCCCTGTCTTGCCGTCGCACCCCTGCCGCGCAGCGGCGCCCCACGCCCGCTCCGCAGCTGTGATCCCGGGCTGCTCCGCAGCTTAGGCGAGCGGCCGATGGACAGATGCGAGGCGTGACCGGCGAGCCGCTCATCCGGTTCCCAGCTTCGCGGGCTAACGTTCGGGTCGGACGACGGGGGCGCGCCCTTCTGGAATCGAGCCCATGCAGCGTTCCAAGCCCCCCCTCGCCGTCTGGACTGCGATGGCGCTGCACCTCGGCGTCATGGTCATCTTCACCCTCCTCTACCCGGCCTACTGGGGGTTCGACGAGACCGGCCACGTCTCGCGGGTGCTCGATTCCCAGCACGGCGACCTCTACCCCACTCCAGGGGTGGCGGCCTACACGGTCGGGGTCAACGACACGTACCAGATGTTCAACGTCAAGGACCAGCCGCCGTTCGTCACCTATGTGTCGCTCCCGCGCGCCGACCGGCCGACCTTCGACAGCCTCGGCGGTGGCACCTCGGAGCCCGAGCCCGCGTCGGTCCCGAACCAGCTCGCCCAACACCCGCCGGGCTACTACGCCCTGGCGGCCGGGGTGCTCGACGCGATACCGGGCTCCGCGCACCTGGCGTGGGATCAAACGGTGGGCATTCTGCGCCTGCTCGACATCCTCTTTCTGTTGCCGCTTCCGTATCTGTGTTGGGCGATCGCGAAGCGCTACACCCGTGGCGGCGTCGCCGTCGCGACCGCGTTCGCCCCGATCCTGCTGCCGGCCCTTGAGCGCCTTGGCGGCTCGGTCAACAACGACGACCTGCTGATCCTGCTGACGAGCGTCTTCCTCTTGCAGGTGACGAAGGCGATGGCGGGCGACATGCGCATCCGCGTCGCTGTGACGATGGGCGTCAGCTTGATCCTGGCCCTACTTACCAAGGGCTTCGCGCTCGTCTTGCCGCCGGTCGCCGTGTTGGCCTATCTCGTCGGGTGGCGGCGCAACCGCTTGCCGTTCCCCCAGTGGCCGGTGCGCATCGTCGTACTGTCCGGCGCGATCGGCGGCCTGTGGTGGCTTCGCAACCTCAACGTCTACGGCAGCGTTCAACCGGCCGGCCTCACCCCCGCGCAGGCGAACACGGTGTGGCCTCCACTGCCCGCCGGCTCGAAGGTGCACGTCGCGACGTACCTGCACCACGCCCTCGATCGCATGACCACCGACGTCTGGGGTGCGTTGGGCCTGACCGTGCCGCCCAGCCTGCCCGGCTGGATCACGTTCGTCGCCAGCCTGCTCGCAGGCGCCTTGCTGGTGCTGGGTTTCGTCGCCACCTTTGCCGGACGACGGCCAGGTGTCGACGACGAGGGCCGCCATGTTGGCCGACCCCCACGCGTGCCCGCCGTCGAACTGCTCGTCCTGCTGCTGCCGACCGTGCTGGTCGTCGTACCGCTGATGTTCCACGGCTGGTCCGACTACCACCGAACCGGCCAACTCATCGGCATCCAGGGCCGCTATCTCTACCCGGGCTTCGTCGGGCTGGTCGCCATCGCATCGGTGGGCGCCGACCTGGTCATCGGCCTGCTTCCGTCGGCGGTCGAACGCTTCGCACCGGTCGTCACGTGCGTGCTGGCGATCGCGATCGAGGTCACCGCGGGTTGTGTTGTGTTGTCGAAACTGTGGCTGGGTAAGGGATCGCAGCTCACTGGCAACATCACGCGGGTCGCGCACGCCGTCGGCACCAACTCACCATGGCCCGGCATCGTCACGATCGCGATGCTCGCGTTCGTGACCCTTAGTGCACTGGCAGCTCTTGCGGCCGTGTCGGTCGCTGATCGAGATACCACTCATACGTCGAACGAATCCCTTGTTCCAGCGGAATCTGTGCCGTAAATCCGAGGTCGTTGATGCGATGGACGTCGAGCAGCTTGCGCGGCGTCCCGTCGGGTTTCGTCGGGTCGAAGAGCCGCTCGCCTTCGTAACCGACGATGCCCGCGATAAGTTCGGCCAGCTCGGCGATCGTCAGGTCCTCGCCGACGCCGACGTTGATCGGTGCCGGGGCGTCGTACCGCTCCAGCAGTAACTCGCATGCACGCGCCAGGTCGTCGACGTGTAGAAACTCGCGTCGCGGCGTGCCTGTGCCCCACATCGTGACACTGGGCGCGCCGGCGACCTTTGCTTCGTGAAATCGCCGGATCAATGCCGGCAACACATGCGACTTTTGCAGATCGAAGTTGTCGCCAGGCCCGTAAAGGTTCGTCGGCATTGCGGAAATCCAGGTCACGCCGTACTGGCGGCGGGCAGCTTGCACCTGCATGACGCCGGCAATCTTCGCGATTGCGTAGGCGTCGTTGGTCGGCTCGAGCGGGCCCGTCAGCAGTGAGTCCTCGCTGATCGGTTGAGGTGCGAACTTCGGATAGATGCAGCTGCTGCCAAGGAACAGCAGGCGCTCGACGCCAACCGCAAGGGCAGCGTCCATGACGTTCAGCTGGATCCGCAGATTGTCGGAGAGAAAGTCCGCCGGATAGGTCGAGTTGGCCATGATGCCGCCGACCTTCGCGGCCGCGACGACGACCGTGCGCGGCCGTCTCGCATTGAAGAACCCGAACGTCGCGTTGCGATCGCGCAGATCGAGCTCACCCGACGTCCGCCCTATCAGGTCTTCGAAGCCGGACGACGCGAAGTGTCGCCACACCGCGGAGCCGACGAGACCCCGGTGCCCGGCGATGTAGGTCGGCGCGCTCTTGTCCAGGTCTCCCATGTGGCCCAATGCTAGCCTTGGCCTGCTGTTCTCCCGACATGCCGCCAAGCGATGCGGAGGCGACCGTTCCCAGTTCTCGCAAGATCGCACTGGTGACCGGAATCACCGGCCAGGACGGTTCCTATCTCGCCGAACTGTTGCTCTCCAAGGGCTATGAGGTTCACGGCCTGATCCGTCGCGCATCGACCTTCAACACCGAGCGACTCGACCGCATTTATCAAGACCCGCACGACAGTGACGTTCGGCTACGGCTGCATTACGGCGACCTGCACGACGGGGTCGGCCTGGTGAACCTGATGCGCGCGGTGCATCCCGACGAGGTCTACCACCTCGGCGCGCAGAGCCATGTCAAGGTCAGCTTCGAGATGCCCGACTACACCGGCGACGTCACTGGTATCGCAACGATCCGATTGCTCGAGGCGATTCGTGCCTCGGGGATCTCGACGCGGTTCTACCAGGCCTCGAGTTCGGAGATGTTCGGTTCGACTCCCCCGCCGCAGAACGAGCAGACGCCGTTCCACCCCCGTTCGCCGTACGGTGCGGCAAAGGTCTACGGCTACTGGGTGACGGTGAACTACCGCGAGTCGTACGGCATGTTCGCCGTGAACGGAATCCTCTTCAACCACGAGAGCGAGCGTCGTGGCGAGACGTTCGTTACTCGCAAGATCACCCGTGCGGTGGCGCGCATCCAGGCCGGCCTGCAGGAGAAGCTCTACCTCGGCAACCTGTCTGCGTTGCGTGACTGGGGCTACGCCCCCGAGTACGTCGAGGCAATGTGGCGCATGCTCCAGACCGACGAGCCCGATGACTTTGTGATCGCCACTGGCGTTTCCTATTCGATCGAGCAGTTCGTGGAATTCGCGTTCGACCGCGTGGGTCTCGACTGGCACAAGTACGTCGAGACCGATCCGGCCTACCTGCGGCCCGCCGAGGTCGACAACCTCTGTGGCGACGCGTCGAAGGCCAAGGCTGTGCTCGACTGGGAAGCAAAGACCCACACACCGGAACTCGCGCGCCTGATGGTCGACGCCGACGTGGCAATGCTCGCCGATCAACTCGCCGGGCGAGCCATCCGCGTCGACCGGTGAACCGACTGCGAGTCGCAGTCACGCTTGAGCAGCTGTGGCATGAGGTGCCGGGTGGCACCGCCTCGTCGGCGCTGGAAACGGTGAAGGCGTTGCAAAAGCGCGACGACGTCGAGGTTCTCGGGGTCGCCGCGCGCCACGACACCCTGCCGCCGACGCCCTGGACACCGACCGTACGCATGCACCAACTGCCGCTCCCGCGGATCGCGCTCTACGAGTCGTGGCACGCGCTTCGCTGGCCACCGGTGCAGCATGCGACCGGACCGGTCGATGTCATCCATGCAACAACATTTGCGATCCCGCCGAAGAACGCGCCACTTGTCGTGACCGTCCACGACCTCGCGTTCTTGCACGAGCCCAGCCACTTCACCAAGCACGGGCGCCGATTCTTTCGGCGTGGCCTTGCGTTGGCGCGGCGAAATGCTGATGTCGTGCTCGTGCCGTCGCAGTCGACACTCGACGACTGCGTCGAGGCGGGGTTCGACCGATCACGGCTGCGGCTAGTGCCGCACGGCGTCGCTGTTCCGACCGTCAGTGCTGAGGATGTGGCAGCGTTCGTCGGCGCCTACCAACTGCCCGAGCGCTATGTGCTGTGGTGCGGCACCCTCGAACCACGCAAGAACGTGCCGACACTGCTCGAGGCATTCGCCACAATGCGCCGTACCGATCCCGAGCTCGGGCTCGTGCTGGTCGGCCCGACGGGGTGGGGTCCCGCGCCGGTTCAGGCGCAGCTGGTGCGAGGCGTGCGACTGCTCGGCTTCCTGCCGACCGATCAGCTGCATGCCGCCTACGCAGGTGCTCGAGCGTTTTGCTACCCAAGCTTGCGTGAGGGCTTCGGGCTGCCAGTACTCGAAGCGATGGCGCACGGAGTTCCGGTCGTCACCTCGCGAGGCACGGCGATGGCCGAGTTCGTCGGCGACGGCGGCCTGCTCGTCGATCCGCTCGATGCCAATGCGATCGCCGCTGCCCTCGAGACCGTGCTCGGCGAGCGACACGACAAGTTCGCTGCCGCGGCCTTGCAGCAATCGGCCCGTTATACGTGGGACGACGCCGCCGCTCTCACCGTCGAGGCCTATCGAGCGGCCGCGTTATGACCCTCACCGTCGGCCTCAATCTGCTGTGGCTCGTGCCGGGAGTCGTCGGCGGCAGCGAGGGCTACGCAACTGGCCTACTTGACCCACTGACCAAACGTGACGATATCGACGTGGTTGCATTCGGCCTGCCGGACTTCGTCAAGGCCTACCCCGAGTTGGCCGCGGCCGCGCACACCGTCGTGCCGCCGATACCTAAAGGCCGTCACGTGCTGCGACGCGTTCTCATCGAGAATGCCTGGCTGCCAAGGCATTTGCGGGCGCAGAAGGTCGACCTCGTGCACCACCTTGGCGGGATTGTGCCACCCGGTTGCCGCGTGCCAGCAGTCGTCACGCTGCACGATCTGCAGTACCTGTCGTACCCGGCGTACTTCAGTACCGCGAAGCGGCGGTACCTCGCCATGACACAGGGCCGGTCGTTGAAGCGGGCCGAGATCGTGACCGCCGTGAGCGACTTCACCCGCACCCAAGCGATCGAGGCATTCGACCTTGACCCGACCAAGGTCGTCGTGGTGCCGGCCGTCGTTCGCCCGATGCCTGCAGTGTCTGATGATCGACGTGCAGAGTTGCTGGCTGCACTCGGCGTGCACGCGCCGTACATCCTGTATCCCGCGGCGACCTACCCGCACAAGAATCACGCGATGCTGCTCGAGGCATTCGCCACGGTGACAAAGACCGAGGACGTCTCGTTGGTACTCACCGGGGCCGTTGGTGCAGGGGCGTGGGGATCGGCCCATTCGACACGCGCCGACCTCGCCGATCTGACAGCACGGCTCGGCGTCGACGATCAGGTTCAGACGCTTGGCTACGTGACGTCGGAACAGCTAGCCGCCCTGTATGCGGGCGCAGAGATGCTCGCATTTCCCTCCCGTTTCGAGGGTTTCGGCCTCCCGGTCCTTGAAGCGATGGCTGCGGGGTGCCCGGTGATCGCGGCCGATGCAACCGCGTTGCCGTCATTGGTCGGCGACGCCGGCGTGCTGGTCGACCCCGACGATGGCCCCGGTTGGGCGCGCGCGATGAGCGATCTGCTCGCCGACGATAAGGCCCGGCAACGGCTCTCGGACACCGGTCGAGTACGAGCGGCGGAGCTGGCGGCTATAGACCCGGTGCAACTACTCGTCGATGTCTACGCAAGGGTCGGCACGTGAGGATCCTCGCGGTGCTTCCGCACTTCGATCCCGACGTCGCGCCGACGGGGGTCATTGCGACTCGTCTCGTCGAGGAGCTCGGCGCGCTCGGCCATCACATCGAGGTCGTGACGTCGCTGCCCTGGTACGAGCACCACGACGTGCTCCCCGAGTGGCGAGGCAAGGTCGTTCGTCGAGAAACGACGTCGTGGGGCCGCGTGACGCGGGTGCACCCATTCCCGACTGGCGACAAGCGCAGCATCCCTAAGCGGGCGGTCGGTTTCGCCGCGTTCTGCGCACTCGACGCCGCGGTCGCGGCCGTCGGCGGTCGAGTCGATGTCACGTTCGCGATGACGCCGCCGCTGCCGATGGCGGCGACCGGATGGTTCGCGGCCTTGGCGCGACGCGCGCCCCTTGTTCTTAACGTGCAAGACGTCTTCCCCGACGTCGCCGTCGAGCTCGGCTTGCTCCGCGGCCGCACCCTCATCTCGGCGGCAAGCGCACTGGAGCGTTGGTCCTACGCGCGGTGTGCCGCAGTCACCGTGCTGTCAGCCGACATGCGGGCGAACCTGGCAGCAAAGATGCGTCGCCCGCAGCGGCTGCGCGTCATCCCGAACTTCGTCGATGCCGAGGTTGTCCAACCAGGACCGACCGAGAACTCCTATCGCGCCGAGTACGGCCTCTCCGGCAAGACGGTGGTGATGTACGCCGGCAACGTCGGCATGTCGCAGTCGCTCGACCTTCTCGTGCACGCCGCGCGATCGACTCACGACCGCGACGACATCGTCTACGTCATCAACGGCGGCGGGTCGACGCTGCCCGAGCTCGA
>DATCDK010000024.1:0-3221 GCA_036510735.1 Acidothermaceae bacterium | reverse complement strand
GCTGCGGATGGAACGTGATGTCCTCAAGCGATCCGTGGTCCTGTGGGTGAAGGAGGCGACGAGGTGAGCGTGGCGCGCTTCATCGCCGACCAGAGGACCTTGCACCGGGTGCCCCACGCGTTCAGCTGCCGGGTTTTGTCGCTTAGTGAGTCTTGGTTCTACAAGTGGTATCTGCGGCCACCGATCCGGCGGGCGGTGCGCCGCGCCGAACTCGACGCGCAGGTCGCCCGGCTGTTCGAGGCGTCCGGTCGAAGTTACGGCTCCCCGCGGATCTTCGACGATCTGGTCGAGGCCGGCGCCGTGGTGAGTGTGAACACGGTCGCAGATTCGATGCGCCGCCAGGGCCTGCAAGGCCGAAAACGTAAGCACCCCAAAGGATTAACCAAGCAAGACAAGAGCGCGCCGAAGTTCCCTGACCTGCTGCACCGAGATTTCAGCGCGACCGCGCCGAACAAGAAGTGGTGCGGGGACATCACCGAGATCCCCACCGATGAGGGCAAGCTGTATCTAGCGAGCGTGCTTGATCTGTTCTCCCGCAAGCTGCTGGCCTGCCCGACCAGTGAGCACCCGAACGCGCAGTTGGCGTGCGACGCGATCAAGATCGCGTCAGCGGCCCGTGGCGGGCGGGCCAACATCGACGGTGTGATCTTCCACTCCGACCGCGGGTCGACGTATACGGCGAGCAGTTTCACCTTGCTGTGTCAGGAAAAACTGGGGATCAGGCAATCGATGGGCCGGGTCGGTTCCTGCTTCGACAACGCCGCCGCGGAGTCGTTCTTCTCCACCCTCGAACATGAAGTGCTGTCCCGGCATCACTTCCGCACACGAGCTGAGGCCAAGACCGTCGTGCTCACCTGGTGTCACGAGTTCTACAACGTCAAACGCCGACACAGCTCGGCTGGCAGGATGTCACCGAACAACTACGAGAACACCGCCGCCATCCAACCGGACGCGGCATAAGGAAGCCTCCACGATTCCAGGGGAAGCCCATTCTCCCAGCACGTATCGATGGCGAGGCTTGAGTCGGCCGACGGACTTCGGACCCACGACGAACAGCGACCATGGCCACGTCGAACCGCCATCGACCAATGGCAGATACCCGTGGGCATCTCGGGCCACACATCCGAAACGAGGCATATCCGTTCCTTGAGCCAGCCGAGGGCCTCGTTTAACTGGAATAGCGTTCGCATCGCGGACGCGCACCAGCGACAATGTCGCCACGATGACGAATCCTCGATTCACCCCACGTGTCGATGCGCGCCCGGTTGATACAAAGTGGCCGCAATTCCAATGGCCCCCACCGCACGACATCGTGCTGCGCGGGCGGTGCGTCGAGTTGAAGCTGGCCGATCCGCATCGCGACGCAGCTGAGTTGTTCGCTGCGCTTGACCACGATGCCGTATGGCAGCACGTCGCCGGGCGGCCAGCCGATGTGGCTGCCTTCACCGAGACTCTCAAGCAAGCCGTGGACGCCGGGAGGTGGCCGTGGGTGGTCCGGCTGACCCTCGACTCCGCCGGATTCAAAGCGGGCGCTGTCGTCGGTACGTCGTCTTACCTAGAGGTTTCGCCACGCGACGCAAGACTCGAGATCGGGTTTACGGCATACACGCCCACAGCGTGGGCGGGCGTCGTCAACCCGGAGACGAAGCTGCTGTTGCTCGGCTACGCGTTCGAAACGCTCAACGCCGGGCGCGTTCAGTTGAAGACCGACGTGCGCAATGCGCGCTCACAACAAGCGATTGCGCGCCTGGGTGCGCAATACGAAGGCATCCTGCGCCGCTACCAGCGACGGGCCGACGACACGGTCCGCGACACCGTGCTCTTCTCGATGCTTGCAGATGAGTGGCCCGCCGCTCGCGACGGGCTAGTCGCTCGCCTCGACGCTCTACTCGGCGAATAGAAGCTTCACGCAGCAGGAGTCTGGCCCGCCAGGATCTGTGCGAGCAGCGGGGTATCGACGTTGCCGCCGGTCTGAATCACCGCAACGCGACGTCCGCGGGCAATAGACCGTTCCGACAGCAGGCCGGCCAGTGCGATTGCGCCGGCGGGTTCGGCGACGTTGTGCGTCGTCGACAACAGCAACCGAACGGCGTCCGCGCAACTGTCTTCGCTGACTTGCAGGATCCGCGCGGCGCCGGCGCAGATCACGTCGATGGCCGTCGCTTCAGGCACGCGGGTTGCGACACCGTCGATAAAGGTGTGCGCGGACTCGGTGGTCACGCGGCTGCCAGCAGCAAAGGACAACGCCGTTGCGGGTGCCCTCTCGGACACCACTCCGACGATCTCCGTCTGCAGCCCGAGCAAGTCGCGGACGCCGATCAGCCCGCTAATGCCGGTGCCCATCCCGACAGGGACGTACACCATGTCGAGATCGCTGACCGCCGTGAGCAGTTCGCGGGCATACGTCGCGACACCCAGCACTAGATCGGCGTGGTACGGAGGCACCAGTTCGAGACCGCGTTCCGCCGCGATCTCGTTCGAGTACTCCCGTGATGCCTGAAAATCGTGGCCGTGTTCGATGACCTGCGCACCCAAGGCGCGCATCGCGGCGTTCTTGTCCGGACTGTTTCCGTGTGGCACCACGATCGTCACCGTGAGGCCGTTGGCGCGACCCGCGAACGCGAGACTTTGGCCGTGATTGCCGCGGGTCGCCGAGACGATGCCAGTCACATCGGGTCGCCGGGCGCGCAGGCGGTCGGCGTAGACCAGACCGCCGCGAATCTTGAACGCACCGACCGGGGTGTGGTTCTCATGCTTCACCCACACATCGGCGCCGACCTCCGCGCCGAGCAGCGGCCACGCGTATTGGGGCGTCGGTGGTACCCATCGACCCACGAGTTCGGTCGCGTACGCCAACTCATCAGAACTGAAGGACATGTCGGCAGTCTCGCATCCAGGTTGCCGCTTACGCTCACGGTTATGTCGGACGCCGATCAGCTGCGGCTACCACCAAGTCCTGAACTGGTGGCGCGAGCCCGCGCCTACCGCGAGTCGGGCGGCTCTCCGGCACCCGCGAAGCCCTCTGCGACAGTGATCCTGTTGCGCGACGGACCGAAACAGCCCGAGGTCTTCATGATCCGGCGCCACAAGGGGATGCTCTTCGCTGGTGGCATGTACGTCTTTCCCGGCGGAGTGGTCGACGCTGCCGACCATGTTGGCCGTGATCGAGAGCTTGCCCGCGCTTTCGCGGCTATCAGGGAGACATTCGAGGAGTGCGGGGT
>DATCDK010000023.1:0-10679 GCA_036510735.1 Acidothermaceae bacterium | reverse complement strand
GCTCGGCGGCAAGCTGATCTTCTCCAACGAAGACCTACGCTACGTCGCACTGGCCAACAGCTACATCGTCATCAACGTGGGTGGGGGCCCAACCGATGACAAGCCAGCCGTCACGCTGGAGACGCCGCCCGATCCGGACAGAGTGAGCAGTTTCCTCAACGTTCGGGTCAAGGACATCGCCGCCGTGTACGCGGAATGGAGCGCCCGGGGTGCGCAATTCCTGACCCCGCCGAAGCAGCACGCGTACGAGATCCGGTGCTACATCCGCGATCCCGACGGGCACCTGATCGAGGTCGGGCAAACCACCGACCCGCAGGGCGACTGGTCGGCGTGGCTACCGTCCGCCCGGCCGTCGTAAATCGGCGCGACTGTCAAGCAACTCTTTGTGTGAGGAACTTGCAGCAGCGTTGGCCGCATCGCAAAGGTTGCGACGGCGGTCACGAACTGCTTCGAGTGCTGTTATCCCCGCGACGCTAGGACTCGACGACGGCGGCGGTTGCGGTGATGTGCCGCGATTTCATTCTGTACATGTCGCGGTCGGCAAGGGTGAGTACTGCTGCCGGATCGCTGCCCGGTTCGAGCACCGCCATTCCGATGGACATGCCGACGGTGGCGACGATCGGACCGGGCAGGATCATCGGCTGGTCGGTCGCGCGCAGAATGCGCCGCGCGAGCATGTCGAAATCGGAGTTGATATCGGGCGGGGCGACGATGACAAACTCATCACCACCGATCCTTGCGACAAAGTCCTCACCACGTGTCGTTCGCTGCAGGCGCCGCGCGACTTGCACTAGCACGGCGTCTCCGACGTCGTGTCCATGCGCGTCGTTGACGGCCTTGAAACCATTGAGGTCGCAGAACACCACCGAGGCACCACTGCCAGCCATCCGCGCCAGATGGTCGCGAAGACCCGACCGATTCGCCAATCCTGTTAGCTCGTCCGTTACCGCGCGCTGCCGCATCACGTCGGAGTCCTTGCGCGCGGCGGTGACGTCCACCCCGATGCACCCGATCTCAGCCGGCGAGTGCGCGAGGCTCGAGATCGACCACGCGATCACGCGGCGATCGTCCGCAGCCAGCGTGCGAAGCTCGTGTTCGTAGGTAGCGGGCACATCGCCATGTAGTCCGGCGCGCACCTCGTGGCGAAAGTCGGCCACTTCGCGAGGCACGACTATCTCGACAGCGTCCCTACCCAGCAGGTCGTGTTCGGCGACCCCGAGTGCGCAGCAAGCCGCTGGGTTAGCGGCCACAACCCGCTGGGAGACATCGACCACCAGCACGAGTGCACCTGTAAACGCCCACAGATGGTCGCCCGGCGCGACCCTGGGCGCGTGGACCTGCATGGTGGCCCTCCGCCGAGCGTCGTTGCGACATGGATTGGCCCCGTGCCCACCCATCGGCATTGCCGGCGGTCTTTCGAGGCTTTCGACCTGTCCTACCCCGTAGCGGTCCGAGTGCCAGCTCGAGCCGACAGTGCACTCTCCTGGACGACGCTCTCTTGAGCGGGGGCGACAGACACCCGATCGCGTCCGGCACGCTTGGCCTCATACATGGCACCGTCAGCGGCCGCGAGCAACGCATCTGATGTCGCGAGCGCGACGCTGCTTCGCGCCGCGCCGATCGACACGCGCACGCCGATCGCTTGACCCGCCACGATGAACGGCGTACTCGCAATTGCCCTGCGGATCTGCTCGGCCCGTTCCGCCAAGACGTTGCCACTGCCCAGATCCGTCAGCAGCACGACAAACTCTTCGCCACCCCAGCGAGCGATGAGATCGTCAGCCCGGGTGGATTCGCGCAGCCGGCCGGCGAACGCCGTGAGCAGCTGGTCGCCCGCACCGTGTCCGTGCCAGTCGTTGATCTGCTTGAAGAAGTCGATGTCGATAAGCAGCAACCCGATCGGACGCTGGTCGTACGCGGCGCGCGTGAGGTGGCGCTCCAGCTTCTCAGCGAAGTCGCGCCGGTTCCGCAGTCCGGTCAAGTCGTCGGTTCGGGCCTGGTGCTCGGCAACGGCGCGCTCTTGCGCGAGTTCAAGGTTTGCCGATTGCGCGACCAGCAACGCCTCGTGGAGCGCGTCGGTCGCTTGGTGCAGCTCCGTGACGTCGGTGACGACCCCGTCATAGATGAGCCGGCCGTCTGGGGCCACCGGCCACGGCCACATGCGGTCGAGTACCCAGCGGATTACGCCGTCATAGCCGATCACTCGGTATTCGACCGAGACCGGTCCGCCCTGGCCATGACCCGACGAAGCAGTCGCCTGACGCTCGTAGTCATCAGGGTGCACCGCGGCGTCCCATGCGTCGGCCGGATCGACGCCGTCGGGCATAGGTCCGCCAAGCAAGGCGTCGAGGCCGGGGCCGGTAAACATCTCGCGATACCCGCCACCATGCAGGGTTTCGCCGATGTAGACGTGACAGTCGATGCGGCCAAGAACCTCGAGCAGGCGGGAAG
This sequence comes from Acidothermaceae bacterium, assembly GCA_036510735.1. GTDB lineage: Bacteria > Actinomycetota > Actinomycetes > Acidothermales > Acidothermaceae > PALSA-607. The sequence goes on along the minus strand of DATCDK010000023.1, from coordinate 8,228 downwards.
CGTCGACACCGACGTCCGACGCCTGGCAGCCGTCGTCGTGGTGGCTCCCTTGGTCCGTGTCGAGCTCCACCCCTTCTGAATCGGCAGCGGAACCGCCCGGACAAACAACTGAACGCCACGATGCGACTCATCCGTTCGACACAGCCGCCAGCATTCGCCGCACTGGTGTCTGCCAACTGGCTGCTCGACCGACGGCCAAACGCAGCAACTGCCGAAAGAACTTAGGGCAGTCGCACGTGGCTCGGTCTGAGTTCCGCGATAGACGCCACACCGAGGAGCTGCATGGTCCGTCGCACCTCACGAGTGAGGATCTCAGCTGCCCGATCGACCCCCCGTTCGCCGCCGGCCATGAGCCCGTAGAGGTACGCGCGTCCGACCAAGGTCGCGCGGGCGCCGAGGGCAGTCGCCGCGACGATGTCGCCGCCAGTCATCACTCCCGTGTCGACCCACACTTCGGCCCGGTCGCCGACTGCATCAAGGACGTCGGGCAAGACCCGTACCGGAATGGGGGCACGATCGAGTTGGCGGCCTCCGTGGTTGGACACCACGACGGCGTCGGCCCCTGCGTCGACAACGCGTCGCGCATCATCGACGGTCTGAACCCCCTTGATGATGAGCGGACCGTGCCAGAAGGACCGGAGCCATTCGAGGTCGGCGATCGTCATCGATGGGTCGAAGAGCTTGTCCGCAATCTCGCCGAGAGTGCCGTCGGAGGACGTTAAGGATGCGAACGTCAACGGGCTCGTCGTCAGCAGATTCAGCCACCACGTCGGATGAGTAGCTGCTTCGAGAACCGTGCGCACGGTCAGAGCCGGCGGAAGGGAGAAGCCGTTGCGCAGCTCGCGCAACCGACTCCCGCCGACCGGTACGTCAACCGTCAAGATGAGCGCCTCGAAGCCCGCTGCCTGCGCGCGAGCCATCACGTCCTCGGCTATTCGGCGATCCCTCCACACATACAGCTGAAACCACTTTCGAGCGCCCGGAGCCTCAAGAGCGACGTCCTCGATCGTTGTGGTGCCCATCGTCGAGAGGGCGTAGGGAATCCCGCGCCTCTCCGCTACTCGAACGACAGCGCGCTCACCCTCGTGGTGCATCATCCGCGAGTAGCCGGTCGGCGCGAACGCAAACGGCACTGCAGCGGGTTGTCCAAGCAAGGAAACAGTGGTGTCGACATCAGCAACGTTGCGAAGTATCGATGGATTGAACTGCACATCGCGAAAGAGCTGACGTGCGCGGCGCAAACTGATCTCCGACTCCGCAGCACCATCGGTGTACTCGAATACACCGAGCGGAACACGCCTCTTCGCGAGCGTGCGAAGGTCACTAATCGTCAACGCAGCGGCGAGCTGTCGCGTCGTGCGATTGAGCTCGATCGGCTTGACGCGCAGCAGCGGTTTGAAGTCCGCCCACTTCGGCACTTGGCGATCAGACACGCTCGAACTCTAGAGCGACGGCTAGTTGTGCAGCACGGCGGCGCCGCCGAAGCGGCCGTGCGCGAGGTCGGACAGCGCCCGCGGCGCATTAGCCATGTCGTAGGCGACGGTCGTTGATCGGACGCCGAACCGCTGGGCAAGTCGCAGAAACTCCTCGCCGTCCCGCCTGGTATTGGCAGTGACGCTGCGCAGGCGGCGCTCGCGGAACAGGTCCGCGTCGTAGTCCAAAGCCGGGATGTCGGACAGCCAGATCCCGGCAACGGCAAGCGTGCCGCCGGCGTCGAGAGCGCGCAGTGCTACCGGAACAAGGTCGCCCGCCGGCGCGAAGAGGATCGCACCGTCGAGCGGCTCAGGCGGTGAGTCCGTAGCCTCTCCGACCGAGTCGACGCCGAGGGTTCGAGCGAGTTCCTGATTGTGTGATCCGCGAGTCAGCACGTGCACGCGCATGCCGAGATGCAACGCAATCTGCGCCGTCAGATGTGCGCTGCCGCCGAAGCCGTAGATGCCGAGCACGCCGCCCGTCGATACCGCGGCCGCGAGCAGTGAGCGGTAGCCGATGATGCCCGCACACAACAGCGGAGCCGCGTGCTCGTCACTGATCTCCGGTGGCAAGACGTACACGTACCGCTCATCCGCAACACACGAGTCGGCATACCCGCCTTCGATATCCCAGCCGGTGAAAGTTGAGGCTTCGCAAAGGTTCTCATCGCCACGCCGACAAAACCGGCAGGTGCCGTCGGTACGAGCGAGCCACGCGGCACCGACGCGGTCGCCAATGGCGAATCGAGATGTCCCAGCACCAAGTGCATCGACATATCCGACGATCTCGTGCCCGGGAGTGACAGCACTTCGTCGCGGGTTCAGATCGCCTTCAGCCAAGTGCAGGTCGGTGCGGCAGACACCGCAACAACTCACCCGGACTCGGACCTGTCCGACACCTGGCACAGGCAGCTCGCGCGAGATCCGGCGTAGCGGACCGTCGTCGATCGGCGCGGGGTGGTCGACAACCCAAGCTTCCACGGCACCATCATGCCCACCGATGAGTGATGGCGCAGCGCCCGGTCTGCCTCCGGGGGGGAATCTCACACAGACCGGGCGCTGCGGGAAAAGAATGCCCTCGTTTGGCTCCGCGCGCCACATCCGGCCCGCGCATTCGCGTCACGACTTTGGTGACTTGGGCCTGCTCGCTCGCCACAAGCTGTACGGCAGTAAAACCACGACCGCGGCAGGCACGACCCACCACGAAGGAACGGATGCGCGATGCAGCCCGTAGGTCGCCCCCAATGCGACGACGACGCCGACCGCAACGCGCCAATCATCACCAATGACGAAGTCGTACCAGAACGCACAGAATTGTCGGAGCCGCATCATCATCGGCTGACCACCAACTCCGCACGCGCTTGCGTCGACGTCCGACCTCGACGCAGCGCCGCGACCAGCGCGACGGCGAACACCGCGACGGCGCCGACCACGACGGGCAACGCGGCATCGGATCCCGGCCAGTGCGCGCCCGCGCCCTCGGCCCCCCAGAACGTGCCGAACGCGGTCAGCATGACGCCGACCACGAACTTCATCGAGTTCTCGGGCACTCTCGCCAGGGGAGCCCGAACCGCAATACCAGCGAGCGCCACGACGATCACCGCCGCGCCGGCCGCTCCTGCGGCCAACGGCAGATTGTGGTCGTTCGCACCGAACGTCAGCGCGATGAACACGACCTCAAGGCCCTCGAGAACAACACCCTTAAATGCCAACGTGAAGGCATACCAGTCGGTGACGGCACCACGACGTTCACGCGGCACGGCCTGGGCGGCCGCTAGCTCTTCGGCGTAGATCTGCTCCTCGTCGTGCAATGCCTTGTAGCCGCTCGCTCGCAGGATCGCTTTGCGCAACCACTGCAGCCCGAAGACAAGCAAGAGCCCACCGACCACGAGCCGTAGCGCATGCAGCGGGACGGCGGACAGTGCCGGTCCGAGCGCGGCAATGAGCACGGCGAGGGTGACCAGTGCGGCGAACAGCCCGTAGAGCGCCGACCGCCAGTCGCGGGCAGTACCCGCGGCCAAGACGATGGTCGTCGCCTCGACCGCCTCGACCGTGCACGCGAGAAAGACCGCGAGGAACAGCGCCCCGCCACTCATGCGCTCGTCACGGCACTAAGTTTCTCACGCCACAAGTGTCGTCGAAACGTTAGCTCTCCGCGCGCAGGTGATAGATCGCAGCCTGCTCCGGCTGGAGGTTCGGCGCTGCGATGCCCGCACCCATGAGGAGGGCGCCGGGGACGATGATGTCGCTAGCGCCATCGTGGCTCCTGGCTTGCCCGTGCACCGGAGGTCCTTCCCCAGGCATCGACACTCGTCGCACGTGGTACCGCAGGTCCGGATCAAGGCCGGCGAACACGACCGGCGCCGTGCCATACCGCGGACCGGTCTGCAGCCGAACGAGACTGAACAGCGCCTCGTGGCGCCGCGGACTGACAACGCCGTACAACACCGTCTCGTGGTCGGCGGGGCGATCGACCCGCACGAGTTCGCCGGTGCGCAACAGTTGGCGCACCGACTTCGCGAACGCGACCCAGGTCGCGAGTTGTTCGCGCACCTCAGGCGACGTGGTCGTGAGATCCCACTCAAGCCCGGCATGCCCGAACAACGCCACTGCAAGCCGAAACGACAATTCGTGCGTGCGACCGGTCGTGTGGCTGCGGCCGGACGCCACATGAGCACCGATCAACTCGAACGGCAACAGCGTCGAGATCCCTGACACGATCCGAACTCGCTCGTACGGATCGATACAGTCGCTGGCCCACACCCGGTCGGTGTGCTCGAGCACACCGAAGTCAATGCGCGCGCCACCGGACGAACACGACTCGATTTCCAGGCCTGGGTGCCGGTCGCGCAGCTGCGCCATGAGCCGATAGGTGGCCAGCGTCTGATCATGGATGGCCGGCCGGCCAACTCGCGGACCGCCACGATGCACCGGATCGGCGATGTCGCGATTGTGATCCCACTTGATGTAGCTGATGCCGTACTCGCCAACCAACGACGACAGTCGCTCGAGCAGATACCCGAACGCGTCAGGTTGGGAGACATCGAGCACCTGCTGACCGCGAAATGGCGGCGGCATCCGACCTGGCGTGCCGATGACCCATTCGGGATGGTCACGAGCAACGTCGGAGTCGAGGTTGACCATCTCGGGTTCGAACCAGAGCCCGAACTCCATGCCACGCGATCGCACGTATTCGGCAATCTGGCCCAGACCGTCGGGCCAAACCTCCGCCGACACGTACCAGTCACCCAGACCGGCACGGTCATCACGGCGCGACCCGAACCACCCGTCGTCGATGACGAACCGCTCGACGCCGATCTCGGACGCGACATCGGCGAGCGCCGCTAGCCGGCCGAACGAATGATCGAAATACACGGCTTCCCATGTGTTGAGCACAATGGGGCGAGGACGCTGCGGATGGCTCGGTCGACTTCGCAACATTGCGTGCAGACGTCGCGAGGCGCCGTCGATACCCGCGCCGGAGTAGACGCCGTAGACCCACGGCGTGGTGATCGACTCGCCGGCACCAAGGATCACCTCGCCGGCCGCGAGGATCTCCCCCGCGCCGAGCAGTACTGCACCGGTGTTCAGCCGCTGCGCGAGATAGCGCTGGTCGCCCGACCAGCCGAGATGAATGCCCCACACCTGCCCGTCGCGATAGTCGAACCCCTCGGTGCCGACCATCAACAACAGCGGTGAATCGGGACCCGTGCGGCCGCGCCGCTGCTCGCGCAACCAGGTGCCCTGGTGCAGCGGTTGCCGCTGGGACTGCGCTTCGTTCGACCACCTGCCCGCATGATCGAACACGTCGGCAACGTGCTCCGAGACCGGCAGCAGCGTCAGCAGATCATCAACTACATAAGAAGCAAGGTCGGACGACGCGGTGCTGGTCAGTGTCTGCCGGTGCCGCAGCACACCTTCTTCGGTCAGAACGAACTCGCCGTCGAGGAGCAGGGCTGCCGATTCGTCTGCACCGCGATAGCGCAACGTCTGCGCCTGACCGTCGTCGGACTCGTCGATTTCCACGCCCGCCTGGACAAATAAGGGCTGGGTCGCGGTTCCGTCGCGATGACCAGTCAAGCCCGGCCACCCTGACCAACCCTGTGCGCGAGTCGGCGACACCGTGAGCGGCACGTCGGCGTTGTGCGTGCTCTCGTCAATGGGAAAGAACGCCGCTGTGGGCAGCCGCGCGATGTCGGCCGCGCTCAGAACGCCGAGATCGGCGCCCCAGTGCACGATGCGCGGCAGGTGCGCGCCACCGACATCGAAGACGGCCATGACACCGTCGCGACGAAGCGTGACCCAGTTTTGTAGCGCGGTCGGGTCGGTCAACAGCTCAGCCCTTAGACGAACCGAGCGAAAGGCCGGCGATGAACTGCTTCTGCAGCAGCACGTAGACCAGAAGTGTCGGGACCGCCGTGATGAGCGCACCAGCGGCAAGCAGGTTCTGATTAGTGAAATATTGGCCCTGCAGGTTGGCCAGCGCCGATGTGATCGGTCGCTTGTTTCCCGATGAGATCAATGTGATCGCCCAGAAGAAGTCGTTGTAGATCCACGTCGTCAGCAATGTTGCCAGCGCCGCCAGCGCAGGCCGGCACAGCGGCAGTGTCAGCTTCCAGTAGCGGGTCCATACGGATGCGCCGTCGACGAGTGCCGCCTCGGTGATTTCATTCGGGATCGTCTTCATGTAATTGCTCAGGACGAAGACGCAGAATCCCAGCTGGAATGCCGTGTTCACGACGATCAGTCCGGCATAGGAGTTGTAGAGCAATCCGCTGCTACTGATGAAGTGCGGCACGTGGATCGTCAGGTAGATGCGGTACAGCGGGGTAATGATCACCTGCGGCGGAAGCAGGTTGGCCGACACGAAAATGATGAGCAGCGGGATGTTGAACCAGAAGCTGAAGCGCGACAGCACGTAGGCGACACACGACGCAAGGCCGAGGGTGATCACCACGGCCGGCAAAGTGATGATCACCGAGTTCCAGAAGTAATGGAGGATGTCGGCTTGTGACCAGGCGTTCCTGAAGTTCGAGAAGGTCAGGTGGTGTGGTAGCGAAAGGTAACCGTATTTCGCGGTCTCGCCATATGGCCGCAGCGACGTGTACATCGCCCAGAGGAGCGGTGCTGTCCACAGCACGGTGATGATGAGCAGGAAGACGTGCGACCCGACATGCTTTCGCTCGGACGTGCGCCTACGAGTAATGGGAGCCGTAGTCATCAGGCTGTCGACAGACGCGGCGGCGGTCATCGGCGCTTCTCCTCACGCAGCTGCTGGACGAGGAACGTAATGATCGGTACCAGTGCGATGACCAGCAACACGACACCCAAGGACGAGCCGAAGCCGATCCGGCTTTGTTGCCCGAGGATGTTGCGGGTAACCAACACCGACAACAGCTCGAGGCCGTTCGTGCCACCGTTCGTGATGTAGACGAGGTCGAACGCGCGCAACGACTCGATCACGGTGATGACGACGATGATGACGTTGATCGGGCGCAAGACAGGAAACACGACCCGCCAAAACGTCTGCCACGGAGTCGCGCCGTCGACCGTCGCCGCCTCACGCAGCGTGGGGTCGACCGCCTTCAGGCCGGCCAGATATAGCACCATGACGTAGCCAACTTGGCGCCAAGAGGCTTCGACCAAAACTGCCCAGATGTTTAGCTTCGGATTTCCGAGCCAGTCGATGAAGTTGGTCTGCCCGTTACGGCCGATCAAGCTGTTGATCAATCCGTAGTTGTTCGAGTACATGAGCTCCCAGATGATGCCGATCAGCGCAAGCGACAGCATGACCGGCAAGAAGATCAGGCTTTGGTAGATGCGACTGCCGCGAATCTTCTGGTCGAGCAGCACCGCGATGAGAATCCCGAGCGGAGTAGCGAAGACGATGAAGACGACGAGCCAAAGAACGTTGTGTTCCAGCGCCGGGACGAACGGCGGGTAGTTCGTCGCGATCTGGTGATAGTTCTGGATGCCGTCGGCATGGATCGCCTTGAGGCCGCCGATGCCGCTCCACGTGGTGAAGGACAGGAACACCGTCGCGAGTGCCGGGAACCAAACAAAGAAGAGGACGATGGCCAACGGGATAAAAACCATCAGCGACAAAACCACCTTGTCGCCGGCCGACAACATGCGAACTCCTCGCCGGCGGCGCTTGCGCACCGCCGGCGAGGAGCCGATCGCTTGAGTAGCTGCGACCATTAGCTGGTGAACACCGTCTTTGCCTGCCCTTCGAGGGCCTTGAGCTGCGATGCAACCTGAGTTGGCGCGTTGAAGAAGCTCTGGATCATGGCCGCAACCGTGTTGTCCGCGAAGTCAGGGTTCGTGTCGCGGTCAAGGAACTGGGCGATGTTCTTCGAGGACTTGATGATTTCAACCGACTTCTGCTGGATCGGATTGTAGGTGCTGGTGTCGGCGTTCGTCGCCGCTGCGATGTCACTTGGGTCGGTCTTGCCATACAGCGCCTCCGCTTGAGCTGTCCCGATGTACTCGAGGAGCGCGGTGGCGCCGTCCTTGTTCTTCACCTTCTTGCTCATCATGAACCCGTCGATCGGGGCGTCGATGGAGTCCTGAGCGTTGGCCGGGTCAATCGCCGGGTACGGGAAGAAGTCCAGGTCGGCGAGGTCGGGGGCAGCCGTGAACTGCTGCGCCACGAACGAGCCGAGCAGGTACATGCCCGCTTGCTTGTTGAGCAGCGTCTTCGCGGCGTCCTGCCAGATGCGCCCGTTGGCGCCCGCCTGCTGGTAGGGCAAAATC